>NZ_JALOCP010000036.1:0-79090 GCF_030511745.1 Paraburkholderia sp. SECH4
CCCGGACCATGTCTATAGGAATCAGATAACACGACAAGTAGTCTGACGCCGGGGGTGCGCAAGCAAGGTGACAACTGGAAGATCACCAAAGTCGACGACACGCTAGACTATCAATAGACATGTCTAACGTAGGCGGTCACCTTGTCGACCTGCTGATGCATGTTCAAGGCATACACCTAACTCAATCCCTTTCCGGCAATGTCAGACTCCGACGCGCTCGATCGGTTTGAGATGACCCAAAGCATCACCCCCAACGCCTCCGCTACCGACGCCTCGGCCGCCATGAGGCCGAACGCCTGGCGCAACTGGACCGCTGTCACGAGACGAACGCCGTGTGACGCGCTTTAGCTGTCGGCGCCGACTAGGTAGTCACAACGTTAGTTGAAGTTGTCGTCAGCCTTTCAGCCTGTCGATCGTATAGGTGTAGGGATCGGTTTAGCAGGGATCACAGGCATCAATCAGATATTCGAATGACACGTGGTTTTGAAATGACTGCCGCTGTACCGTCTTTAAGATTACGAAGGCAGAAAACTGAAGGGAGAATGAAAGTGTCGAGCTACCATGCCAGAATTACCGGAAGCGACTACGCGGCGATGGCCGACCTCGTGACAAAGTATAAAGTCACGGTCGCCCGGCATACTGTCGAGAAAGTCGCAGAAGGCTACCGCGTCGACGCGCACGCTAGCGACGAACAAATTCGTGCGCTTGAAGCTGCGGGTTACAAGGTTGAACGTCTTGAGGATGCGCAAATCCAGGGTGTGGCGCGACAGAAGGAGAAACGCAAAAGCCCAGTCGGCGCATTGACGCGTGAAGCATTGTCGGTCGCCGCTGGCACGGGATACCTCGACGTCGCGCATATTGAAGCGGCCCTGGTTGCCGAATCAGAGGCTCCGAATGACGCGTTCACCACGTTGATCAAGCTGCCGAACGAGACATGGGAGCAGCGCGTTTGTCACGCGCTCAAGATTGGTAAAGGCAGCGGCGCGGGCCGCGTCGGAATCTATTTCCTTGGCGGCGTTCACGCACGCGAATGGGGCAGCCCCGACATTCTCGTCAACTTTGTGCAACTGCTCGCCAACGCATACCGGACAAATACGGATATCACAATAGGCAGCAGGACCTTTACCGCAGCGCAGATCAAATCTGTGGTGGAGAAGAAGGACATTTACGTCTTTCCGCAAGCCAATCCTGACGGACGCAACTACAGCATGCTGACCGAACCGATGTGGCGCAAGAATCGTCGACCTGCGCCGGCGGGACATACGCAATCCCAATGTGTCGGTGTCGACGTCAACCGCAATTACGATTTTCTCTGGGACTTCCCAAAGTACTTCGATCCGAAGTCGCCGATTGCAAACTCCACGGATCCGTGCGATCACGATGTCTACATTGGCCCCGCGGCAACCTCCGAGCCGGAGACAAAGAACGCTGTCTGGATGTTCGACAACTTTCCGCACATTCGCTATTTTGTCGACCTGCATAGCTACTCGGAAGACATCCTGTACAACTGGGGTGACGATGTCGATCAAAGCGCCGATCCAGCGATGAATTTCCAGAACCCCGCGTATGACGGCAAGCGCGGCATCGCCAACGACAAGGCGTACCGAGAGTACATCGCGGCCGAGGACAAGAAGATCGCAGTCAATCTGGCGAATGAGATGCGTGATGCGATCAAGGCATCGCGTGGCCGACTCTACAAGACGGAACAGTCGATGAGCCTTTATCCGACTGCCGGCACGTCGGATGACTATGCGTTTAGCCGTCACCTGGTCGATGCAAAAAAAGCGAAGGTGTTTTCGTACACGATCGAGTGGGGCAGTCCGCAAAATCCAACCCCATTCCATCCCCCGTATCCGGAAATGAAGCAGATCATCGACGAGGTCACGTCGGGACTTTTGGCGTTTTGCATTTCGGCGCAGTGACTATCGTGCCTCCAGCAGGAAAAGGTTTCAGCAGCAACGAATCGCGGACCGCTCTAATGGTCCAGCCGAAGTTCGGTATCGGACAAAGCTGGTCTCTGTGCGTACATCGCGGACGATACTCGTCGTAAAGGCTATACTGGCACACCATAGGTATCAAGTCGCGCTACGACTTCAAGACAGTGACGTGCGAGTCAACTATGTTCGCTTCAACAGCCGATGCGTCGACGATGCGTTGCGTCGCCACCGGACGTTTGAAACATGTGAAACTAAGCCGGCGCGTATGTCTGCATGGCGCGAGAATCGCTGCATTGCCGCCGGCCACTCAATTTGCTGACGCGCAACCGAATCAGGCAGCGCTGCCTTTTTCGACGGACAAATGGTCCGTGGGTCAGAAAAAGGGACATGTGCAATGGCCAATCAGGTAATTTTCAGTGGCGCTCCGTCGCAGGCGTGCAACCTTGCCGCGATCCTCAAGGGGGGCGCTGTCATGGCAATGATTGGCGCTATACATGTCTACGCGTCTAACTCTTTCCCGCTTCAGTGGCATGTGCTGCTCGCACAAGCTGGTGCGGTTTTGATCGGTGTCGGGTTGCCGTTCGCCAAGACCGCGTTCACCCGAATCGTCATCGATACCGCGCGGATTACCTGGACGCAAGGTATTCTGCATCGCCGTGTATCAATTCTCGAGATTTCCCGGATTCAGTGCGTCACGTCGATCCACCCATGGTGGCAGCGCCTGTTCGGTGTCGGCACGATCATTCTAACGACCAACGATGCAACTCGTCCCGTGAGGCGTCTGCCGGGCATCAAGGGCGCTGACCAGGTCGGCAGGAGGCTTGCCGAGGCCGTTGCCATGCATCAGGAGCGGGGCATTTCCGCAAACACATATGATCCGAACGCCGCTGGTTACTCTCAGGCGCAGAGTGGTTGAGCAGGCGGTATCGGTTCGCGACTGACAGGTCTTGTTGACCGTCCCATACTGGCCGCGTGCCTTCAAACGGCATGTGCAGTTTCCGATGCTCGCGTGTCCTGTTCAGCCACGACATGGTGACGCGTCATGGCGCAAAGCTCCCTTGCACTCAGATCAATCAGAGCGGTGAAGGCAGAACGCTCGACCAGTCAGGTAAGGCATCAAGATCTGGCCGCATCGTGACGCTCTCCTGTTCGTTGGGATCGGTTCGGGCGATTACCGCGACGCAAGGCTCATCCGCGCTCGCGTTGTACGGAACATGCGGCATCCCTGCGGGGATGTAGAAGAAATCTCCGGCCCGAACCACCGCATGGTGCTCCAATCGTTCGCCATACCAGCACCCCGAGATGCCGCTCAGCTGATAGATGGCCGTCTCATGCTCCGCATGGAGATGCGCTTTGGCCCGGGCAGCCGGCGGAATTGTTGCTAGCTGAAGATGCACATGCTTCGATCCCACACTTTCAGCTGAGATACCTACCGCATAGGTCAGCCCTTGCTTCCCCTCGAACTGTGGGCCAGCTTGCACCAGTTGACAGGTTGGAGTGCCAGGCTTGTGTGTGCTGATGTTCATCGCTTCTCCGAACAATGAGCGCCGACGTCGGCGAAATGGCGTGCATACGACCGCAGAATACACCCGCCCGCTGTTTGAAAATGGTCATCCTTTATCGGTAAGCGATCCATTAGCGCCGTCCCTCTGAGTAGTGGACGAGCGTGGTGTTTGTGAAGTAGATTTGGCGGCGGATCAGCGCAGGGAGAGTGGCATTTTCCAGGGCATCAAGGCGTCGTAATCATCAACGGTCTTTGCCAGGGGGAGACGTTCAAACAGCCAGGTCAGATAGCGGTACGGATCGATGCCGTTGGCTTTCGCCGTTTCAACAAGAGAATACAGATTGGCGCTCGCGTTAGCGCCGTCAACGGTATCCGAGAAGAGCCAGCCACGGCGTCCCAGGCAGAAGGGGCGAATGGAATTTTCACAGGCGTTGTTTGAGATTGGCCAGTCACCGTTTTCGATGTAACGAACCAGCTTCGGCCACTGCTCACGCAGATAGGTCAGCGCCTTGCCAAGCAGACTCTGCGGCAGCACGCCAGGAGACTGCTTGATCATGAGATCCTTGATGACCTCGAGTACGTGGGCACTATAGCGCTGCCGTAGGCGCAGACGCCGGTCAGCACTCCACGTTTGACTGCGTGCCTCGGCGGCAAACAACTTGCCAAACAGCTTGATGAAGCGTGTTGCGAGCAGATCTGGCGTACGTGCAGCCTTGGGGACGTTTTCTTCTGCCTTGACGAAGTAACGGCGCGCGTGAACAACACAGCCAAGATGCACAAGCTTGTATCGCTCGGCGATACCGTTGTATGGCTCGTAGCCATCTGTCATCAGTACTGCGCCCTCCCGCACACCTGTGAACAACTTGTCGGCCAGTTTCGCACCACGCCCCGGCGTATAGGTAAAGCAACGGATCGGGATTCCCGTGCCCGTCATCTGTGACCACAGATAGCTCTTCGTCTGTGGCTTTCGTCCTTTCTCCTTGAGTACCTGGAAGGTCGTCTCATCGCACAGGATCACCTCGGCATCAAGCAGTGCGTCGCGCATCAGGTTGATCACCGGTTGCGCCGCTAGGCCGACGCGAACCATGCTGGCTGCGATCGTGTTGGATGAGATATCACCGCCGAAGCGACGCAGCAGTCCAGCCTGGCGGTACAGCGGCATACCGAACTGGTATTTGCCGGCCGCGATCCACGCGAGTGCCGATTCGGTCAGTAACCCCCGGGGGATGATGCGCAGCGGCGCCGGCGTGACCTTGATGCCCAGATCACAGCACGGGCAGGCATACTTGACCCGCTGATGCTGGATCACGCGGACCTGTTCCGGAATCACGTCGAGCTGCTCGCTGATTTCAACGCCGAACTCCACCAGCGCATGGCCGTCGTTGCTGCAGAAACGCTCGGCTTCCGGAAGTTCGTGCCGGCGAATCTCACGGGGCAGATTGGGATCAAGCGGCTTGCGGTGACCACGTTTTTTGCGTGTGTGCTCCGCGACCTTCGCCCCGGGAGTCTCTTCC
The DNA here is from genome assembly GCF_030511745.1 of Paraburkholderia sp. SECH4. Classification (NCBI taxonomy): domain Bacteria; kingdom Pseudomonadati; phylum Pseudomonadota; class Betaproteobacteria; order Burkholderiales; family Burkholderiaceae; genus Paraburkholderia; species Paraburkholderia sp. SECH4. The sequence goes on from NZ_JALOCP010000036.1 coordinate 4,956, forward strand.
TGGGCAGGTGTCGCATTCGCACCAAGCGCTTCGGCCTCGTTGAACAATCCAAACTGTTCGGAGTCCCGTGCTTCGCTCTTTGCTCCAAACAGATCACGCCGGTAAGCACGCAGCCGTTCCTCGGCCAGGTCGCGCTCCGCAGTCATCAGACGCAGCATGCTGCGGGTTTCTTCATGCTCGCGCTCCAGGGTGGCGTACGCCTCCCGCATGGCGAGTAACGCATTGAGTTCGTCGGCGGAGATCGTGATCTGGGCAGGCATGCCGGGTTAGACCAGCATGCCTGACGCGCGTTCAGCTCACGCGCAGATATTCCCGCCTTGGATGGCGATGGATGGTGGTAATGTCGTCGCCGTCGAGCAGCGCGTGCAGCAGATCGGTTGTCAAGGTCACGACTTCGGTCTTGTTGCCGGGCCAGATGAAGTGCTCTGCCTCAAGTCGCTTCGTCATAAGCCAGAACCCGCTGCCATCCCAGCCGAGGATCTTGATGCGGTCGCGACGCCGGTTCCCGAAGATGTAAAGAGAGGAGTCCATTGGATTGAGTCGCATGGCCTGCTCGACGAGGATCGAGAGACTGTTCATGCCGTAGCGGAAATCAACCGGATCGCGGTGGAGGTAAACTTTCAGGCTTACGTCGAACCGGAACATGGCAGCCTCCCCAGCATCTGTACGACGGTGGTCAACTCATCAATGCTTGCCTTGCCGAGGTCGAACTCAACGCCGTTGGACAGGCGCACGTGTAACGAGAGTGTCATCGCCAACGCTGGTGCCATTGGCAACGGCGCCGGCATGACCGGCACAAAGGCGCCGGGAGGTTGCTCTGTCACCGGGTGCCTCTGCGAATTGACAATCTCAACAGGTACACTGTCGATGACTTGCCCAGCACTCAGTCCATGCGGTTCGTCGGCGCCGCTATCCTGCGGCGCCTGCGTGAGTGCCTTCTCGCGCGCCATCAGGTACTTGGTGATCCACTTGCGCAGCAGATTTGCGTTAAGCCCGTGCTCCTGCGCAACACGGGCAACGGATACGCCGGGCTGCAAGGCTGCCTCGATGAGCGCCCGCTTTCCTTTTTCGTCGTAGCGCCTGCGCCCATCGCGGCTCTGGAACACGACTCTCAACTCAGGATTATTGTCAGCCATAGGTGTCCACCTCAATGTTAGGTGGACACCTATGCTCCTCGCTCAGAGCGTCAGTTGGTAGACGCCGAAGATGGATCGCTTACCTTTATCGGGAGATGTCGGCCATGAAGCGCCATTCGACAACATCGTTAGACAGTCTCGGTTGGTGGCTTAGTCAGTGATGAGCGGGCCAGCCTCATACTGCTCATCGGTTACCGACTCCATCCACTCGACGTTCTTGCCGTCGAGCATTTCAGTGACCGCAAAGTGCGACATCGCCGTGGTTGCAGCAGCACCGTGCCAGTGTCGCTTTCCGCACGAGCACGAGACGATGTCACCAGCGCGGATTTCACTGCGCTGGCCACCTTCGCATTGAGTCCAACCTACCCCTGAAAGCACGACCAGAATCTGACCGAGTGGATGCGTATGCCAGTGGGTGCGCGCGCCGGGCTCAAACGTCACGATGGCACCACCGGTTCGCCCCGGCTCCTCCATCTGGAACAGGCTGTCGATACGGACGGCGCCGGTAAACCAGCTTCCCGGGCCTTTGATAGACGGCTTGCTGCCGTTGCGGATGATGGTTTGGGCTTGTTTGTCTGTCATAGCTTCTAATCCTTTCACGTAGGAGTCTGGCGTAACGTCACACCATTATTGCGGTGCCAGCTCTCCGAACCAGTAAGACGCCGTCACGCCACCATCCATCAGGAAATCGCTTCCGGTGATGAATCCTCCGTCAGGCCCCATGAGCAGCGCGGCAACATTTCCAACTTCATCCGGCGTGCCGGCGCGCTTGGCCGGGCACCCGTCAATCATGCGCCGATAGCCTGCCCCACGCGGGCCGGATAACTCGTCCTTCGCAAGCGGCGTGATGATGATGCCTGGGCTGATGGTATTGATACGAGCGCCACGCTTGCCCCAGCGGACTGCCTCAAACATCACGCGCAGGGCGTTGCCGCGTTTCGACAACTGATAAGCATGCAACGAATCCTTTACCTGATCAGACTGAAGCATTGGCAGCTTTAGCAATTCTTCGACAGGCGTCGTCGCAAGCGCGTGGTTATCTTCCGTGGTCAGCGGCGGCAGACGATGACCGGACTGAGAGGCGATTACAACTCCCGCTCCGCCCTCGGCCATCACTTCGCCAAATACTTCGAGGATCAACGCCGTGCCGTAGAGATCGATTTTCAGGATCGTCTCTGGTGAGGCCTGCGACGGCGAAACGCCGGCCGCATGAATGAGGCCATGGACGGCGCCCAGTGAAGTCGCTTTCGCGACCAGGGCCTCAACGGACGCACGCGATGAAATGTCGACGGCCGCCGTCGTCACCTCAAAACCCGCCTCGCTCAGCGTCTTTGCCGCTGCGTCGGCCTGCTCCTGACGCAGGTCGGCGAGTAACAGGTGTTTGCCTGTGCCCACCCGTCGCGCAATGGCTTGCCCAATTGATCCCGGACCGATTACAACGATGACTTTTTGCATGACGCTTCTTCCTTGTTCCTGGATTGGCCGATCGCTTAAATTTCCTGACGAGTGGGTCGAAACAGGATTTCATTTACGTCGACTTCCGGAGGCTGACTAATCGCGAAGGCGACGGCGCGTGCGAACGATTCCGCTGGGATCGCGATCTCTTCGTAGAACTTGCTGATGAAGCCGGCTATATCCGGTTCCGTAATGCTGTTCGGAAGCTCCGTCGCAACCGCACCCGGCGAGAGAATCGTCGTGCGAAGACCGTAGGGTTTGACTTCCTGGCGCAAGCCTTCCGAGATCATGAGCACGGCGCTCTTGGTTGCCGCATAGACAGCGCTGCCGGGCCGCACGATCCGTGCCGCCACGGAAGCGACGTTGATGATCTGGCCGCTCTTCTGCTGTTTCATGTGTGGCAAGGCAGCGGCGATGCCGTACAACACACCCTTGATATTTACGTCGATCGTCTGGTTCCAGTCATCGATCTTCAGGCGCTCAAGCGGTGAATGCGGCATCAATCCGGCGTTGTTGAGCATGACGTCGACGCGCCCGAAGGTCTGCACTGCTGCATCGACCAGGGCTTTGACATCCTCGTGACGAGTCACGTCGGTTGCCATAGCCAGTGCCTTGCCGCCTTTGTCGATTAATTCCTGTGCTAGCGACTGAATGCGATCGACCCGCCGCGCGCCCAGTACGACGATCGCGCCCTGCGCGCTCAGATGCTTGGCAGTCGCTTCGCCCAAGCCGCTGCTGGCACCCGTGATAACGACAACTTTGCCTTCAATGTTGTTGCTCAAGCCATTGCGCGTTTCCACAGACCTTCTCCGGTTGAAATCAATGTCCAGATCTTAGGTTGATGTGAATTCATTAACAATAAGGCTACAATTTCACGGGGTGTTAAATGAAAGTTAATTATGCTGCGCACAGGTCTGTCGGAACTGACGGCGTTCATTGCCGTCGCTGAACATCGAAGTTTCCGCGCCGGCGTTGAGTCATGCGATCAGGAATCTCGAATCGGGTCTCAACGTGCGCCTCTTCAATAGGACGACCCGCTCGGTAGCGCTAACTGAAGCTGGCGAACTTTTGCTGCGGCGTGCCGGTCCGGCACTTGCCGACCTTGAAGATGGCATCAATGAAGTGATGTCCGCGGGTACCCGGCCGTCCGGATCAATCCGGATCAGCTCGGCCGAAGCCGGCGCGAGACCACTGATCCAGCACGTGCTTCCGGATTTTCTCGCGGCTTATCCGGAGATTCACGTGGAGGTCGTCGTGGATACCCGATTGATCGATATCGTGGCAGACGGATTTGACGCTGGGATACGGGTGCTCGACGATGTTCCGCGCGACATGATTGCGGTCGAATTCGGTCCGGCATTCCGGTTTGCAGCGGTCGCATCGCCCGAGTATCTCTCTCGCCACCAGCCGCCTAAAACACCTCAGGACCTAAGACAGCACAAATGCATCCGCTATCGATTTCTTAGCGGTACGCTATACCACTGGGAGTTTGAACGTCGAAGCAGTGGCCTCAATGTCGATGTCGATGGCCCCATGACGCTAGGTAACTCAAACCTGATGGTCGATGCCGCGCTGGCCGGCATCGGTGTCGCCTGGGTTCCGGAATATCTTGTCGTGGAACATCTGGCGACCGGCCGATTGGTTCATCTACTACCGGACTGGAGTCCTTCCATGCCAGGCTTGTGTCTCTACTATCCGGCTAACCGGCACCCACCGGAAGCGCTTCGGCTGTTTTCGCAGGCGGTACGCGAATGGGCCAACAAATCGACGAAAGATAAAGGCAACGCAAAGAGCGGCAAAGCATGAAAGTTGCTGAACGGTAAGAACGCTGACAAACCGTAATTGCGCAGACAGTCGGGTGCAATTCGAACGCCCCCAGGCTTGTCAAAGCAATGTGGCCCTGCTATCGAGGCGCCGTTAAGGCCGGGACGAAACGAATAGCGCACCTCATGCATGGGCCGCTCTTTCCGAGGGAGGAATCGTGCAAAAGAAAATCGTCACTCGAGCCATCGCGGGAGGCGTTTGCCTGATGGCGCTGTCCGGCGCTGCGTTCGCTCAATCGCTGGCGTATACGAATCAGCCCGTGGACGTTTATGCGGGTCCGTCCGGGGATTATCCGGTGGTCGCGCAAGTGCCGCCGAGCGCGGAGCTTACGGTGTACGGCTGCGTTTCCGATTACAGCTGGTGCGACGTCGGAGCGCCCGGACTGCGCGGCTGGGTCTACGGCGAATATCTCGACTATCCGTATCAGGGTACCGAGGTGCCGATCATGACTTACGGCTTGCAGATTGGGGTGCCGATCGTGGCGTTCTCGTTCGGAACTTACTGGGATCACTACTATCGCGGCCAGCCTTGGTATCACGACCGGGACCGGTGGGCGAATCATCCGCGGCCGCATGGTGGCCAGCCGGCGGCGGGCGGTCCGGCTATGAACCCGAGGCCGGTCATGCACGGCAGCCCGCAGCCGCAACCTCAGCCCCAGCCGGGGTACGCTCATGGGCCGATGCAGCCGCAGCCAGGATATACGCACGGGCCTGCGCAGCCGCCCGGGCAAATGACGGGCGGTCCTCAGGGACAGGCTGCCGGGCACCCGGGCGGTCCGTCCGGTGAGCACGGCGGCGAGGCGCGCGGCGGCAATGGAGACCGCAATCATCCGCCGGATAACCATTAGCGATTGAACGCTTCTCGCCCGCCACCGCTTCGCGATCGCCTGGCAACGCGCCTCGCGCCCATGCCGCTCAATTCGACGGATGATCGTCGAGGTGATCGTGAAGCGGGTCCGGGCTCTTTTGCGTCGAGCGCAACACGCCTGCGTCGTCGAAATAGAAGTAAGTGGGTCTGTCGCGTCAGAAAAAACCGCTCAGGATTGGATAAATAATTGGCAGGACAAAGGACGTCAGAATGCCGTTCAGGCCCATCCCGAGGCCCGCAAATGCGCCGGCTTCTTCGCTCATCTGCAACGCACGAGCAGTGCCGATTCCATGGGACGCGACACCCAGTGCGAAGCCACCCAGGTCATGCCTCGACACGTGAATCAACCTCAAAAGGCCGCTGCCAATCACCGCGCCAGTGATGCCGGTCATGATCACAAGGACGGCCGTCAGCGACGGCAACCCGCCGATTTTCTCGGAAATACGGATAGCGATTCCTGCCGTAACGCTCTTCGGAGCAATCGTGGCAAGTATTTGACCCGTGGCTCCCAGGAGCCTTGGGATCAAAAGGGCCGATGAGATGCCCGTCGCACAACCCGCCACAAGTGCGCCAGCCAATTGCGGGGCCAGCCGGCGCAATTTAGGCAATTGTCGGTGCATCGGTATAGCGAGCGCGACGATTGCCGGTCCGAGCAAAAATTGAATGGGCTGGGCGCTTTGCATGTAGGTGACATACGATGTGTTCGATTCACGCAAGGCAAGTATCAAAAGCGCCACTGCAATTAACACGGGATTCGCGAGCGCACTTTTTCCCAACGAACCGTGGACGACCTGCGCGATTGCGTACGCGAGGAACGTGAGGGTCAGCCAAAGAAGCGGTGTTGTTCCGAGAAATGCCCACGCGGACGCGATGTTCTGATGAACGTTCACGGTGTATCAACCTTCTCAATGTCGGCAGCCGCAAGCGCTGTGTTTCCGTCGGCATGGAGCGGCGATGCAAACGGTGTTGTCGGGGGTGCAAGCGGTGCAGCGCGCGCGGGCCATAAAGCGCACAAGCCTTGGCCGACAAACGCGGTAACGACGATTGTTAGCGCCGTACACACAACAACGGACACGGCTATCGGGAGCAGGTCATGAGCCACGCGGCCGGCAAAAACCATGATGCCGACGCCTGCTGGAACGAACAAAAGAGGCAGAAACCTAAGCAGGGCAAGAGCGTCGCTCTCAATCGCGGATGAAAGGCCGGGGCGGAGACTCAGCGAGGCTAACAACAGGATCATCCCTATAACCGCGCCGGGGATCGGCAGGTTCCCGGCGTAGGCTATCAATTCGCCAAGGCACTGGTAGGCGAGAAGGACAGTGAACGTCTTGATCATCGGGTCACCTTCGCTTCGGACGCGCACACGTTGAGCCACCAGCAAAGCACGACAAAGTGGGTGAAAGCCGCCGTGCCAGAACTTGTTCACCCGTTGGCAATATTCATCATTGCAGTGAGCAAAAAGGTGTCGGCCATCCCGTGCATCTGCTCACTGCCCGCCGTAGAGCGAGTTCAGGCGATCCATCGTGCCGTCCTGCTGGGCGCGCTGCAATTCCTGTTTGACCTCCGCGCGAGTCTTGGCATGGAGGGCGCCGCTATTGCTACTGCCCATGGACGTACCGCCGACAGCGTCCGACGTCATAGCTGCGTTGCTGTCGGTGGCCGTCCTGGATGTGTCGGTGATGTCACCCGCATAGGCGAGCGTGGTGCACAACGTCAATGCGGCAATAGGGATCAAAGTCAGAGCTTTCATCATATTCTCCAGCATGGTGCATGACATGCCCGACGCCAATCGAATCACGCAGTTTGCGCCGGGATTTCGTGCCGCTTCGAAAAGCATCAAAGGTTCTCGCAAGGACTCGGCACGCTCTTGCATACCCGGGAAGAATTTCCTTCATTCCCGAGTCATCTTCCTTTTTTGTATCGCGACCGCTCCAGGATAGGACCGGTGCATCCAGTCTGGATCTATTTTCATCACCTGCAACCTGTCGGCGATCCTCGTGGAGCTGCTGGGTTTCGACTGCCCACCCCGTCCACGGGTTGCGGCATGCCGGCAGGTACCACTGCACTGTATGCGCTGACCGCAAGCGCATGAATAAGGCGCCTTTCCTAAACGAGGCTAGGGGATTGCCTTATTCAGTGACTGGGCTCCGCTCTATTGGCTCTCGATCCACTGAATTGCAAAGCGCATCAGCTCGTTGCCGCTACGGATATTCAACTTTTCTTTGATGTTGGCCCGGTGTGCCTCGATGGTCTTGACGCTCCGATTCAGTTTCGCGGCGATTTCGCGGGTACCGAAACCGAGTCCGATCAGATGCAGGACCTCGAATTCCCGAACCGAAAGGCTCGCAATTGGGCCGGCCGGCGTTTTTCTGGGACCCGCAAGGGCTCGCGCCAGGTTTTCATGCATGGCGGCGCTCAAATAAATATTGCCTGACAGCACTTCGCGGATGGCGCTCACGACATGCTCCGTGGCCTCGAGCTTCATCAGATAACCGTTTGCCCCGGCCCGTAGTGCGCGTTCGGCAAACAGGCTTTCGTCATGCATGCTGAGGACGAGGATTGCCAATTTTGGGTAGCGGTGGCGGAGGGTCTTGACAAGATCCAGGCCGGAGTCCGATTGCAGACTGATGTCCACAATGGCCATGTCGGGCAGGCAGTCCATCGCCGCCAGGGCCTCTTCGGCGCTGCCGACCGCGCAGCAGACGTGCAGATCCTCTTGCAGATTCAGCAAGTGCGTCATCCCCTCCCGGATGATGGGGTGGTCATCCACGATCAGGATTTGAGTCGCGCGGCCTGGGCTAGACGGCTTCCCGTGCATGGTCTGGGCGCTCCGGTATCGGATAGCTGATGGCGACCGTGGTGCCACCCAAAGCATTGCGGGCCACCGTACAAGAGCCGCCCAGAAGACTCGCCCGGTGACGCAGGTTTTGGAGTCCCAGTCCTGAGGCACGCGCCATTTGTTCCGGGCCGACGCCCACCCCGTCGTCACTGATTGAAAGCGTCTGCAAGCCGCCTACGCGCTCCAGGTCGATCCAAATGTGGCGGCCTTCGCTATATTTCAGCGCGTTGTTGACTGCTTCCTGTGCCGCACGATACAGGTTGATCTGAGTAGGCTGATCCAGTAAGTCTACATCTGGCTGGATCCGGAGCATGCAGTCTATGCCGTCAAGCGTGCGAGCCGTTTCCACCAGGCCATGCAGTGCGGCCGCAAGGCCACCATATTCAATGGCGACCGGGTCCAGGCCATGGGCAATCCTGCGCGTCATCAAGGACGACTGCTTCACCAATCCGACGATGGTAGCGGCGTCGGCGGCGGCCGGGTGGCCCTGCGTCTGCAGTTTCTGATTCAAGGCGGCGCAGTACAAACCCAGGCTGGTCAGGTGTTGCCCAAGTCCATCATGCAGTTCCCGGCCAAAGAGTCTTTGCTGCTGATCGCCGATCTGGATCAGTTCTTCTTCCAACAGACGACGTTGCGCGATCTCCTCCTTCAGTTCGCTGTTTGTCTTCTCCAGGTCTTCGGTTCGCTCCTCTACGCGCCGTTCCAATTCGACGTAGGAGGCCTGCAGCAGGCGATGGACGCGCTGCTCCTGAGCACGTGCCGCCACCAGCAGCAGTCCGGTTATCGCCACGACGTTCGCGAAGGTGCACCACCTCACGAGGCTATCCACCGGAGAATTGGCGGCGAAGGGGCCCGTGCCGTGGGTGGTACCCCAGATAGCCACGACTGAGACCATCAAGGTCGCGAGACTGGTGCCCAGGTGATCGAAGCGCAGAGCCGCCCAGATAATGAACGGAAAGATCGCCAAGGCTGCAGGATAGTAGCCGTGTCCGGCAAGTTGCGGGGCACCGAAGATGAGGTAGCTCACCCAGAAGGTCGCAATGGCCAGTCCGCACGCCTCCACGGCCTGCTCCGCCGAGCGGATGGGGTTCGGATACGCGAGCAGGCTGAGCAGGGGCGGAGCCACCACCAGCACGCCCATCATGTCACCGAGCCACCATTTCAGAAAAGCTGCGCCGTACTCGGCGGCCGGCATCAAGCCCCCTCCGAATACGGCGGTCGCGCCAATCAGCGCACTCACTGCCGTGCTGAGCACCGCAGCGAGAGCAATGAGGGCTAACACGTCCTTGATGCGGTCGAGGGTGACCTGGAATCGGGCTACGCGGTTCAACAGTATTGCCGCCGTCAAGGCTGCAACTATCGCGCCAACACCAATCACAGCGGCCACTGGCAAGGGCACGCCCACCGACACGTTGGCGAGGATGGAGCCAATGACGATTCCGGGGGCAACTTCGAAGCCCAGAGCGAGCAGTGCAACAAGGGCGATGCCACTGGAGGGCCACACCAGAGACACTGCGCCGCCCACTATCGCATAAGCAAGTCCTACTTTTGCGCCCGCGTAGTAAGCCAATGCCACAAGCCCGGTGAGCAGGAAGAGTCTAAACCTGGAATCGCCCCGAATAATGGCCATTGTTCGCTTCACCCCCTCATGCGAACGATGCCCAACACGTCCCGGCACAGCCCGCATGCAGCAATCCTGATGAACCTATCAATATGGCGAATTTGATGCCGGGATTACGCGGGTCACATTCCTCATATCAAGGCGACCAAAACTACTATGAACCCACGTCAGAATTCTTCTGCGCGCCATCGCACATACGAAGGATCATCATGGTAGTACAGGGCGAGTTCATTCAGGCGGGTGGCCTCCTATTTCGTGAGAGGTCGGATCGTCCCTGCGAGGTCTCGCGTTGCATGACCGCTTGTCGGACCGCACTACCGTTCGATATCGATGGGTGTTCCCTCGCATCGCCCGCCAAAACACAGGTTCGAACTGGCGGAACTCCGTTCGGCCTCCGCCCGGGGCCTATGCTTGATTGGCGCATTCGCACTATATGACCAAGGAGGCGTGTCATGAAACCCGCGCTATGTGTCGCCGTCGTCAGTATGCTGTTCGGGGTCCAACTGGCGCACGCCGCCTGCCCCAACGACGCCGTCTTCCTCATTCTCGGTGATCAGATTCGCGGTTACTCCTTGCGCGCCAACGGAGCGACGGAGCCCTGCCAGGTGCTGCAAGGGCCGCTCACCACCCTCATGACCGCCGGAGCGACGGTGATCGACAAGAAGGACTCCTTTCACGTCGCGCAGTTTCTTACCAACAGCACCGTCGACATCTTTCCGCGAAAGGCCGAGGGCAATGAGGCGCCCAGGCGGTCGTTCATGTTGACGATGACAAATGACCTGCTCAGCATCGCGGTGGATTCCCACCTCAACGACTTCGTCCTGACCGTTCGCCCCACGGAGGCGGGGGTGCTGGTCGCTCCCGCCAACAGCTCCGGGCCTGTAACCAATCCGGTTCACATCACCGATCCGAATATCGTCCAGTACGTGAGCATTGCGATTGACAGCGACGACAATCTGCTGATTGCGGGCTATGACATACGGGGGGCGGCGATCATCGACACGTTTGGCACGCGTCGGAGCATGACCGCGCCGCCGCTTCTGCGCAGCCTCACGGGTAGCAAAACCGGCCTGCTGCCCGGGGCCGGACTTTTTGCAAGGAACAACATGACGATCGCTGTCGATCCGCGTACGGACGAGTTATTCGTCTACAACCAGACCGCGGACGTGACGCAGATCCAGGTGAGCGTTTTCGCCGCCAAGGCGAACGGCGACGTGCCGCCGGTACGGACAATCAGCGGTCCAGCCACGGGAATCACTGGCTCTGGCTTGCCGGGAAACAAGATCGCCATCTCCTCGGACGGGCGGCTCTTTGATGCCGAGCCGAACCTGCGCATTCTCGCGTTCGCGCCGGGGGCAAGGGGCAATGTGGCGCCGTCCCAGGTCATCGAGGACTCCACCCCCGGTCCAGTCACCCTGGGCGGGATCGCGGTCCGGTCGAGAGGAGGCCGGCAACATGATGGAAATGACGATGCTCAAGGAACGGACGAGGCCGGTGGCAAACCTTGACGCGCAGTACCCTTGGCGCGAACTAAAACCGTTCACGCGGGTTTGTCGGACCGATCGGGCGTGCTCGTGTTCCATAGCACTTCGAACAGACTGCACTCGAACGCAAAGAACTCCGCGCTTTGAATGGACAGCGCGTAGTGCTCGGCCCGCGATGAAATAAAAGCCACGGTGTCGTCGTACAGATAGGTCGTGATGCCCGCTTCGAAATCCGCGGGCGCAAAGCGGAGTTCGCGGCGATCGCGCGTCGATGTTCGCCATAGATCGCGTGTATCGCCCGGACCGGAGCGGATTATGCGCAGATTGATACCCGCACGGATGCGTCGCACCGCGACGTCCCTGATGACCTCAAAACCCGGCGTCTCAAACAGCTCGCTGTTAGACATCACCGCGCGCAACTCTTTGCTCTGACATTCGAGCGTTTCGTTGAGCACAGTCTTGATCCCTTCGATACCCGGGAAATAGCGCACCCGCGGTTTTCCACCCGCTGAGTTGTGAATGGAGCGCAGCCGCGGGAGCACTTCCTGAACGAGCTGACGCTGCGCCTCGATACGCCTGAGCAGCGCGATCGGATCCTGCGGAATGACATAGCTGCGCGCGCCTTTCTGCACGGTCGCGACGAGTCCGTCGGCGAGCAGCCGGTCGAGCACTTCGTATGCATTGGTGCGGCCGATGCCCGCCTTCTGGGCGATCGAAGCGACGGTGGACTCGCCGAGTTCCAGCGAGGCCAGATAGAAGTCGGCCTTGTTTCCGTCGATGCCGGCGGCCTGGAGCATCTCAACAAGGTTCATGTTCGCCAACCTCATTTTCGCCAACCGCTACGCACGGGTGATGGTCGTTACACGTCGATTCGTTCGCTTGGATAGTACAAACAAAATCTTTAATAATCAAATAGATAACAAGTTTATCGCAAGGTCAGAACGTATTTCAAGGACGCGTTTCACGGCCGCGACTAGCATTCATCTCAGTCAATTCGTTGACGCCCGGAGCCGATGAATCACATCGATCCGAAGCGAGGCGAACCGTGGGCCGGTTGAGTGGCCCGCTCGTGCGCCTGCTCCCCATGTATCCCTATTGGAGTCATCTCATGATTGAGTGGAAAGAAACGATTCAGGACATCAATGTTCGCCTCAAGGAACTGTCCACACGCACGCCGGACACCCTTCGCGGTTTTGGCCTCATCGCTGGTGCGGGCGCCAACACGAACCATCTCGGCGCGAAGACGCGTGAGCTCATCGCGCTGGCCGTCGCAGTCACCACGCGCTGCGATGGTTGTATCGCCTTTCATTCGGCAGAGGCCGTCAAGCTCGGCGTGACCGATGCGGAAATCGCAGAAGCGCTGGGTGTCGCGATCAACCTGAATGCCGGCGCTGCCATCACGTACAGCACGCACGTGCTGGATGCCATCGACAAACTGAAGCAAGCCTAATCGTCCATACACACTGAAAGGAACCCATCATGAGCAACCCCAAGCTTGAAGTACTGACGCCGCAAAATTCCCAGCTGCTTTTCATCGACCAACAACCGCAGATGGCATTCGGCGTCCAATCCATTGATCGGCAAGTGCTGAAGAACAATGTGGTAGGTCTCGCCAAGGCAGCGAAGGTATTCGGCATTCCCACCACCATTACGTCGGTCGAATCGCAAAGCTTCTCGGGCTTTACCTATCCCGAACTGCTCGACGTGTTTCCCGGTCAGCCGGTGCTCGAACGCACGTCGATGAACTCCTGGGACGACCAGAAGGTTCGTGACGCGCTGGCTGCGAATGGACGCAAGAAGATCGTGGTTTCCGGCCTGTGGACAGAGGTTTGCAACAACACCTTTGCACTCAGCGCGATGCTGGAAGGCGACTATGAGATCTACATGGTCGAAGACGCCTCGGGTGGCACGTCGAAGGACGGGCATGACTATGCGATGAAGCGCATGATCCAGGCCGGCGTCGTGCCCGTGACGTGGCAACAGGTAATGCTCGAATGGCAGCGTGACTGGGCGCGTCGCGACACGTACGACGCCGTCATGAACGTGGTCAGGGAGCACTCTGGTGCGTACGGGATGGGCGTGGACTACGCGTACACAATGGTGCACAAGGCGCCGCAGCGCGCCAACGGGTCCCACGAGATCGTGCCCGCGGTTCCGGCCAGGTAATCGGTCAGATAACCGGCCACCCACTGCCTCAACTGATGTCATGACTCCGGCCGTGCGACAAGGTGCCGCCGGCCATCAGGAATCCATACGATATCCAGTTAAGACAGCCCCGATCTGATTCGGCCCGATGGCCGCTTCACGACGCTGAATCGTGCGAACCCGACAGCGAGCGCGATCGCCATCAAGGACGGGAAATTCACGGCCGTTGGCGTCTGACATGAGTACAAACGCACAAAGGAATCCGCACTGGATCGCTGCGCTGCTCGCGCAGCGCTGGTTGCCGCTGGCGGTGCGCGCCGCGCTCGTCATGGCGACATGCCTTGCCGGTATCAAGCAATCCTCCGGCCGTGTTGGTGTTCAGTAAAACCTCAAAGGACTTTCAATACCATGCGTAATCTTCGTTCCCTGGCAGCAACGGCGTTTGCCATCATCTGTCTCGCTGCATCGTCAGTCGCGTCGGCTACACCACCAAAAATTCCACAGCCCATCGCAGAGCCGCAGCTCGCTGTGGGGCCGCAATACGACACCACCCATGTCTATGTAGCGCCTGAAGACTTCGACAAATTCACCGATAGTCTTGTCGCAACCTTCGGCGGCCACAAGTCGCAACAGGGCGTCTTTCAGGTGACACCCACGTCGAGCAAGACGATGTCGCAACTCGTTTTCACGCCGGTCGGCACGTTGTCGGTGTTCGGCTTCAAGACGCCTGTTCCGTATCCGTTCGGTAGCGAGCGCACGGGATATCTCGTGACCGACATCGACGCGGCCGTCAAGTCGGCCAGGCGGCACCACGCCAATGTCACGGTGGCGACGTTCCCCGATCCGATCGGACGTGACGTGATCGTCTCCTGGCCGGGCGGCGTCAACATGCAGTTGTACTGGCACAATCAGGCGCCGAACTATGGTTCTTTGCAGACGGTGCCCGAGAACCGGGTCTACGTGTCGCCGGAGCGCGCCAATCTATTGATTCGCAACTTCGTGGCTTTTTCGCATGGCAAAGTTGTGTCCGATGATCACAACGCGCCTGGTGTCGAAATTGGCCGGCCGGGAGATACGTACCGGCGTGTGCGGATCGAGTCGGGATTCGGCAAGATGACGGTGCTGGTGACGGACGGCCAGTTGCCATGGCCGTTCGGCCGGGAGATGACAGGCTATGAAGTGACGAATCTCGCCGACACGCTGCAGAAGGCGAAGGCGGCAGGCGTCATGGTGCTGGTCCCGCCGTTCACTTCGGATAAGCGCGAAGCCGCGCTCGTGCAGTTCCCGGGTGGATATATCGCCGAGATTCATGCGGTTACGCCGTAGACGCGGGACGCCGGGGTGATGCGCCATGACGGTCGCGAGGCCGCCCGATGTCATTCCCCAACACGGGAGACGATTGATGAAATCTGAAGATAGCGTGCTCGCCGCCATCGCGGGCTACGTGGACACGCTCAGCTTTGTCGCGCTTTTTGGGCTGTTCACTGCGCACGTCACGGGCAACTTCGTGCTGATCGGCGCCGAAGCGGCAGGTTACGGCCAGGGCGTGTTCATGAAGTTGATGGCGTTCCCCGCATTCATTGCAGGTGTGGCCGTCAGCAGCGTGATTGTGAAGCGCATCGAACCCGCGACGCCCAACCGCGCGGCGTGCGTTCTCTACGTTGTCCAGGCAGCACTCATGCTGGCCTTTTGCCTCGCGGGCGTCGGCGTCTCGCCCGTTGTGCATGCGGATAGCACGCCCGTCATCGTCTGCGGGATGATCGGCGCAGCGGCAATGGGCGTGCAGAATGCGCACGGCCGGCTTGTCCCGCGTCCCGGTGTGCCCAACACCGTGATGACGGGCAACGTGACGCAGGCCGTGCTCGACTCGATCGACATCCTGTCGCCGCAGATGCCATCCGACGCACGAGCAGTGGCGCGAACCCGTCTGGCGAAGATGTTGCCGACGATTCTCGCGTTCGCCGTTGGCGCAATCCTCGGCGCCCTCGCATATCGGCACACAGGGTTCTGGGCGTTGCTGCTGCCGTTCGTCGCGCTCCTGTGGCTGGCATTGAAGGCACGCGGCGTATTGCACCCAGCTCACGACACGGAGACGCCATGACACGTATGTGGCCCAGGCCGTTCGCAGGTACGAACGCGGTGGCGTTCGTTGCCGTTTTGCAAGCGCGGACTATGTCGGCGTCGAACTTAAATTTGGATGGTAGTCACATCGGAAGTGGTCAAACCTTGCAATCCATCGCGACAGACTGCTTATGGCTGGCAAGAAAGCGGTGAATCTCCGCGACCACGGCGGCCCCCTCCCCCACGGCCCCTGCAACGCGCTTGGTCGAACCCGATCGAACATCGCCAATTGCAAACACACCGTCGACACTGGTATGCAATGGCAGCATGGATCTGGTGGCTCCCGTTTCGAGGTCCGTACCCGTCAACACAAATCCTTTCGGATCCAACGACACACTGCACGTGCGCAACCAGTTCGTGTTGGGGTCGGCACCGATAAAAAGGAACACGTGATGCGTCTTCAAGCATTCGAGACCACCATCGTGTCGCCGATAGTAGACAGAATCTAGCCGTTCATCGCCTTCGAAGGCTGTGATCTCAGCGCCTGTATGGATCGTCACGTTCGGCAACGCAGCAATACGCTCGATCAGGTAATGCGACATGCTGTGCTCGAGGTCCTGGCCCCTGACGAGAACATGAACGTGGGCAGCATGCGAAGCCAGAAACACAACGGCCTGCCCGGCTGAATTTCCACCGCCGATCAGCAGCACCGGTTCGCCGCGGCAAAGTCGGGCCTCGATCGACGTCGCCCAGTAGTAGACACCGTGACCTTCGAAGCCCGCAAGTCCGCTCACTGCCGGACGCCGATACTCCGCGCCGCTCGCGACGACCACCGTTCGTGCCGCAATGCGCCGCGAACTGGCAAGCTCGACCTCGAGCGGGTATGCGCTGCAATGCAAGGCCTTCACTTCGACCGGAATCGCGATGTGCGCACCGAATTTCTGCGCCTGGTTAAATGCCCTGCCGGCTAGCGCTTGGCCCGATATACCGGTCGGAAAGCCCAGATAGTTTTCGATGCGCGCACTCGTGCCGGCCTGGCCGCCCGGCGCGTGGCAATCGAAGACGGCCACTGACAAGCCTTCGGACGCCGCATAGACGGCTGCCGCCAGGCCGGCAGGCCCGGCACCCACGATCGCGACATCGTAGAGATGCCCTGAATCGAATTCCGGCACGAGTCCCAGACACGAGGCGAGCTGCCCCTCGTCCGGATTGCGCAGCACGGTGCCATCCGGGCAGACGACGAGCGGCATGTCATCGCGCCCGGGAGTCATGCGCTCGAGCAATGCGATAGCATCGGCACCGCCTACGTCAAGCGTCATATGCGGGAGAGCATTGCGTTGCAGGAAATGTTGCAGCGCGAGGAGCCGCTCGTTGTCGGGCGGGCCGACGAGCACCGCCCCTTGGCCACGCTCGATTGCAGCGACGCGCCTCAGAATCAGCGCGCGCATGATCCTTTCGCCGAGCTCTGCCTCGCCAATCATCAGCGCACGCAGCTTATCCGGCGAAATCACGAGCGCATTAACGTCTTCAATAACCTCAGCATCGACGAGCCCGGGCTTGCCTGAAAGCATGCCAACGTCGGACGTGAATTCACCCCGCTTTGCCTGAGAGCGCAGCAAACGTCGATGGCCGAGTCCGTCGCGTGCGGTGTATCGAATCGTGCCTGACAACAGGACGAACATGCCTGGACTCATGCCACCCGCGCGATAGAGAAATTCGCCGACGGCGTAGCTGCACATCGCACCGAATCGCCTTATCCGATCGATCTCAGGGTCCGTCAGTACCGGAAATATCTGATTCCAGCGTGAGGTGCTATATGGAGTTTGCGCATCTGCCGAGGTAGAACGATCGGCGCCGTTAGTGTCGGCTTCTGCCTGGTTCTCCTGCCCGCCCGGTGGCGAAGCTGCGTCGCTGTTCATCGTGAACCTCCCAGCAATGCGATTTTTTGGATAACCCACGTAGTCAATGCCATCCAGTAGTACAAGATAGGTTAGCCCTCAACGCGTCGCAAATAGCTAACCTGATCCTGCTCATGTCCGAGCCCTTGCGGTACTCGCGACCGGCACACGCGGACTTCCTGGCGCCCCTCGTTGCACTTTCATTGGAAAATCCGTTAATCAGCTAATTAACGAGACGGTCGGAGATGTTGGTTATCGTCGTTCGCTGCTGGCACCTATCATTAAGGCACCGTAGAGAGGATGTTGAGCGCCTGATGAGCATCGCACACACGGCGCTCGTGATGGAAAGGGAACGACATTCACGCACTGAGCGCGTTGGATGGTCGATTTCGGGTTGGGAGGTTCCGTGCCACCGCTACGCGCAATCAATCTGCTCCAGTCGAAGGAAGGTGCCCGTCTCCATGGTCCGGAACTCGACCGCTGGCGCCGCTGGGGGCCCTATCTAAGCGACCGGCAATGGGGCACCGTTCGCGAAGACTACAGCGAATACGGCACCGCATGGGACTACTTTCCGCACGACCATGCGCGCAGCCGCATGTACCGCTGGGGTGAGGACGGCATTGCCGGATTCGGCAACGACCCGCTCGACTGGTGCGTATCGCTCGCCCTCTGGAACGGGCACGATCCGATCATCAAGGAACGGCTCTTCGGGCTGACGAACGCGCAAGGCAATCACGGCGAGGACGTGAAGGAGCTTTACTTCTATCTCGACGGCACGCCGACGCATTCGTACATGAAGATGCTGTACAAGTATCCTCACGACGCGTACCCGTACCAGGATCTGATCGATGAAAATCTGCGGCGCGGCGCCGATCAGCCCGAATATGAAATTCTCGATACGGGCGTGTTCGACGATAACCGCTACTTCGACGTCTGCGTCGAGTACGCGAAGCACACGCCCGACGATATCGTGATGCGCGTTAGCGTCGAAAACCGCGCGGATCAGTGCGCGGCGCTTCATCTGTTGCCGCAATTCTGGGCGCGCAACCGATGGGCATGGTCGGGCAAGCCCGGCAAGCCGTCGCTCACGCTGGAGCCGAATACTGAGGAAGGCGCGCGCGTCGTCGCGCACAATCCCGCGCTCGGAACGATGATCGTGACGGCGTCGGCGCAACAGCCGATCGAGTGGCTCTTCTGTGAAAACGAAACGAATGTGCGCCGCATTTTCGGCTTCGAAGGAACGGGACCGTTCAAGGACGGCTTCAATGACTACCTCGTTGACGGCGACGAGCAGGCAATCCGGCGCGACAAGGGCACCCGCGCCGCCGCGCATGTGTATCTACAGTTCGCGCCTCATGAGCGCTCGGTGCTGTATCTGCGCTGGCGTCCAGAATCGTCCCCGGCTGCGGCTTCGAATACCGTGCCGCTCGAGATCAACGAGCTCTTTGCGCGCCGACAAGCGGAGGCCGACGAATTCTATGCGGCGCTTCAGCACGACATCCCCGACGCCGATGCTCGGCTCGTGCAGCGTCAGGCGCTCGCCGGCATGCTGTGGTCGAAGCAGTACTACCAGTTCGACGTGACGCGCTGGCATGACGGCGACCCCGGCCAACCGAATCCACCGAGAGCACGGAGGCGCGGCCGCAACGCGGACTGGCGGCACATGTGCAATGGCGACGTCGTGTCGATGCCCGACAAGTGGGAGTATCCATGGTACGCGTCGTGGGACCTCGCGTTTCATGCGGTCGCGTTCGCCATGATCGATCCCGACTTCGCGAAGAAGCAATTGCTGCTGCTCGTGAAGGAGCGTTATATGCATCCGAACGGGCAATTGCCCGCCTACGAGTGGGCGTTCGGCGATGCGAATCCGCCCGTTCATGCGTGGGCAACATGGCGGGTGTACGAACTCGACCGCGAGGTGACGGGCATTGGCGATCATGAGTTTCTTGAGGTCATGTTCCACAAGCTGCTGCTCAATTTCTCGTGGTGGGTCAACCGCAAGGACGCCGATGACCGCAACATCTTTCAGGGCGGCTTTCTTGGGCTCGACAACGTCGGCATCTTCGACCGGTCTTCGCCGCTACCGACCGGCGGTCGCATCGATCAGGCCGATGGCACGGCATGGATGGCCTCGTACGCGCTCGACCTGATGCAGATCGGCCTCGAACTGGCGATGACGAACAACTCGTACGTCGAAATCGCGGTGAAGTTCTTCGAGCACTTTCTGTATATCGCGGAAGCGGTCAGTTGCAGCGAAGGCTGCAGAACAGGGTTATGGGATGGACAAGACGAATTCTTCTACGACGTACTGCACCTTCCGGACGGTACCCGTGTGCCAATGCGCATTCGTTCAATCGTCGGACTGATTCCGCTGTTCGCCGTTCACGTGCTCGAGGATCGGGTGTACGGTCATCTGCCGGGATTGCGCGAACGGCTGGCGTGGTTTCTCGATCATCGGCCCAATCTGGCAAAGCTGGTGTCGCGCTGGACCGAACCCGGCACGGGCAACACCACGCTGCTGTCGCTGTTGCGCGGACAGCGGATGACAGCGCTGTTGCGGCGCGCGCTCGATGAAAACGAATTTCTCTCCGAGCACGGCGTGCGGGCGCTTTCCCGTGTGCATCGGGATGCACCGTACGTCTTCGACCATGATGGCGTGAACCTCCGCGTTCAATACCAGCCAGCCGAATCGGACTCGCGTGTTTTTGGCGGCAATTCGAACTGGCGCGGGCCGATCTGGATACCCGTCAACTATCTGCTGATCGAATCGCTGTATGAGTTCTATCGCTACTACGGTGATGAGTTTCGCATCGAATATCCGACGGGATCGGGCAACCGCGCTTCGCTGAGCGGGATTGCCGACGACCTTGCACGGCGGCTCACCACGCTCTTTCTCAAAGATGCACAAGGCGTGCGGCCCGTGATGGCCGCTTATCCAATGCTGCAAGCCGACCCGCGTTCGCAGGATCTCGTCCTGTTCCATGAGTACTTTCACGGCGACACTGGACGCGGGGTCGGCGCTTCGCATCAGACCGGCTGGAGCGGGCTCGTCGCGCTGCTGCTCCAGCCGCGCATGATGAAGCTGTCCCATGTAGCGCCTGATGTTGCGCCCGACGTAGCGCCTGATGTTGCGTCGGTGGCAGAAGACACCGCACCAGCCATGGCTCGGTAGCGATGTGTTAGCGTTCCACCGCGAAACAGGCTGCCTGGCGACGCCGACTATTTCACGAAGGTTCAGGACTACGACGAACAGGACTGGTCGAACAACATCGCAACGCACCAGGCGATCATGCTCGGCGACGTTGCGATTGTTCCGGTTACTTTCGGCTCGAAAGACAAAATCAGCGTGTTGGTGTTTCTCCGCAAGCAAGGCGTCGGCCATCCCTTGCATCTGCTCACTCTCCGCCGTAGAGCGCGTTCAGGCGATCCATCGTGCCGTCCTGCTGGGCGCGCTGCAATTCCTGTTTGACCTCCGCGCGAGTCTTGCCATGGATGGCACCGCTATCGCTACCGCCCACGGACGTACCGCCGACTGCGTCCGACGTCATAGCCGCGTTGCTGTCGGTGGCCGTTTTGGATGTGTCGGTGTTGTCACCCGCATAGGCGAGCGTGGTGCACAACGTCAATGCGGCAATAGGGATTAAAGTCAGAGCTTTCATCATATTCTCCAGCATGGTGCATGACATGCCCGACGCCAATCGAATCACGCAGTTTGCGCCGGGATTTCGTGCCGCTTCGAAAAGCATCAAGGGTTCTCGCAAAGACTCGGCACGCTCTTGTAATACCCGGGCAGAATTTCCTTTATTCCCGAGTGATCTCCCTTTTTTGTATCGCGACATGCCCCGTTCTTTCCCTACTCTTTTGTAGGATATTTACCCATCGGCGCTGTCAAAAACTTGCGCGACAATCGTCTACAACACACTAGCCGGTCGGTCCGTCAAGATCATGCCTCGCCTTTTCAATCCGAAGATTGGCGGCATTCTCAGATTGCTTGCAATCCCGATGGCAATGCTCGCACCGCCGGTCTCGCAAACCCTTTCGGCTGATCAACGTGTCGATCTGACCGCGGGCGCTTTCTGTTCCGCGCGAAACGGTCCCGACTTTCAGTTACCCAACGAAGTACCTGTCCAGCCGATCCGGCCCCTTCCGGCTGATGGCACGCATAAGGAAGGTGCTATACGGGCCCGCTATCCGACGGATAGAATCCTGAAAAATTTTTGACTACCCATGAAGCCCGGCGCCCACAAACACTCTGTCGCATGGCTTGGCCTTATCGCCATGTGGCTTGTCGTTTTCGCGCCGCTCGTGAGCCAGTTGCTCGTTGCCTCCCGCGCCGATGAGCCGGTCAGTGCCATCTGTTCGGCAGTCGACAGTGACGCTCCCGCCGCACACCATGCGTCCCCGGACAAGACCGCAGCGTGTGGATACTGCGACTTCCTCGCTCATCATGTAGCCGCTCCGAGTGTCCCTCCGGCCGGCCTCGTTGCAATGCTTTCACTAGCGGATGCGCAAGTATCGGCGCCGCCCCCGTTTGTCCCTCACGCGGCCGCGTTTCCATCCGGCCGGCCTCGCGATCCTCCCGTCCTTTCCTAGTCGTTGTTTCTGTCAGTCGCAGCGTCAGCCTGCTTCGTAATCAGGCCGTCGCGGCAGTCTGTCGTCTCAGGAAAACACGCACGTCCTTCCTCCCGAGGAGGGGGTTGACGCGCGCCCGCATCGAGCGGAGAGGAAACCATGTCTACCAACCCGAACGCGCTATTGCGCTGCACGCTGCCTTTCGCCATGGCCGCGATCTTTCCCGCTGCGGCTCACGCATGCGCCACTTGCGGCTGCTCCTTGAGCACCGATGCAGCGATGGGCTATTCCGCCGCCCCAGGCTGGCGAATCAACATCGAATACAACTTCATCAACCAGAACCAGTTGCGCAGCGGCACCGGTTCAGTGTCGAACACACAACCCGCCAGCATCAATGACGCCGGTGGCAGCCAGGAGGTGGAGCGCCAGACGATCAATCGATACATCAATCTCGGCATCAGCTATAGCCCCAGCGCGAGCTGGAACTTCAGTGCGCTCATTCCTTATATTTACCGTAGCCACACGACATATGGCAACGCGACGACGGACCAGCTCACTCCCGACAACGTGAGCGGCGCAACCAGCAAAGGCCTGGGAGACATCAAGCTCATCGCCAACTATCAGGGTTTTCTACCTACGCACAATCTTGGACTGCAGCTTGGCGTCAAGTTACCCACAGGCCGGTACGGTGGTCAGGACGTCAATACGGGTGCAATCGTTGGGCACAATCCAGTGTTCTTCTCGAACGGCCCCAATGCGGCCGCAGGCCAGGCGCTCGACACCAGCTTGCAGCCGGGCACCGGCAGTACTGACCTGATTGTAGGGGCCTACTATTACCAGGCGATCAGCCAGAACTTCGACGCGTTCATCAACGGGCAATTCCAGTCCGCAATCGTGGAGAATCTCGATCACCCCGGCGCGACATACCGCCCCGGGAATCTGGCCAGTTTGAGCCTCGGCCTGCGCTACGAGGCGAATCCGAAGTGGGTTCCGCAGTTGCAGATCAACGTTACCCGCAAGAGCCATGACCAGGGCACGCTTGCGGATACTGCGAACACAGCGGGAACCGTCGTTTATCTCAGCCCCGGCATCACCGTCAACGTATGGAAAAACCTGGAGGTGTATGGCTTCGTGCAGCGCGCTATATACAGCAAACTCGACGGTTATCAGTTGTTTCCACGCTGGAGCGGCAACGTGGGAATGAGCTATGCGTTCTGACGAATCGCGAGCGCCACTGGCGCAAGACGACCCCGCCTCCTCGATATCGACTGCGCGGCGCGCGTGGTTGCGTGCCGTGCTGGCAGTGTGCCTGGGTGCAGATGGGTTGGGCCGGCCCTTGGCGGCCCGCGCGGCCACGCTGGCCGTTGGTCAACCGGCTCCGCCTCTAGTCCTTCATACACTGGATGGCCGGAGCATAAGCAGCGCTGATCTGCTCGGCAAGGTGGTTATTCTGACGTTCTGGGCCACCTGGTGCGAGCCGTGCCGTGACGAACTGCCTCTGCTGTCGGCCTATGCCGCGCGCAACGCAAATAGCGGGCTGCAAGTACTCGGGTTCAGTCTGGATGGAGCAGACGATCTGTCAACCGTTCGTGAGGTTGCCGCCGGCCTTAGTTTTCCGGTGGGCCTGCTGGGCAGCGCCTGGGCAGGTGACTACGGGCGCATGTGGCGCATTCCGGTGAGCTTCACGATCGGACGAACGGGTCTCCTCGCGGACAACGGGTGGGACGACAAATCTCCCGTTTGGACATCCGATCGCTTGCAACGCGTTGTCACGCCACTTCTGAGGCAATAGAGGCGTAAATGACGGGTGCGAATTGTGGTGACCGTCTGCTTACGAGCCCACCGGATTTGACCGTTTCGCGCTTCTAGACAGCCATGACCGACACGGCCTTCGTCACCAGATAACCTTCCATCGCCTCCGGACCGCCTTCCGACCCATAGCCCGAATCCTTCACGCCGCCAAACGGCATTTCCGGCCAGGGCGTGGCAGGCTGGTTGATCCACAGCATGCCGACTTCCATCTGTTGCGACAGCAGATGCACGTTGCGGAACGACTTCGTGAACGCATAACCGGCGAGACCAAACGGCAGACGGTTCGCTTCGGCGATCGCTTCTTCGAGCGTGTCGAAACCGCGGATCGCGGCGATCGGGCCGAACGGCTCGTTGTTGAACACGTCCGATTCGAGCGACACGTTGGTCAGCACGGTCGGCGCGAAGAAGTTGCCTTCCGAGCCCACGCGTTCGCCGCCCGTCTCGACCTTCGCGCCGGTCTTGCGCGCGTCGTCGAGCACCTTGCTCATCGCGGTGAGACGGCGCGCATTGGCGAGCGGCCCGATGGTGGTGCCTTCCGCCAGGCCGTCGCCGAGCTTGAGACCTTCAGCATGCTTGACGAGCGCCGCGGCGAATTCTTCGCGGATGCTGTTGTGCACCAGAAAGCGCGTCGGCGAGATGCAGACCTGGCCGGCATTGCGGAACTTCGCGGCACCCGCGGCCTTGATGGCCAGCGCGACGTCGGCGTCTTCGGCCACGATGGCAGGCGCATGACCGCCCAGCTCCATCGTCGCGCGCTTCATGTGCGTGCCGGCCAGCGCGGCCAGTTGCTTGCCGACCGGCGTCGAGCCGGTGAACGTGACCTTGCGGATCACCGGATGCGGAATCAGGTAGCTGGAAATCTCCGCCGGATCGCCGAACACGAGGCCGACCGTACCGGCCGGCACGCCGGCTTCGACGAACGCCTGCAGCAGCGCCGCCGGCGACGCCGGGGTTTCTTCCGGCGCCTTGACGAGGAACGAGCAGCCGCACGCGAGCGCCGCGCTCAGCTTGCGCACGACCTGATTGACCGGGAAATTCCACGGCGTGAAGGCCGCCACCGGGCCGATCGGCTCCTTGAGCACGGTTTGCTGCACCGCCAGATTGCGCGGCGGCACGACCCGGCCGTAGACGCGGCGGCCTTCGTCGGCGAACCATTCGATGATGTCCGCCGCGGACAGCACTTCGACGCGCGCCTCGGCGAACGGCTTGCCCTGTTCCTGCGTCATCAGGCGGGCGATGTCCGAAGCACGTTCACGCACCAGAGCCGCGGCCTTGCGCATGGTGGTGGCGCGTTCGTTGGCCGGAATCTTGCGCCAGGCTTCGAAGCCGCGCTGCGCGGCGGCCAGCGCCCGGTCCAGATCGGCGATGCCGGCGTGAGCCACCTTGCCGATGGCCTTGCCGGTAGCGGGGTTGATGACGTCGAGAGTTTTGCCGCTGGCGGCGTCGCACCACTCGCCGTTGATCAGAAGACGGGTATCTGTATAGCCTGATGTGACCACGTTATGTTCCTGTTAGTTGAAGATCACGCGTCGCGCAACGCCAATTCGACATGCCTCAGGCGCCGCACGATACGTTCGACGAACTCCAGCGTCACGTGAGGTAACGCACGCTGATTGGGTGTGATGACGCCGACGGTGAGTGCGTTCACGTTCACGTCGTCGAGCGGTCTCCATACCACGTCACCGCGCGCCAGTTCGTCGAGGAAAGCCAGTTTGGAAAAAAATGAAATGCCCCGCCCTGACGCAATCAGCCGCTTGAGCAGCGTCGTAGAGTTGCAGGTGACGCTCGGCTGCAGCGACTCCCAGTACTCGGGAAAGTCGGTCGTGACGACGCCCTGGATCGGCGATCGTCCTTCGAGCCGCAGAAACGCGTGATTGCGGCATTCGTCGAAGCTGATGCGCTCCGTCTTCGCTAGCGGATGCGATGACGCCATCACCACACCCGGCGGCAACGATACCTCGGTCACGACATCGAGGCCGGCGGGCAGCTTCGTAATGTACGTAATGCCGACGTCATACTCGCCACTCACGAGTCGCGTCGGTACGTCGTGCGGCGGCACCGCGGCGATCGAATAAGTGACAGCCGGATAGGCGTCTGAAAACTCCTCGACGGTCGCCGGCAGAAAATCGACGAAAAGCGAGTCCATTGCCACCACCGACACGTGTCCCTTGCGCTCGCCCTTCAGGTCGTCAAGTTCGCTGCGCATCAAGTGGAAGTCGTTCAGCGTCGCGCGAATGTGTTGCAGCATGCGCTCGCCGGCCGCGTTCAGCCGGATGCCGTTCGGCAGCCGGTCGAACAGTTCGGTCCCCATCTCGGCTTCGAGCTTCAGGATCTGCCGGTTGACCGCGCTCGACGCGACATAGAGGTTCTGCGCGGCCTTGCGGATCGAACTGCACCGAGCCACTTCGACAAAATACTTCAGGACATTCGCATGCATCGTGTTTTCTCAGTTCATCGGCCGCACCGTCCAGGCGGCGACCACGGGATGATCGCAGGCTACCTTGCCGACGTCACATGCGCCACCCGGGGAACCGAGCGCACTCGCTTCCGGCCCGAAGAAATCCCGGTTCACGGCGGCGAAAATGGCCTCCGACTGCGGGAGTTCTTCATCGTGAAAGATCGCTTCGGTCGGGCACACCGATACACACACCCCGCAGTTGATGCACTCCTCAGGGTGGATGTAGAGCGTGCGGCCGCCCTCGTAGATACAGTCGACCGGGCAGCATTGCACGCACGCACCGTCTTTGACGTCGATGCACGGCGAAGTGATGACGTAGGCCATCAGCGTCCACTCCAGACCGGTTTGCGCTTCTCCTGGAACGCGCGCACGCCTTCATTCGCGTCCTCGGATTGCAACGCGGCCACCAAGGCGGGCAGTCGCAGTGCCTGGGCGTCCGCAGGCGAGAGTGTGGAGGTGCGTTTGACCACCTGCTTGATCGCCTGCAGCGACAGCGGCGCGCACGCGAGCAGCGCCTGAACCCAGCGCTCGACGGCGGCGTCCAGTTCGGCACGCGGCACGACTTCGTTGACGAGGCCCATCTCGAGTCCCTCGCGTGCCGAAACGCGGCGGCCGGTCATCAGCATCGCCATCGCCTGGCGGTACGGGATCTGGCGTTGCAGCAGGGTCATGCCGCCGTCAAGCGGCATGCGCCCGACGAGCGCCTCGGGCAGCCCGAAGCTCGCCTCGTCACACGCGACCACCAGATCGCAACCCAGCACCATTTCGAAGCCGCCACCCAGCGCATAACCGTTGACCCGCGCGATAACCGGCACGTTGAGCGTCTCGCGAAGCGCAATGCCACCAAAGCCGCCTGGCCGTGGCGCCGCCCAGTACTCAAGGCCGCTCACCGACGGATTCTTCAGGTCCGCGCCGACGCAGAACGCGCGCTCGCCTTCGCCCGTCAGAACCACGACCCGCACATCGCGGTTCCGTTCGAGCTCGTTCCACACGCGTTGCAGTTCGGCTTCGGTGGCGAGGTCCACGGCGTTGAGCGCTTCCGGCCGCGCCAGCGTCACCGTGGCAACGTGCTGGTCGATGACAAGACGTACGCTCATACAGCCTCCGTGGCGACCTTGCTGCGTAATTGTTGCAGGACCTCTTCGGTATGCTGGCCGAGGCGCGGCGGCCCACGCCGCAAGCCAACCGGCGCGAGCGAAAGTTCGATCGGGCTGCCGATGAAGCGCACCGGCTGGCCTTCGCCCTCGCCTTCCAGAATCAACTGGTTGTGCAGCGTCTGAGGATCGACCAGCGCTTCACGCAGATCGCGCACCGGTGCACACAGCAGGTCCTGATCTTCGAGGCGTGCGAGCCAGAAGTCGCGTGTGTTGCTCGCAAAGCGTTCCCGGAAAATCCGCTGCAATTCGGTCTTGTGAACGAACTGCTGGTTGAGATTGCAAAAGCGCGCGTCGAGCGACAGGTCGTCGATATCCAGCGCGGCGCAGATGTCGCGCAGCGGATTCGCCTTGAACGCACCGACGAGCACCAGTGCGCCATCCTGGGTATCGAAGACACCCGAGAGCGGCATCGCGGCCCAGTTCACTTCCGAGTCGGCCATCATGATCATGGCGGCTTCCTGCATCTGCATCGCGAGCATCGAGTTGTACAGCGACACGTTGACCTTCTGCCCCTCGCCCGTGCGCTCACGATGCAGCAATGCGAGCAGGATGCCCTGCACCATGTGCATGCCGGCCGAATAGTCGGCGAGCGCAGTCGGGTACACGGAAATCGGCAACGACTCATCAGCGCGGCGCGCCATCACACCGCTCATCGCCTGGGCGAGCACGTCCTGGCCACCCTTGTGCGCATACGGTCCGGTTTCGCCGAAGCCCGTGCCCACCGCGTAGATGATCCGCGGATTCAATCGGCGGCAGTCTTCGTAGCCGACGCCCATACGGTCCATCACGCCTGCGCGGAAATTGCTGACGACCACGTCCGCGTCCGCGATCAGCGCCTTCAGATCAGCCAGTTGCTGCGCGTCGCGCAGGTCGAGCGCCACGCTGCGCTTGTTGCGATTCAGACTGCAGAAGATCGGATTGTCCGCACCGGCCACCGGCTCGAACGTCGAACGGCTCAAGTCGCCCGCGCCCTTTCTCTCGACCTTGATCACGTCGGCGCCGTAATCCGCGAGCATCTGCGTGCAGACCGGACCCATCATGACCTGCGTGAGATCGACTACGCGCACGCCGGCAAGCGGCAGGTCAGTTGTCTTCGCGACGTTGTCGGCGACGCTCATGCGGCCTCCCGCTTCTCGATGTGTGCGGCAAGCGATGGGACGTCGGCGTTGCGGCCGGCCTGGTCGCCCGGATCGGCGCCTTGTGTGCGCAAGGTCTTCTGCAGCGAGTGCACGTCGACGTCGCGCACTCGCACGCCCGCGTCGAGCGCGAGCGCGGCAGCCACACCTGCGGCTTCGCCCATCGCCATGCAAGGCGGAATTTCGCGCGACATCTTCTGCGCCTGCGAGGTCGCCGAATAGTGGCGGCCGGCAACCAGCAGGTTGTCGATCTGCTTCGGCAGCAACACGCGATACGGCATGTAGTAGTCACGGCCACGCGCGATGCTGTCGTCGAAACGGGTACGCTGCGCGAGGTCGTCCTTCGTCATCACATACTCGCCTTCGAGCAGGCGCGTCTGGCGCACGCCGGTTTGCGGCGCGACATCGATCACGTAACACTGCTCGAACCCGGGCAACTTTTCGCGCACGAAATCGACCACCGCGTGAATGTGCTTCCGGCCCTGTACTTCAGCACGCGTCAGGTCTTCGGGCTTGAGGCCGTCGAGACCGGCCATGTGCGGGCAGTTGCACCACACCACGCCGGGCAACGGTGTCTTCAGCCACCAGTAGCCCCACGAGCCACCGAGAATGCGCTTGATCTGGCGATCCAGTGCCGCGAATGCCTCGGGTTCTTCGGCTTCGAAACGCTCGGCCGCCTCAGTATCGACGCCGCCGAGTCGAAATACCGTCGTCGTGATATAGGTGCCACCGACATGCGGCACGCCCGCCGACGCCGCGACATCGAGGTCCCCCGTCGCGTCGATCACCACGTCGGCGAGGATCGCTTCACGACCGCTCTTCGTCTCGCAGATCACGCCCTTCACCTGACCGTCTTCGACCAGCGTGCGCGAGAACCATGAATGCAAACGCAACTTGATGCCGAGCGATTCCACCATCTCCAGCGCGACGCGCTTCATCCCATCCGGATCGAACGCTGCGGCGAAGCACACGGGGTGAGGTGTCTTCTGGCTATGAAAGTCGAAGGTGCCCCAACGTCCCCACTTGCGATACGCGGCAGGATCCTCGCCCCACTCGTCCGAGCGCGGGAACGCCGCCAGCTTGCGCGCCGCCATCCGTTCGATGAAGGTCATGCAGACGCCGCGCACTGAAATTTCCTGCAGGTGGTTGTCCCACATGTCGTCGAGCACCAGCACCATGCCGCCGGATGCGAGGCCGCCCAGGTGGTTGTAACGCTCCAGCAGAATCACTTCGGCGCCGTTGCGCGCCGCCCCGATCGCTGCCGACAGGCCTGCGGGACCGCCGCCCACCACCACGACATTTGCCTTGGCCGCAACGCGCACATCGCGCGCACTTTCCTGAATCAAATCGCTGATCATGTTCACTTGTCTCCTCTGAGAATTCGGGTATTTCGTGTTCGGTTCAATGCGTGCTTTCGGGCTGCCATCTCACCACCAGGCGTTCGATGATCGCGATCACCAGGAAGAACATGCCGGACAGCACAGCGCTCATGATGATTGCCGTATACAGCAGGGCTGAATCGAAGCTGTAGGTCGCCTGGATGATCATGGCGCCGATACCTTGCGTGGCGCCGATCCATTCGCCGACCACCGCGCCAATTACCGACATCGACGCAGCGATGCGCAATGCGGAGAAGAGATAAGGCAGCGAAGCGTAGAGGCGCAGCTTGAAGAAGATTTCGCGCTTGCTTGCCGACAGGATCTGCATCAGTTCCATCGCCTGCGGGTTCACCGCTTGCAGCCCGCGAACCATATTCACGAGCGTCGGGAAGAAACAGACGATCGCCGCGATCGTGATCTTCGGCTCAAGACCGTTACCCATGATGAGAACGAGAATCGGCGCCTTCGCGACCACCGGAATCGAGTTGATCATCACCGCGACCGGATAGAAGATGTCCTGCAGCGTCTTGTTGTGCACGAAAACGGTGGCGATCAGGATCGCCGCCAGGTTGCCGAGCAGGAAACCTCCCACTGCCTCGATCGCCGTCGGCACGAGGTTCTGCAGCAGCACGTCGCTCTTGTTGAACAGCGTCTCCAGAACCAGGAGCGGCGACGGTGCGATAAACGGCTTCACATGAAAGCCCGCCACCACCGCCCACCACGTGAACAGCAAGCCCGCGACACCGAGTACCGGCAGGAGGCGCGCGCGCCACAGGCGCTGGCGGCGTTGCGCAAGCCATGCTTGCGCTTCAGGGTCCGCCGCTTGAGACGACAGGTTCAATTGCATTTCGGACGTGGTCATCAGCAGGTCTCCAGTACGCGCCGCAGATAGGCAGCGAGTTCGACGAATTCACGGGTCTCGCGGATATCGAGCGTCCGGTCTTCCGGCAGTCCAACCGGGACGATCTCCTTCACACGCCCAGGATTGGCGGCCAGCATCAGCACGCGCTGGCCGAGAAACGCCGCTTCATAAATGCTGTGGGTGACGAAGAGCGTCGTGAGACCCATCTCTTTCCAGACGCGACGCAATTCTTCATTCAGACGGTCACGCGTGATTTCATCGAGCGCGCCAAAAGGCTCGTCCATCAGCAGGACTTTCGGGTCGCTGACGAGCGCACGCGCAATCGCGACACGCTGGCGCATCCCGCCGGACATCTCGTGCGGGTAAGCGTCCTCGCGCCCCTTGAGGCCGACGAGTTCGAGCAGTTCACGCGGTGTCGCCCGGCCTGCACGCGCCTTGCCACCCGCGACTTCGAGCGGCAACTGCACGTTCTGGATCGCCGTGCGCCACGGCAGCAACGCCGCGTCCTGAAACACGAAGCCGATGTCCCGATGCTCACGCGCGACACGAGGCGCCGCGCCAAGCACGCTGATCTCGCCACGGCTCGGCTTGATGAGGTCCGCTACGACTCGCAGGAACGTCGACTTCCCGCAGCCAGAGGGACCGAGGAGCGTGAGGAATTCGCCGGCGGCGACGTCAAGGCTCAAGCCTTCGATCGCGGTGACGCTGCGCCGGTCGGTGAAAAAACGCACATTGATATTGCGGCAACTGATAGACAGATTGGTGTCTCGCAGCGCGCCGGCAGACGAGCCCGACCCGTCCGCGCGTGGCGGATTCATAGTGGCAGCATGCATGGATTACACCTTGAGGCGAGAAGAACGGGTAGCGTTGAGAACGTCCATCGTCATCACGTCATCGACCTTGGGCTGACTTCCCCGGAACTGGCCGAGTTGACCGTACATCGTGATCTGCTCCTCCCAGACCTTCGCGTCCATCGTGCCCCAGCCCTGGGTCTGCGTGGCCTAATCGAACGCGTAGCCCATCAGCGAATCGATCGCGACGCGCTCATCGGCGTGGTTCAGATTCGGATATTCCTTGATGAGCAGATCGACAGCCTGGTCGCGATGCGCATTCGCGTAAAGCCAGCCGCGCGCGGTTGCGCGCATGAAACGCGTCACGATGTCAGGATGGTCCTTGAGTGTCGCGGTGTTCGCGTAGTACGGCAGCGCGTAGAGGCGCACGCCGGTGTCCCACAGACGCAGGTCGACGCGATCTGCCCCGAGCGCCTTGAGCGCTGTGGTGTTGGTTTGCCAGCCGGTCACCGCGTCGACCTGGCCACTCAGAAGCGGCATCATGTCGGCGCCGATCGGCACGATGTTGACCTGGCTTTCCGGGATCTTGTTCTTCGCGAGCAGCGCCTTGAGCAGCACCATGCCCGTCGACTGGATACCGATACGCTTGCCGATCATGTCGTGCGGCGTGCGCACGGGATTCTTCTTGAGTGAAAAGAAACTGTAAGGATGCTGCTGCAGCCCGACCGCGATGCATTTGATCGGCAAGCCTTCTGAGACCGCAAGCATGATCGACGGGCTCGACGAAATCTCACCGGCCTCGGATCGGCCCGAGGCGACAATCGCGACGCCGTCAATGTTCGGGCCACCCGGCTGGATGTGAAAATCGATGCCTTCCTGCTCGTAATAGCCGAGCCGCTTCGCCGTCACCTCACCGACCTGGTTGCCGCCCGGAATCCAGCCCAGTTGCATGTTGACGGTTGCCCTGTCGCCCGCAAAGGCGCGCACAGAAAGCAGCGCGCCCGTTGCAGCCATGCCGCCCGCCGCGAGTGTCATCCGCAGCAAACGCCGACGTCCGGCATTTTCGATTACTGACATCATCTCCTCCGTTGGTCCTTCCTGGATACAAGGGGCCGGTCGTTTAACGCTGAGTGCTGCCGGTCCAAACGATTATTAAGAGCCAAAAGTGTCCCCGCAAGCATCAATTTTGAAGATGAGTGATGCCGGAATTAGCTCACCCATTCTGCGTAAAACATCAGACAAATTGCACGCGAGCGTGCGCGATTCGCGCACCTCCAAGCCTTCGATGCGCTAAAAATTCGATCACTGGTGGTCAAATTCGGTGCTAGCTGTCGGGAATTTTGTTCCGCAAGAATCGCCAGCAATCGCACCAGATTCGCATCGCCGTACAGGTCGATTACCGAAAGGCAGTGGTAGCGACAGACCTTCACGGCGCGGGAACGCCAGGCTGATCTGTCCATTCACCCGAGAAAGTTGAGACGGTCATCGAAGACACAAAGCCTTCCCTGCGCAATGACTTTGTTTCGTGATCCTAATAACAATTCAGATTCAAGTATTTGCTTTCACTTTCCCAAAACAAGCCATTCAAAGGAAATCATGAATCGACGCATCTTTGTTCTCGCTTCAATGGCCCTGTTCTGCCAGACGGCATCCGCCCAAAGCAGCGTGACCCTGTACGGGCTGATCTCGACCGGCATCGTCTACGCGAACAATCAGAAAGGCGCCGACAAGCAAGGCCACGCGACGTGGCAATTCGCGAGCGGCCCGATGCAGACGCCTCGCTGGGGGATGAAGGGCGTAGAGGATCTGGGTGGAGGTCTGAAGGCCATCTTCACGCTGGAAGGCGGCTACAGCCTGGCGACTGGCGCACTGTCCCAGGGAGGCCGTGAGTTTGGCCGGCAGGCGTTTGTCGGCTTGTCGTCGGATACCCTCGGAATGGTGACGCTAGGCCGTCAATACGACGAGGCGGTAACACTGTGTGTATTCTCGTCGGCCTGTCAGTTCGCGGCGTACGGTGCGCACATTGGCGACAGCGATAACGTGTTCGACACGTTCCGGATCAATAACGCGGTCCAGTACAAGAGCATCGACTACAAAGGTCTTCAGTTTGAAGGGCTCTACGGCTTCTCGAATAAGGCGGGTGGCTTCTCCGACAACAACGCCTATAGCGCCGGCGTGCAGTATCGCAACGGACCGCTGTCAGCCGGCCTGGCGTTCCTTCAGGTCAATACGCCGAACGACGCCAATAACACGAACGGCGCGGTGGTCAACGACTATGGCTTCACGTCACCGTTCATCACGAATCCGGCGACCAAAGCGGGCGTCAACAAGCAGAGGATGTTTGGAGCGGGCGGCGCTTACGCGTTCGGGCCGGCGAACCTGTCGCTGCTTTATACCAACGCGCGATTCGACTATCTCGACACGTCGCGCCTGACGCTGCAGAATTTTGAGGTTTCGTTGACCGACTACGTGACGCCGCAGCTCATTCTGGGCGCCGCGTATATCTTCACGACAGGGCAATATCACCCGCAGAACAACAGTCCAAAATGGCATCAGGTGAATACCGGCGTGGACTACCTGCTCAGCAAGCGCACCGATCTATTTCTGGTTGGCATCTATCAGAAAGCGGCGGGTGATGCGCAGTACGCGCAGATCTATTCGCTCTCACCGTCCACCAC
This sequence comes from Paraburkholderia sp. SECH4, assembly GCF_030511745.1. Classification (NCBI taxonomy): domain Bacteria; kingdom Pseudomonadati; phylum Pseudomonadota; class Betaproteobacteria; order Burkholderiales; family Burkholderiaceae; genus Paraburkholderia; species Paraburkholderia sp. SECH4. The sequence goes on from NZ_JALOCP010000036.1 coordinate 39,131, forward strand.
CAAGTCGCAAGTGTCGGCGGTGATCGGACTCCGGCATAAGTGGTAAGCCGTGTGATTTGCCGGCACGACGGCGCAGAACGCCGGATCAAAGGATCCGGCGTTCTTCAGTGGGCTGGCCGGCGATGTCGATGGCCAGCAGGAAATCAACGCTCTACCTTCGACATAACCGCCGTCGTCGGGTCATACCGATAACCCTTCTGCGAAAGTCGCTCGGTCATCGTCGCCCCGATCAGCTTTTGCTGCGTGTCCCGGGATACCAACTCACTATCGGGCTTAAGCCGCTCAAGCTCAGACGAGAGTTTCCGGATGAGCGCCACTTCTCCTGTGCTGCGCGAGTCGATGAACAATAGCTTTTCGTTTGCCGAAGCGAGTCGTTCCTTCAGGTCTTTAGCATGCTCCACCCACTGTTCAGCAATCGTGCGAAGCTCGTTAAAGGCCTTCTCATGCGCTTTGGCCTGAGCCGATATCTGCCGTTGTAACTCGACGACTTCTTCCGCCTTCGCAGAGTCGCCCGCCTGAAGGGCAAGTTGATGGTTGCGTCGCGCTTCTTCCGCGCGAGCCTTCTCGACTTCTCCAAGGCGCTGCGCCAATGTCGCCGCATGCTGTTCGGCGGCCTCTGCCCGCTCCTTCGCGGCAGACGCATCCTGCGAAACCTGAGCCAGTTCAGCGATCGCGGCCGCTTTCGCCTCAGTCATGGCGCTGACCTGCTCCCGCGCCGCCTCGAGTTCCCGGGTGACGCCTTGCAGTTCGTCGTGCTGAATCGACGCTGCCCCGCTCCTCTCCGCGCTTGTCCGGCGCTCTGCTTCGAGCGCGATCCGCGCTTCCTCGAGTTCCCGAGTGACGCGCTGCAGTTCGTTGAGCTGGACCGACGCTTCCTCGCCCCGCGCCGCGCTTGTCTGGCGCTCGGCAGCGAGCGCAGTGCGCACCTCATTGAGTTCAGCTTCGATCGCGGCAACCCGCGCGAGGCTCTCGCTCACCTGTGCCGTGGCGGCTTCTGCGCGTGATGAAGCCGCACTGGATTCCTGCGACCATCGTTCCGCTTCGGCAGACTTCGCCTGCTCGACTTCTGCGAGACGCTGCTGCAACGTCACCGCATGCTGTTCCGCGAACTCTTCCCGCTCCTTCGCGGCAGACGCGTCGTGCGAAACCTGGACCAGTTCAGCGGTCGCGGCCGCGTTCGCCTCGGTCATGGCGCTGACCTGCTGTCGCGCCGCCTCGAGCTCTTGGGTGATACGTTGCAGTTCGTCGCGCTGAATCGATACCTCCCCGCTCCGCTCTGCGCTTGTCCGGCGCTCTGCTTCGAGCGCGATTCGCGCCTCCTCAAGTTCCCGACCGACACGCTGCAGTTCGTTGAACTGACCCGACGCTTCCTCGCTCCGCACTGCGCTCGCCTGACGCTCTGCTGCAAGCGCGGCATGCGCCTCATCCCGTTCAGCCTCCAGCGCGGCGGCCCGCGCGAGGCTCTCGTTCGCCTGCGCCGTAGCGGCTTCTGCACGCGACGAAGCCGCGACAGATTCCTGCGCCCATCGCTCAGCTTCGGACGACTTCGCCTGCTCGACTTCTGCGAGGCGCTGCTGCAACGTCGCCGCTTGCTGCTCGGCGGCCTCTGCCCGCTCCTTCGCGGCAGACGCATCCTGCGAGACCCGAGCCAGTTCGTCCCTCGCGACAGACGCGTCGTGCGAAACCTGAGCCAGCTCAGCGCTCACAGCCGCCTTCGCCTCAGTCATGGCGCTGACCTGCTCCCGCGCCGCCTCCAGTTCCGGTCCGACGCGCTGCAATTCATCAAACTGAATCAACGCTTCCTCGCTCCGCGCCGCGCTCGTCTGGCGCTCTGCTTCGAGCGCAAAGCGCGCCTCATCCCGCTCAGCCTCGAGTCCAGCAACCCGCGCGAGACTCTCGTTCATCTGCGCCGTGGCCGCTTCTGCGCGCGCCGAAGCCTCGCTAGCCTCATCCAACGCTCTATCTGCTTCGGCCGACTTCGCCTGACAGTCGTAGCCGATCGAGGTAACCTCCTGCCGCGCCTCGTCGAGCTCCTGCTTCATTTGTGCGATCTGATCGTGGTGGCTGGAAGCAGCAGCGGCCAACTCCCCACGCGCGTGACGCTCCTGGTCGAGTTCCGCCTTCGTGTGCTCCAGCGCGGCCTCTTCCACCGACACACGTTGTGCCAGTTCTTCCGCGCGAGCCTCGCCAGCGTCAGCACGCGCCGTAGCAGCCGCGAGTTCCGCCGCGAGACGCGCGGACGTATCCTCGGCGATGCTCAGCGCGCTCGCCAGCGCACTATGCCGCTCACGCCCGGCTTCGACTTCCGCCGCTGTCTTCTGATACTCGGCAAGCGCCTCATCCCGTTCCGTGCGGGCAGCATCGAGGTGCTGGTTCACGGCACTCAGGTGCTGACTGACCGCCCGGTCAGCTTCGCCTTGGGCGGCCATCCAGAGCCGCTCAGCGGCACTCGTCATGGTTCCGGCGATATGCTCCGGCAACCCGGCCTGAACCTGCACATGGGGCGTGAGGGGCTGTCGCGCTTCGCGCCAGCGCTGCAAAGCTGCCGCAATGGCAACGATCGACCCGCCAGGAATCTCCGGCCAAATGGTCACTGGAGACACCTTCCTGCCTTCTTCGACCATGCGATCTGCGATTCCGGCGACGAGTTCGTCCGTGATTGTGTCTGCGTCCGTAGACATAAGCGCCTCAAAGCTCATTTTGACCTGACGAAAAATTGAGTCCCCAATACGTTACTCCACCCAGCGATATTCCCGATGAAAGGAATGCGGGTTGGCTCATACCGCGCGATTCGCCGTTCACTGAAAAAACCGGCAACGCGGTGACTGACGTCATCCGCGCGGTACAGCGTGAGATCGATATTATGGGCGATATCAAGGCGGCATCGGACGAACGGACGTGCGGCGTCAAACCGGCCACTATTTAAGGCGAACTGTTCGACGTCTTTTCTATTTCTTATTCGCCGACATGCAGCGCGGCGTATTCCAGCTTCCGGTTGTCGGTCGCAAGCGCCAAGTCGCGACACTGCCGGTGGCGCCAGCAATGACGATGAGGGCGTTCATTGATGGCGCCTCCCGCACTTACTTGCCCTGGAGCAGAAGACCCAGCGGGGCGAGCGGGCGAGATCGCTTGTCCACGGCAGCGACCTTGAGCTCGACGCCATCGCAGTCGAGGTCGGCTACGCTGACGGGGCGACGTTGGGAACGCTCTTGCGTGATCGCTTAGGGCGGGGAGTGCGCGAGCTTCGCGCAGAGCTCCGCTAATGCACAAAGCCGCATTCGAAAAAATCGGCTGAGCGTCAGCGATAGCCGATCACACCCCGGCAAGCAACGCCCCCGCGCCAGGGACGATCGGCTCAAGCTTAAGATGATCCAGCATGCGCCGAACGGTGCATACCGCAGTCGAGACGGTGCGGATTCCCAGCATGTCTTCAATGCGCTGAATCGCCGGCAATGAAGGCATCTGGACGCAAGCGGACGCCACCACGACGTCCGCGCCTTCCGTGTTCAGACCGCGAACGTCGTTGACCAGTTGCATCGGGTCGCGCAGACCGACTTCAAGGTTGTCGGGAATCTCGAAGCAGAGGGAATCGATGACCTCAATGCCTTCGTTCTCGATATAAGCGACGACAAGGTCAGTCAAGGGCCGCATGTACGGCGCCATCAGCGAAATCCGGCGGGCGCCCATGATCTTCAGACCTTCTACCAACGCGCCCGCGGAGGTCATGACGGGCGCAAGGCAATGATTGGCGCGCGCAACTTCCAGCAGTTCGCGTTCGGTTTGCCGATGATATCCGGGCCCCATCGCCATGATCGCGACCAGGCACGCCGTGCTCATGACATCGACACGCGCGTCGGCGAGTTCCGCCGCGCAGCGCAGACCTTCCTTGTTCATCGCGACCAGTTCTTCCTTCGTGACCTTGTGCATTCTCATCCGGCTCGAATGGAAAGTGAACCGCTCGGGACGGATCGCTTCACGGGCACGCAGCATGGCGGGAATTTCCGTTTCCATGGTCGTATTCGAGCTTGGAACGATCTGTCCGATACGAAAATTTTGAGGCATCTTTCTCTCCAAATAGAATCAGGTATCCAAATTTATGAACTGACTCAGTCCGGCATGCCCGTGCCACGCGTCTCCGGCAAAAACCACGGAACCACGATACCGATCAGATACACAGAGCCGAGTGCCAACGCAGCTTGAGACACACCACCGAACGATTTGATCATGCTGCCCGCGATGATCGGGAACACCCACGCGATCAGACGCGCAGCATTGAACACGAAGCTAATCGCGGTGGAACGTACGCTGGAACCAAAGAGTTCACATGGGTAGATCGCCATCCAGACATAGGCACAGCCCAGGGTGAAGAAGCCATTGATTGGCGCAACGACCATCATCGCTTCGACGCTCGTCGTCAGCTTGTACGTGACGATCGTTGTCAGCAGCGCACCGACGAAAGTGAGTGACAGGAACGCTCGCCGGCCGATTGCATCCACCACGAAGCCCGCGATCATGTAGGCTGCAATCGCGCCGATGGTGTACGCAATCGATACCTTCGAGCCCCACGACAACGCATCGGGGATGCCTTCGGCTTTAGCGAGCGCTACGGTATAGGTCGGCAGCCAGCTGGAAATGGCCCACCAGCCAACGGTCGTGACGATCGACAGCACGAGCAGAAGCAGCGTGCGGCGCAGCGCTTCGGGTTCGCGGAACAGTTGCGTGAGCGTGAAGGGGCGCTTGTCGGAAGCAGACGCGTCGCCCGCAACCGGCTGGGTGCTCGTCGTGCTCGTCGCGCTCCAGCGTTTTTCGCGCACCGCGCGTTGCCATTTCTCCGACTCGTTGACCCCGCGGCGGATGTACAGCACAAAAAGCGCCGGGACTGCGCCAAGCACGAACATCAACCGCCAGGTTTCGGCGCCGAGTGGATGCGCCGACGACAGCGCGTACCACACGACCGCCGCGATCAGCGTGCCCCAGCCGAAGCCCGATTGCAGGAAACCCGCCCCTTTCGCACGCGCCCGCTCAGGCCAGGTTTCCGACAGCAGCGCGACGCCCGTGCTCCATTCGCTGCCCATGGCGAGGCCGGTCAGGAAGCGCAGCCCGCACAACACCCAGAAGGTTTGCGAGAATGCGGTCAAACCCGAAAACACCGCATAGAGGAATACGGACCAGAGCATCATCCGCTTGCGTCCAACATAGTCCGCGAGAATCCCGCCGATCAGACCACCCGCCCCCCAGCCAAGCAACGTGATGCCGATAACCAGACCTGCGTATGTCGTGGGCGACGCGGCTTGTGCCGGCGACAGCACCGAATGCAGCATCGGCCCAAGCACGACGACAAGTGCCAGTGCCTCATAGCCGTCGAAAATCCAGCCGAGAAAGCTGGCCTTCAGCACACGCCAGTGCATTGCCGTGAGCCCCTCGTACCAGCGAGTTCGCGCGCTCAAGGCCAGTTGTTTGTGTTCCATCTTTCGTCTCCTTCATGTTTTCAACCGAGTTTTCCTGCGTGCCGGCCGTCCACCGGCTTGTGCTTCTGAAAAGGCTGATGGGCCGGCGTCCAGGACAACCGCGCCGCCTCGACATAGAATCGCGAGGCACAGTGCCCGGTCGCACGCCTCGACCGTTCGTCCTGCGAGGATCGAGCCCTATGGCACACAGGATGCCGGTCACGAGGCGGATTGAAAACTTCTCAATGTTCAATAGAGGCATCGCCAACCGCGATGGGTGCCCGCGACCGGATAGCCAACCCGAAGGAGTAAGGATGCGTGTTTCAGCAGAGCGGCCGTTGCGCCTCGACATGGAGTCCCTGCGCATTTTTGTGGCTGTCATTGAGGAGGGCAGCATTGCCGCGGCGGCGGCCCGCACGCATATCGTGGCGTCAGCCGTCAGTAAGCGCGTATCGGATCTCGAAGAGGACGCCGGCACGCCGCTGTTGTATCGGCACAGCCGCGGTGTGCAACCTACGCCGGCCGGCGAGGCGCTCTATCATCATGCGAAGCGGCTGAGCGAGCACTTGCAGCAAATTTCGGATGAATTGTCTGAGTATTCGGCGGGATTGAGGGGCCATACCCGGATTTATGTGAACTTTACGGCCATGGTCCAGTATCTGCCGGGTGTGCTGCGCACCTTCCTGCGCACCAATCCGAAGGTGCGGATCGATATGGCCGAGAAGTCGAGCGATGAAGTCGTGCAGGCAATCGCAAGCGGTGTCGCCGATCTCGGCATCTGCGCGGCTACCAGGGATGCCCTCGGCGATCTGCAGTGGCGTCCATACACCGTCGACAAGCTGGTCGTGATCGTGCCGTCGGATCATCGGCTCGCCGAGCGCGCAAGCGTGACCTTCGCCGAAGTTCTGGAGGACGACTTCGTCAGCATGCCGTATGGCACGTCCATTTCGAAGTTGTGTCGCGCCGCCGCTGAGCGTGCGGGCATGCGGCTTCGCGTGCGCATCGAAGTGACCAGCTTCGAGGGCGTGCGCAACATGGTCAGCGCGGGTCTCGGCATTGGCGTGCTCCCCAAGGGAAGCGTGACGCCATATATGCAGTCGGTGCCGTTTCGCGTCGTTGAGCTCGATGAACCGTGGTCGCAGCGGCCACTGGTCATCATCGCCCGCAACTTTGAGACGCTGCCGCTTCCTGCTCGCATGCTGGTCGACCACCTCAACAAGCACCGGGACAACGAGTCATGATGACGGTCACAAGTCGATGGTGAGCCATCGCGGCTCGCGATGGGTGGCGTCGTTACTTATTGATTTACGTGACGGGCCGGGATTCTTAGCATTCGGGTAGCAGCAATATCAACAACTCATGGAGCGCGCAACATGAACCCCAAACTCCCGATCAAGGTCGCCGTCCTCGACGACTATCAGAACGTCGCGCTGAGCGTGGCAGACTGGTCGCCGCTTAAGGACCTGGCAGACGTGACGGTGTTCAACGATCACGTCGCTGATATCGGGAGCCTGATTCAACGCCTGCAGCCATTCGACGTCGTATGCGTGATGCGGGAACGCACACCGCTGTCCCGCGTGGTCATCGAAAGCCTGCCGAACCTGAAGCTGATTGCCTCGACCGGCCCGGGGAATGTATCGATCGATCAGGAGGCGGCTGCCGAACGCGGCATCGAAATTCGTCATACGGGCTATTCGTCCACGCCGACGATCGAGATGACGTGGGCGCTGATTCTCGCGATGGCCCGCAACATTCCTCTCGAGACTCAATCAGTGCGTCAGGGAGGCTGGCAGCTTTCGCTTGGCGAACAACTCGCGGGCAAGACGCTCGGATTGCTTGGCCTTGGCCATATCGGCTCGGCTGTCGGCATCATCGGCCGGGCATTCAGAATGAACGTCATCGCGTGGAGTGAGAACCTCACCGAGGAACGTGCTGCGGAAAAAGGCGTGCAACGAGTCAGCAAGGGTGTGCTGTTCTCCACGGCAGATTTCCTGTCGATCCACTTGCGGTTTAGCGAGCGAACCCGAGGTTTGGTCGGCGCGACGGAGCTCGCGCAGATGAAACCCACGAGCCGGCTGATCAATACGTCGAGAGGAGCGATCGTCGACAATGCCGCCCTGCTTCGGGCACTCACGACCGGTCAGATTGCCGGCGCTGCGCTGGACGTGTACGACGTCGAACCGCTCGACAATCCGCACCCGCTGCGCGAATTGCCCAACGTGCTCGCGACGCCTCATATCGGCTATGTGTCGAAGGAACTGTATCGCACCTTCTATGGCGATACGGTGCAGAACATCGTTCGGTGGCTTGATGAAACCGGGCGTTCTGCGCAAGGGTAGCGGTCAACAAGTCACATAAGTCACGTCTACGGCGGCGGTGTATGTGCCACTGTGTGCCCGCGCGCGCGCACAATATCGAGCGTCTCCTGGTGGAATGCCGCTAGCGACTCGCGGTGCGTGACACTGACAATCGCGGCTTTCGGCAATCGCTCGTTCAACAGGCGATACAGATACGCTTCGTTCTCGGTATCGAGCGCACTCGTTGCTTCGTCGAGAAACACGTAGTCAGGCTTGTGCATCAGCACACGAGCGACTGCTAGCCGCTGTTGCTCGCCGGGAGAAAGAATGCGCCACCAATGGTCAGATTCGTGCAATCGGTCGACGTAGCCTTCGAGCCGGCACAGACGCAGCGCCTCGCAACATTCCTCGTCGCCGAAGTGGGCGGCCGCTGCTGGATAGGTGAGCCCAGCCTTCAGGGTGCCAACCGGCAGGTAGCTCTGCTGCGGGACGAACATCATGCGCGCGTTCACAGGTGCATCGATCGAGCCGTTTCCGAACGGCCAGAGACCCGCCAGCGCGCGCAACAGCGTGCTCTTGCCTGAGCCGGAAGGCCCACGCACGCGCCAGCGCGAACCGGGCTTGACGGCAATGTCGCGCACGCTCGCAAGCGTCTCGCCGTTGGGCAGCGCAAGCGTGAGGGTGTGCGTGGCGAGCTGGCTCTCGTCGACGTAGTGCAGATTGATGCCGCCATGCTCGGTGGCGGGCGACACAGACTCCTTCAGATGAGGTAGCTGCATGACGCGCTTGAACTCGCGCAGACGATTAACGGTTGCGCGCCATTGGACGAGCGTGTCGTAATTGTTGATGAACCATGAAAGCGATCCGCTAACCGAACTGAATGCGTCGGCGATTTGCATCAGTGTCCCGAAACTGAGCACACCCGCGAAATAACGGGGCGATGCCACGACGATCGGAAAGATTTCGGCGATCTGAGCGTAGAAATTAAGCACGAAGCTGTAGCGCCGCGTGTACTTCATCACGCGCCACCAGTTTTCGCGAATCCGGCCGAACAGGTCCTGGGCGGTCGATTCCTCGGTCCGCATCCCGTCGTAGAACGCAATCTGCTCGGCGTTTTCGCGCAGACGGATCAGACCAAACCGGAAATCCGCCTCGACGCGCTGCAACTGGTAGTTGATCGACACAAGCGGGTGCCCGACCTTGTTGGTCAGGAGCGAGCCGGCAATCGCATAGACGATGGCTGCCCACAGCATGTAGCCGGGAATCTGGACGGGCGTGCCGCCAATCATGACGGCCAGCGCGCCCGCCGTGCTCCATAGGACGATCGAGAACCAGACGAGTGTCTCGAGCGTCGAGAGCAGGTCGAGTGTGAGCGAAAGTGTAGTGTTGGCGAATGACTCGAGGTCGACGGCGACCCGCTGGTCAGGGTTGTCGGCGAGGCGGTCGCGCTCGATGCGATAGAAGGTGCCGTCGCCCAGCCATTCCTGCAGATAGCGTGTGGTCAGCCACTGGCGCCATCGGAAGCCAAGCATCTGGCGCAGATAGCGGTTATAGACGGAGATCGCGACGAACGCGAACGCCAGCGCGCTGAAAAGCAGCATCAGCTGCGGGAATTCATGGACCTTCCTGCCTTCCAGTGCGTTGTAGAAATCACGGTTCCATGTATTCAGGCGGGCGTTGATGCCGACCAGAACCAGGTCCATGACGATGATCGTGATCAGCAGACCCCACGCGGTCTTGCGTTCCTCAGAGACCCAGTACGGTCTGATCAGGCTCCAGGCTGAGACACGGTCCGCTTGCCCGGAAGCAGGGCCGGAAGATTGGTCGCTCATGAACGCCCCTTAACGCGCCGTGAATGCGGATCGAGTGCACCTGACGAACTGCGTGACGCATCATGATGGTTGACCTGCTCCCGAACCTCCGGGTGCGGTTGCCGGCGCAGTCAGGTCTTCGTCGGAAGACGGGTGTGCCATCTCTTTGCCAGCCGGCACGCGGCCTGATTCGGCAATGTCAACCCGAATACTTCCTTGATTATTCCAGTACGCCCAGGTGGCGTCGTTGGCAAAGCAATACAGGTAACCCGAGTAAGGCGCCTTGATCTCCATCTCTCTGCCGATTCTGAAGTAGAAGGGTTCAGGTGACACACCTGCTTCGCTCGGTTCCCCTGGGTATGAGATCGCACCGCAGAGTTCAAACCAGTTCGCCCCCCTGACCCGCTTGGACCATGCAAACAGGCGTTGCATCCAGTTACCTGGCGTGCCCTCCGCGCCCGATACGCTGTCCCCATCCAGCCATGTTTGACCTTCAGGCACCTTGAACCGGTAGCTCACCCCTTCCTTCATGAAAATACCGGTCCAGTTCCACAACGTGCTCGCGAAAACCCGCACCTGGACCCCCATCGCAGGGTCTATGTTCGGTCGATAGGGGGCCTGAAAGATTGGCGGACTGGCCTGCCGTGCCAATGCCAGATCCGATATCGATTCGGAGCATATTCGTGAATCCTTCGCCAGATAGGGAAAGGACCGGGGACGAAATCCGATCCTCCTGTAAAAGCCTGTGAGTGAGTTGTGAAGGACGCCATGTACCGCCGACAACTGGCCCGCATCCGCTATCTGGTCCAACATCTCCAATTCAAACACCGCACCGCACTGCGCAGCCTCGGCAATCATCCATTTGAGTGTGGCATCAGAAAGCCCGGTCTCCTTGTAGCCGCCCCCAACGTCGGCGTGCACGCCAGGGAACCACACTTGCGTCACGCGTACCGGGTCGCAACCATCCGCGTCCGTCCACAACGTTGGAAAGAAGGTGTTCCGCTGCTCATCAATGGCAAGGCCTTGCACCGCGCGTTCAACTTCTGGCGAAAGCCTCGTGTCATGGAATTCGAAGCGCTGTCTCCCGAAGCCGAATAAGTTCGCAATTTCAGGAATACCGAGAGCGCCCACCGTCTCCCACACGCCCAGGAAGCGAATGGGAGGTGGTTTGCCATTCTCGATGCAGAACCGTTCCTGCAGGCTGATGTTTTCCGGCATTTTTGGGTCAAGCCGGTACAGGTTCCATGCCTGCTTGACCAGCGCCCAACTTGCCTCGCGAGGAAGTCCACAACGGTGAAGCATGCCCACCAGGCTTCGAGCCGTGAACGCGCCACGCGAAAAGCCAATGACAAAGATTTCAGAACCTTCCTCGTAGTGGTCGGACAGCCACTTGTACGCGGTTCGAATGTCTCGCGAGAGGCCTAATCCCAGCGCACCGTCTACGATACGACGAACTCGCCCTTCATTAGCGCCAATGCCGACGTGGTAGTACCGGAGTTGCTCGACGCCATCGTCACCGTGGTCACTCAACGCGTTGAAAAAGCGAACGACATTGGTTGGAACAGGCACCCCCTGAAACTCGTCGCTATCCGAGTTCCATGTGCCGTCGCAGCAAACGAAAAGTCTCTTCATGTTTGCGGGTTCTACCTCATATTTCGACGCGCGAGCCCAGCTCGATCACCCGGTTTGAACTCAGCTTGAAATAAGCCGCAGGGTTACCGATATTGTGCGCCATTACGCTGAACACTCGTTCGCGCCACACCGGCATGCCCTTGCCTCCGGTCGCCACCACGGTGGCATGACTGAGGAAATAGGACACCTGCGCCGGATCGACTACCAGGCCCTTCGGCTCGCAGTCGCGCAGCGCTTGCGGCAGGCTGGCCTCGTCCTTGAAGCCGTAGGTCACGAGGATGCTGTGGCAGTTGTGGCCCAGCGGCGTGATCGCCACGCGCTGCTCGCGCGGCACATAGGGCACATCCAGGTTGGTCACGTGCACGAACAGCACACGCTCGTGCAGCACGTGGTTATGCGCCAGGTTGTTGATCAGCGCATGCGGCACGGTGCTGGGGTTGATGGTCAGGAACGCGGCGGTGCCGGGCACGCGTATCGTTGCCTTCGCGAACAGGCTGTCCAGGTACCTGGCCAGCGGCAGCGCGCCGGCATGGACGGTGGCCTCTTCGACCATCAGCTCACGGCCGCGGTGCCAGGTGGACATGATGGTGAACATGATGGCGCCCAGCAGCAACGGGAACCATCCGCCATCCACGAACTTGAGCAGGTTGGCCGAGAAGAACGTGAAGTCGATGACGAAGAAGAAGCCGGTGGCCAGCACGCACAGCAACCAGTTGTAGTGCCAGGCATAGCGCACGACGTAGAACGTGAGGAAGGTGGTGATCATCATGGTGCCCGTTACGGCGATACCGTAGGCCGAGCCCAACGCCGTGGAGGAACCGAAGCCCAGCACCGCCCCCACCACCGCGATCAGCAGCATCCAGTTGATGGCGGGCACGTAGATCTGGCCGACCTCGCGTTCGGAGGTGTAGACGATGCCCATGCGCGGCATGAAGCCGAGTTGCATGGCCTGCTTGGTCATGGAAAACGCGCCGCTGATCACGGCCTGCGACGCGATCACAGTCGCCACCGTGGCCAGCAGCACCATCGGGAACAGCGCCATCGACGGGAAGAGGTGGAAGAAGGGGTTGTCCACGGCCTTGGGGTCCGACAACAGCAGCGCGCCCTGGCCCAGGTAGTTGAGCGCCAGCGCGGGTAGCACGAGTGCGAACCACGACAGGCGGATCGGCGGCGCGCCGAAGTGGCCCATGTCGGCATACAGCGCCTCGGCGCCGGTCAGCGCCAGCACCACCGCGCCGAGCGAGACAAAGGCCCGCCAGCCGTTGCGCACCAGAAATTCGAGACCCACGAACGGGTTGAAAGCGGCCAGGATGCCCGGCGCGCGGCCGATGGTGAGCAGACCCGACACCGCAATCACGCCGAACCACAGCACCATCACCGGCCCGAACACCGCGCCGATGCCGGCCGTGCCGCGCCGCTGCACCAGGAACAAGGCGATCAGCACGACTAGCGCGATCGACACCACGAAGGGCTTAAGTTGCGGCTCCGCCACTTCCAGCCCTTCCACCGCGCTGAGCACCGAGATGGCCGGCGTGATGACGCCGTCGCCATAGAACAGCGCCGCGCCGAACACGCCGGCGAGCAGCAGCCCGTGGCGCAGGCGGGGCCGGTTCATTACCGAACTGGAAGCCAGCGCCAGCAGCGCCATAATGCCGCCCTCGCCGTGGTTGTGGGCACGCATGATCAGCGTCACGTACTTCAGCGTCACCACGATGATCAGCGACCAGATGATGAGCGACACCACGCCCAGCACATTGAAGCGGTTGAGCACCAGCCCGTGACCCGAGTCGAATACCGTGCTCATGGTGTAGAGCGGACTGGTGCCGATGTCGCCGAACACGATGCCGATGGCGGCCAGCGCCAGTTTGGCCATCGACCCGTGGCTGGTTTCAGCGACGTGGCCGGCAGGGGCGCCCGGTTGTTGGCCTGAAGACGATTCCATGAATGGCTCCTTCTCAGTGGGTGGGGCCCCCGGCCAGCGAACGGTGCGCCGGCGCTCAAGCGCCTGGCGGCCCGTCTGGTCACGCTGATCCTCCTGCAATGGGCCGATCAGCGGACGGCCTGTCGATGACAGCGTACAGAAGAAAGGGCGCGGTTCAAAGCCAGGCATCCCCTTAGGATCACCCATCAGAACCGGTTCGCCTCAGTTGGTCTCCGGGTCTTCATCCATGATGAGCAGAAAAAGTGTCGCCTGAGATGAGATGTTCAGCTTCTTGTAAAGATTGCGCCGATGAACTTTGGCGGTAGCGGGTGACACGCCAAGCAGCCTTGCCATATTCTTGGTCGAATGTCCGGCAAGAATCATCAGTGCGATTTCGATTTCGCGGTTGGTCAGCGACGCATTGGAGCGCTTGCGCAACGCCTGTTCGAAGTGAAGGCGTCGATCACCTCCCGCGGGTAAACTTACCGGCGGCGGAAGCACGGCTGTTTGCGCCGCCAAAGCATGGCACATCAACGGAAGCAACCATGCGCCGTAAAGACAGAGGGTTCCGATTTCAGTCGAGCTAAAGCGGCGTTCACTGCCCATCGATACAGACAGCGTTCCACCCGCGGGCAGCGGGGCTAACAACTGCACCTCATCTTCCAGCACGTTCACCGAAAAATAGCGGCGAAAATATTCGGTTTCCCGGAAGTGGTCGGGGGCAACTTCGTCCAGGCAATACACGCCCGGGCTGATCCCGCCCAGGCTGAATTGATAGAAAGGGTCCAGCAAATAGACGCTGTTCAAATACCCCTTGAACAGTTCGGCGTTCGGCGTACGTGACTGGATCTCCGCAATCAACTGGGGTTTCCCGTTGGGCCAGAAGATCACCACCACCCAGTTGTCAAAGTGGACCACTTTGCGCAACAGGTCGATCAGCGCATGCCAGAACTGTTTGTCGTCGAGCTTTTCGACCAGACGTCCAAGCCGCTGATGAAAGGCAACGTCCGATACATCAAGCTGCATGTCAGTTTCCCCCACTACCCCTTAAAGGGTAGCTCGTCCCATCGTTCTAGCCCTTCGGCCTGATTTTCACGCGTCGTCCCCCACCCTACCATCTCTGTACCCCGTCGCATGCGCGTCGGCAAGCTTGCTCACAGCGAGCAACACTGGAGAAAAGTATGGGTATCAGAGACATCGGTGTTCGAGTTGGCCACGGCACGCCCGGTCCGTTTAACAGCATCACCGACGTGCAAGGCGTAAGAGTCGGTCATCGTACCCTGGTCGAAAACCGCGCAGAAGCTTCGATTCGAACCGGCGTGACGATCATCGAACCACGCGCCGGCATGGCACGGCTCGATCCATGTTTTGCCGGCTGTCACGTGCTCAACGGAAACGGCGATGCCACCGGCCTGGAATGGATCCGCGAATCAGGTTTGCTGACTACGCCTATCGCCTACACCAACACGCACAGCGTCGGCGTGGTTCGCGACGCATTGGTCGCCGCCGAACGCGCATGCGTCGGCGATAGCCAGTACTGGTGCATGCCGGTGGTGCTGGAAACTTTCGATGGGGTGCTGAGCGACATCTGGGGGCAGCATGTCACCGCCGCGCACGTTCACGAGGCGCAAGCCGCCGCTCGCAGTGGACCGGTGGCCGAGGGCTCGGTTGGCGGCGGTACCGGCATGATTTGTCATGAGTTCAAAGGCGGCATTGGAACAGCCTCGCGCAGGCTCGCGGCAGAGGACGGTGGCTGGACCGTCGGCGCACTGGTCCAGGCGAACTACGGCCGTCGCAACGCGCTGCGTGTGGCCGGCTATCCGGTTGGCGAGGTGCTGCGGAACCTGCCGTCGCCATTCGACAGACGTCGTGCGGGTGTCCCCGGAATGGGATCGATCGTGGTGACGCTTGCGACCGACGCGCCGCTTCTGCCGCATCAGTGCGAGCAAATTGCACGGCGCGCGAGCATTGGATTAGCCCGCGTGGGCGGCGGCACCGAATACTCCAGTGGCGACATCTTCATTGCCTTCTCGGTGGGTAACCGCGGCATACCGCCGGCGGATTACGGCAAGGCAATCGAGCCTGTCATCAGCGTGCGCAGCGTCATTCACGATTTCATTTCTCCGCTATTCGTCGCGGCTGCGGAAGCGGTCGAAGAAGCCATTCTCAACGCCCTTGTTGCTGCTGAAGATATGGACGGCCAAGGCGTTCATGTCCCCGCGCTCGGCGCCGACCGTTTGCTGAAAGCACTGGAACAAGTTGGTTGGCGCCGCGACCGCCGCCTCGTTCGCTGATTGACTGACGCTTCTTCCCCTTGCATGAGTTCCTTCATTAACACCGAAAGGTTGCTATGACACCCCGCCATCTCATCACTGTCGTCACTGGACTCCTCGCAGCTGTGGGGATGCTGGCCGCGACCGCAAACCATGCTCAAGCCGAAGAGCTGAATGTCTACAACTGGTCGGACAATATCGCCGACGACACCGTCTCTGGGTTCGAAAAGGAAACCGGCATTCACACGCGATACGACGTCTATGACGGCGACGACACCTTGCAGGCAAAGTTGCTAAGCGGATCATCGGGCTATGACGTTGTAGTGCCGTCATCCAGCCATGCCGGCAAGCAGATCGAAGCAGGTGTCTATCGGAAACTCGACAAGACCAAGATTCCAAACCTGGCCAATCTGGATCCCGTGCTCATGAAGATGCTTGCGTCGGCCGATCCGGGCAATCAATACACCGTGCCATGGTCATGGGGCACGGACGGCATCGGTTACAACGTCACGAAAGTGACGCAGATATTAGGCAAGGACGCACCCTACGATAGTTGGGACCTGCTGTTCGATCCGCAATACGTTTCGAAGCTGAAAACCTGCGGCGTTTCCGTGCTCGACTCCGCGGAGGACGCATTCTCGGTTGGGTTGATCTACCTGCATAAGGATCCCAACAGTAAGAACCCCGCCGATTATCAGGAAGTGTTCAAGCTGCTCAAAACGATTCGCCCGTACATCACCCAGTTCAATTCTTCCGGCTACATCAACGATCTCGCCAATAACGATGTCTGCATCGCGCTAGCGTGGTCGGGCGACGTCGGGATCGCGAAGCGGCGTGCAGAAGAGGCCCATCGCGCCTATGAGATTCGCTACGTCATTCCCAAGGGCGATGGGGTGTTGTGGTTCGATCTGATGGGAGTTCCTAAAGATGCGCCACACCCGGAAGCTGCAATGCAATGGATCAATTACATCCTTCAGCCCAAGGTTAGCGCGGCGATCACCAATCAGGTTTTCTATCCGAACGCTAACGCTTCGGCCCGTGCTTTTGTGAAGCCGGCGATCCTCGAGAATGAAGCGGTTTATCCTCGCGGAGAAAAGATGAAATCGCTCACGCTGTCATTGCCTTTGCCGGCCGATATCCTGCGCCTTGAAAACAGGCTGTGGACACAGCTTAAGGCCGGGCGCTGAGGTTGGGGCGGATCGACGTATTGCGTCAGCGTTGGATTGGCCGGCCGACATCGGGATCCTGTTAGTTCCTTTCATAGGATGACGTCACCACTTCAACAGAACGGGAAATGGTCAGATAGTCGCGGTGACAATCACGGAGGTTTCACTATGCGTATCTTTCTGACGGGCGCGACGGGCTTCATCGGTGCGGCCATCGTTCCCGAACTTATCAACGCGGGTCATCATGTGATCGGCATGACGCGTTCGGACGCGGGAGCGCAAGCGCTTATCGATGCAGGTGCGGAAGTGCATCGCGGAACCCTGGAGGACCCGGAAAGCCTGCGCAGCGGCGCCGCAAAAGCAGATGCCGTCATCCACACGGCATTCGATCACGATTTCTCAAGATTCGTGGAGAACTGCGAAAAGGACAAGCGAGCGATCGCGGCACTCGGTTCGGTGCTCGCTGGCTCCGACCGTCCTCTGATCATCACCTCCGGGACCGGCATGGGCAGCGGCGAGCATGGTCAACTGGCGACCGAGGATGTCTTTAATATCAGTCATCCAAATCCTCGGATCGCATCTGAGGTTGCTGGGAACGCGCTTCTGGAGGCGGGTGTCAATGTGTCAGTGGTGCGTCTACCTCAGGTTCACAACCCGTTCAGGCAGGGTCTCATCTCGCCGCTCGTTGCTATCGCTCGGGAGAAAGGCGTCTGCGCCTTCGTGGGCGAGGGCCGTAACCGCTGGCCGGCTGGCCATCTCTCCGATGTGGCGCGTCTCTATCGGCTCGCCGTGGAAAAGCGCCAACAGGGGGCTCGATATCATGCGGTCGGCGAAGAAGGGGTCAGTAGCCGCGAAATCGTCGAGGCGCTTGGTCGGGGTCTGAACTTGCCCGTCGTTTCGATCAGCCCGGATGAAGCGGCGTCGCATTTTGGATGGATGGCAATGTTCGTCGGCTTGGATATGCCGGCCTCGAGTGTTCAGACACAAGCCCGGTTGAACTGGCATCCAACCGGACCGACGCTCATCGCCGACCTCAACGAAGCGCGGTATGTCTAGTCACCTTTGTTGATCGGCACGAAGCGAAGCGGAATCGATCTACGTCGGGGCGTTAACGCTCATTGAAGCGATTAGCCCCCGGCGCGCTTCGCGCTGTAGCCGTACTTCTTGAGCGCTTCGATGACCCGCTCGCAATGGTCACCCTGCACTTCGATCACGCCATCCTTGACCGTTCCACCAGAACCGCAGGCTGTGCGCAATTGCTTGCCTAATGAGGCCAAGGCGAGAGGATCGAGCGCTAAGCCTTTAACGATCGTCACGCTTTTCCCGCCACGGCCCTTGGTCTCGCGTGACACTCGCACCACGCCATCGCCTACCGGTAATGTCTTGGCAACTGCCTTGCAGATACATTCCGCGATCACCTGCCTGCATTCGGGACACATCTGTCCGCCGTCGGTCGAATAGACAAGGCCGCCTTTTGAACTACGTTTCATGATTGGATTGCTCAAAGATATTACTTGGCTGCGAAACGCCGGCTCGATTGCGAGTGTGCAGGAATTGCCTGCATTGCTCGACGCCCAGCGTCCGCAAACATCTCGCGCAGCCGTTGTCGTTCATCGTCGGTGAGATGTAAAGCCGCTGCCGGCATCGCGAGCACCAATTGCAGCGTCAGGTCACCGCGCGAGCCATTGCGGTCCGTGAGTCCATGTCCGCGTAGACGGATCGCGCTGCCCTGTTGCGCGTTCGGCGGAATCGTCATCTGGTGCGCACGCCCCAGGATCTGCGCTTCGAAGTCACCACCGAGCGTGGCGGTCACGAAATCAACCTGAATCTCGCTTGCGAGATTCAGGCCGTCACGACGAAAGGCCGCGCTGCAGACAATCACGACCGAGAAGATCGCGTCGCCGGGCGGACCGCCATTCGGCCCGGGATGGCCGCCACCTTCGACGACAAGACGCTGGCCATCCCACACACCCGCTGGAACCTTCACCGCCTCGGACTTCCGAAATGTTCTGATACCCGTGCCGAGACACGCTTGACACCGCTCACTCGCTGGCGGGCGACCGGTTCCCCCACAGGCGACGCAGTGCGTGCCCGAGGCCGACAGACCGCTGCCGTAGCAGCTCGCGCACTGGGCGCCCCTTTCCTGACATGGGTGACACGGTCCCTTCACCGAATAGCTCGCTTCGACCTCGCCGCCGTGAATCGCTGCTTCGAGCGGCACGAAAAGTTCGATCAGACAGTTCGCGCCGCGCATGGGAGGCGGGCTGCGGTGTTCGCGTGAGTGGGCTGGCTTGTCGCGACGCTCAGTCGGTGCCGCCACCGGGCTGGACACGGGCGGTTCACGCTTGCCGGTCAGAATCTCAAACGCCTCCTGAATGCGCTTGAACACCGGTTCGACTGTCGATTCGGACCCCTTGTTGCGATCGGGGTGGTACTTCGCTCTTAGCCGTCGATACGCGCGCTTGACGTCTGCCGGCGACGCAGTGCCCGGCAACTTCAGCCGCCTATAGTATTCATCAAGACTCACGCATTTCCCCCACATTTCTTTCCGTACGCGCAAGTCTATCAAGACGCGGTGAAAGGACTGCCAGTTGTTGAAACGTCACCTCATCTGCCGCTTTCAGCCGCTGGACCTGCGGCCTTTGTCTTCGCCCGCACCTTACAAAGTAATAACTTGAAAGCCTAAAAGTACGGCGAATTTACGCGTAAACGACAATTTGTCTGAAGAATGTATTGTGGCTGCCGTTAACTGAATACATGGAGCACTTGCCGCATCCCCGGACGGCATTGCCGACTATCCAGCGACGCGCGAGCGTTGTTGGATCTATTTCCTTGTTCCAATTTTTTTCACGTTGACGAAGCAAGCTATGAATATCGGCAATATGAAACTCGGCGCCAAACTCATCAGCGCCTTTATCCTCGTATCAGTCATCAGTGCCATCGTCAGTGTGATCGGTGTCCGCAGCATGGGCCAGATCAGCGAAAACGCAGACACGACCTATCGAATGGATCTCGTGGGGCTCAACCAGATCCAGCAAGCGAACGCCGATGTGCTGAGAGTCGGTACCTATCTACGCAACGCCATTCTGGCCTCCACTGCCGAGCAGCGAACTGCCACACTAGCCCAGGCCGAAAAAGCCCTGGCCTCCGCGCGCGAGCACCTCAATCAAGCCGAGCCCCTCGTCTACACCGACAAAGGGAAGGCGACCTTCGCCGATCTCGATCAGGGCTGGCACGACTACCTACAGGCCTTCGATGAAATGAAAGGCCGGATTAACGCCGCCGGTCTACAGGATCAAGCTGCCCTGACTGGCTATCTGTTGGGCGAATACCACGAGAAGGGTTTCAAGACCCTGGTCCTGATGGGCACTCTGGTTAATGTGAAACAGAGCGACGCCCAAGCGACGGCCGGATCTAACGACAAGGTGTACGAGAACGGCCGCAATCTGATGCTTGTTCTGGTGGTCCTGTCCGTGTTGATCGGCTGGGGTATCGGCGTCTGGATGGCGCGTAGTCTGACACGGCAGCTGGGGACTGAGCCGGCGACAGCCGCCAACCTCGCCAGAAGCGTGGCAGCGGGCGATCTCAGCGTAAGCATCGATCTCCGGCCCGGCGATACGAACAGCCTCATGGCATCGCTGAAGGCCATGCGCGATGCCCTGTCGCAAGTCGTGGCGGAAGTCCGCGAGAACGCCGAAGGGGTGGCGACGGCGAGTGCGCAGATCGCACAAGGGAATCTGGATTTGTCGAGCCGCACAGAAGAGCAGGCAGCATCGCTCGAAGAAACCGCCTCGAGCATCGAGGAACTGACCGCCGCGGTCCGCCACAACACGGACAACGCGAAGCAGGCAGCAACGCTCGCCGGTACGGCCTCCGGCATCGCACAGCAAGGCGGCGAGGTCGTCGGGCAGGTGGTCGAAACGATGCGCGAGATCTCCGCAAGCTCGACCAAAATGTCCGAGATCATCAGTGTGATCGAGGGTATTGCCTTCCAGACCAACATCCTCGCGCTCAACGCAGCGGTCGAGGCGGCTCGTGCCGGCGAACAGGGTCGGGGCTTCGCTGTCGTGGCCGGTGAAGTCCGCGCCCTCGCGCAGCGCAGTGCCAGCGCCGCAAAGGAAATCAAGGACTTGATCGCCGATTCGGTTAACCGGGTGGATGTGGGCTCGACGCTTGTCGAGCAGGCGGGCGGCACGATCAACGAGATCGTCGCGTCGGTGAAGCGTGTCACCGATATCGTGGGCGAAATCTCATCGGCGTCGCAAGAACAGAGCACCGGCATCGAGCAGGTCAATCAGGCAGTCAACCAGATGGACCAGGTCACCCAGCAGAATGCCGCGCTGGTGGAAGAAGCTTCGGCTGCGGCCCAGTCGATGGCGCAGCAGGCGCAAAGCCTGCGTGCAGCGGTAGCCTTCTTCAAGATCGACGTCAGGCGCGTATCTGTGTCACCAGCGAATACGCCCCGGAAGGAACCACATCGGACGCCGCCGAAAATTCACGCATCGTCCCCTGCAAAGTTGACAAAGCCCACGGCGACGCCACGTTTGATAAGTGGCGGAAGCACTGCGGTCGCGACCAGCGCCAGTGAGACTGCCGACTGGCAGACATTCTGAACGGTGCAGCGCATTCAGGCTGGACGGCAACCTGTAGTCGAACGGGCCGAGGTTCGCGATTCACGCGCGCCGCATGGTCGATAACACCTCGCAGCGCTCGCCTCAGCCATTGAGGCAGTGCATGCGAGCGACGTCGTAGCCGGGAAAGAGTACCCACGGATGGAGACACGGGCCCGTTTCAGGCGGGCTCGATGAAGCAGCACGGAACGCGATTGCAGCCGGTATGCAGCGCGTTCAGGGCCGTCTCGCTGTCTCCGCATACCGGCGTTGTGCCGCCGGCTTCGTCACGTTGCTCTTTCGAGGGCCACGTGCGACGTCCGTATGAGGGATAGCGAGATCCGATTATTGGTTTCTACTCGGATCGTACTCAAAAAATATGGAATCACACGCTCCCCTAAATGTATCGACAACGGTCGTGAAGTCGTTGGAAGTCGCGAAAATCGACCACGTCTTCCTCGTGCCGGGGAAGATGATTTACCCGCTGCTGGATGCAATCGACAAGTCGCCATCGATTCGCGGAATTGTTTGCGCGCATGAGACCAGCAGTGCTTTCATGGCTGACGGTTATGCGCGGGCCAGCCGGAAATTTGGCGTGTGCGTGGGGATTTCCGGACCAGGCACCATGAATTTCGTGCCCGGTATGGCGGCCGCTCACGCGGACCGGATTCCCATGCTCTATATTGCCGGAGGGGTTTCGTCGCGCGCAGAAGGCAAAGGCGCGTTCCAGGACGCTACGATGAGCGGCATTTTCGAAAGCGGCGTGGTAAGAAGTCTGGTCGAAAATGTCGTTGAACTGAAGAACAAAGACAATCTTCAGGCCGAAATGCGTCGCGCGACAGACGGGTTGAACTGGATGCGTCGAGCGCAGTCTTTCGTGAGCATCCCTGTCGACGTTCAAAGGCAGGAAGTTCTACCCGGCCACGACGCATCACGGCAACCGTACGATCATGACGAGTTCAATGCATCCGGGGTACCCGCGAACCACGCAGCATTGGATGCCCTGTGCAAGCAGTACTTGCTCAAATCGAAGAGAATCGCTTTTCTGATCGGTAGTCGCGGCAATGACCCGGAAACCGCGAAGGTCCTGCTCGACGCGGCCGAAAAATTTTGCATTCCTGTTGCGACCACGCTATCGGGAAAGGGCGCGTTTCCTGAGGATCATGTCCTTTCGCTCGGCGTGTACGGATTCTCGGGCCACTCGCGGGCCGTCCGCGTCATCAACTCGGACGAGCTCGACGTCCTCGTCGTGTTCGGCAGCGACCTGAATCAGCGCGACAGCATGAACTGGACAGAGAAGCTGGCTGCCTGGAAGGAACTGATCATTTTCGACGACAGCTTCGACGCACCCGCGACGGGGCATGTCGCGCGCGGCAGGGTTTTCTCCGGGATTGGCGCCACATTTCGCGCGCTGTCCCAGATGGACACGAACCGGAGCGCCGACTTTCACACGATCCTGGAACGAAGAAAAGCATGGGTCGCCGAGGTCAACCAGACCCCGCTGTACGACTATAAGTTCGAGCAACCCGGCGTGCGGGGTTCAGATGGCGATCAATCGCTCTATACAGGAGATGTCGTCAAGCAACTGTGTCAACTCCTGCCGAAGGACGCAAACGTTGTCGTGGATTCGGGCGCTCACCGGATATTCATGGCTCATTACTGGCTCTCATCGGGCATTGGCAACTACTTTTCGTCCAGCTCCCTCGCGCCGATGGGTTGGGCAGTCGCCGCCGGGATCGGCGTCAAGCTTGCGGCTCCGGAGCGCCCATGTGTCGTAGTGACCGGAGACGGATGCATGCTGATGCACGGCATGGAGATCCAGACCGCAGCCCGATACGGCGTAAAAATGCTTTATGTCGTGTTGAACAATGCTGCACATGGCGCGGTCCATATCGACGCAATCAGCAATGGCTCTATTCCGGCGCAGTTCAGCGAGCTCCCGAGTCATGACTGGGCTGCTTTTGCCGCTTCGCTCGGTGTCGCGTCGCGCAGGGTCGAGCGCCTCGATGACCTGGCAGATGCGCTCGGCGAGGCGTCCCGGCTTAACGGTCCATTCCTGATCGAAGTGATGACCGGCGTCTTTCCGGCACCGAATCGGTACTACGCGGAATGCGCGGCTTGAACAGCAGCTATCAAGGTGCAACGGTGGTTTGCGCAGTCAGGTCAGCTTCCTAGCGACAGCAACCGCAGCCACCTTGATGCCTGAAGCCATAAGCCCCTTCTTCCACCGGCATGTTCCCGCCGCGCTGCGCCAGCAACACCGTCGAACCGCTGGCGATACGCGGCGACAGCAGGCCGCAATCCGGGCACGGCGTTCGCTCGTCTCGCCTCGCGACTGGGCGGATGGAATCGAACGTCCCGCATGCGTCGCAGGCATATTCATAGATTGGCATGACGTTCTACCAGTGACCGCCAAGTTCGCCGCGGGCGACAAACTGTCCCTGACCGGTCCGTCCGACCCAGTCGCCGTTGTCGATCAGCAACTCCCCCCGTAGCAGCACTTTCTTCACCCGGCCCGTGACTGCGCGGCCTTCGAACAACGTAAAGTCGCAATCGCCGTGCTGCGTGTCTGCGCTGATCGTATGCGACTCGTTCGGATCGAACAGGACGATGTCGGCGTCGCTGCCGATCGCAAGCGTTCCCTTCTTCGGGAACAGGCCGAAGAGCTTGGCTGGCGCAGTCGACATCAATTCGACAAAGCGATTCAGCGAAATGCGGCCGCCTCGTACGCCACCGTCGTAGACCACCGTCATGCGCGTTTCAACGCCAGGCACGCCATTCGGGATCTTCGAAAAATCGTCGCGTCCAAGCGGCTTCTGGTTGACGTTGCCGCGATGCCCCTCCTTCATGCAATACGGGCAGTGATCGGTCGAGATCAGTTGCAGATCGTCGGTCTTGAGCGCGGTCCAGAGCGCGTTCTGCGCTTCCTTCGAGCGCAGTGGCGGGCTCATCACGTAACGTGCGAGCTCGAAGCTGTCGTCGGCGTATGCAGATTCATCGAAGAACAGATAGTGTGGACAGGTCTCCGCAAACACCGGAATGCCCAGGTCGCGCGCTTCGATCACATGCTTCAGTGCCTCTTTCGCCGAAAGGTGTACGAAATAAACCGGTGCTTCGGCGAGTTCGGCGAGCTTGATGCCGCGATGCGTCGCTTCGCCCTCCATGATCGCGGGCCGCGTCAGCGCGTGATAACGCGGCGCGGTATGGCCTTGCGCGAGTGCCTCGCGAATCAGCAGGTCGATGACCGTGCCGTTCTCGGCATGCAACGCGATCATGCCGCCGTGCTGGCCGACCATCCGCATCGCCTGAAAAATCGCGGCGTCGTCCGACATGACCGTGCCGGGATAGGCCATGAACATCTTGAAGCTCGAGACACCTTCGTGACGAATCGCGTATTGCATGTCGCCGAGCACGCGCTCGTCCACCTGCGTCACGATCACATGAAACCCGTAATCGATGCTCGCGGCCGATGCGGCTTTCGATTGCGCCCGCGAGATCGCATCGAGCGGACTCGTGCCGGCCGTTTGCAACGCGAAGTCGATGATCGTCGTCGTTCCGCCGAAGGCGGCCGAGCGTGTGCCCGACGCAAAGTTGTCGCAGGTCACCGAGGCCCCGAAGGTGTTCTCCATGTGCGTATGGCAATCGACGCCGCCAGGAAACACCAGCAGTCCTGCCGCGTCGATCACCCGTGCATCCGGTCCTCCGTCGAGATTCAGTCCGATGCTGACGATGCGCTCGCCTTCCACAAGAATGTCGGCAACGTAGTCGTCAACGGCCGTAATGATGCGGCCGCCTTTGATGAGGGTTGGGGTCGAACTCATGAATCACTCCGTTGAGTGTCGGTTGCGATGGCGAGCGCGTCTTCGAGACGCATCAACTCTGCATGGGAAAGCGGTGGGATCGGCGGGCGCATCGACGGATGCGGAAAGTGGCCCAGCAAGTGCAGGCAAGCTTTCAGGCGCGCATTGGCGTACGAACCCGGCGCGGTTCCGTAGATTGCCTTCGCAAGCGGATAGATGCGCTCGTGAAGCTGCTGCGCGCGGCCGAGATCACCGTGTTCGACAGCGCGATACAGCGCCACGACCAGTTCGGGCACGACGGCCGCAAGGCTGACGAGGCTGCCTTCGGTACCGATCGCAAAGCAGGTGAACAGGTGTTCGTCGCCGGATGCCATCACGGCCACATGCGGCGCGATCGATCTAACGAGCCGGCGGTTTGCTTCGTACGCGGCCGTCTCCCAACTGCCTTCCTTGATAGCAACGACCTCGGGCAAGCCGACGAGCGCGGCAAGCATCTGCGGCGTGTAGGCCATGCCGCCCGTGGCGACGCCGGCCTGGTAAAGCATCATGGGCAGGCGGGCCTCGGCGTTGGCGATCCGGTGATGCGTCAGAACGGTGTCGAGATCGGTCGACAGCGCCCATGAGAATGGCGGAAACAGCAGCATGGCATCGGCGCCGGCCTGTCTTGCGTCGTTTGCGTGGGCCTGCGCCTCATAGCTGTCCTCGGCATTCACGCCGGCTACGATGATCGAGCGATCGCCGCAGACGGCATGTGCAATTTCCACGACGCGCCGCTTGTCCGCCGCCGAGAGCGTGAAGTTCTCGCCGGCATGGCCGTTCACCAGAAGCCCGACAATGCCGTCGACGCTCGCCACCGCTTCGATATGCCGCTCGAGCGCCGCTTCGTCCAGGTGTCGTCCATCCGCGTCGAGGGGGCACAGCGTAGCGGCATAGACGCCGTTGAATGGGTCGGCATGCGTAGGGATCATTCTGTCTTTTCCCGATGAAGTTGGGCGGGCGCATCGTCATGAACAACAAGCCGCGCCGGATCGAACAAGGGCAACTCGGGTTCTTCGCCGAGCATGGCCTGGGCAAGCAGCTTGCCCATGTAGGGACCGCTGGTGTAACCGGAATGCACGCAACCGATCACCCACGCATCGGGGGAACCGGGGAGCGCACCGATCATCGGCATGGCGTCGGAAGTTTCGGCTTCGAGGCCGAGCCAGATGCGGGCCACGCGCGCTTTGGCGAGCGCGGGGATCACATGCTGCGCGAGCCGGAGATTGCCGATCAGGTTGTCCGGCACGGTTTCCACGCCGCCCCGCTCGCGATCGCCGATGCCTTGCCAGCCACCGCCTATCAGGACACTGCCGTTGGCGAACTGCTTCATCGACAGCAGCCCGTTCGCGATGCTCAGCACCGATCTCATCACGGGCGGCATGCGTTCAGTGACGATCAACTGGTTGACGAGCGTCTTGACGGGGATGCGGATGCCGAGCATTGCGAGCAGCGGTTCCTGCCACACGCCGCCCGCCATCACCAGACGCGTCGCGTCGATACGGATGGCGTCATCCGGGCCGTACAACTGATACATCCCAGCGATGCGCTCGATACGCGTGATCGGTGTCTGCTCGAAAACGTGTACACCTGCTTCGCGCAATGCCGCATGGAAAGCACGGCCCGTGAGATAGGCGCTGGCGAAGCCATCGGTTGCGCAGTACGCGGCTTGCAGCATTGCGGGATTCAGGCCTGGCTCGACGGCGAGCGCGGCATCCCGGTCGAGCAGATCGATCTGCGCACCGTACTCGCGCCTCGCCGCCGCGCGTTGCTGCAGCAGCACTTTCTCGGATTCGGTGAAGGCGAGCGAAAGACCGGGCGCCGATGTCGCAAGCACGCCGTGGCCTAGCCACGTGTCGGTGTTCATCCACATTTTCCACGCGCGGATCGCGTAGGGAACGAGCGCGGCACGCGTCATATGCAGCGTCAGCGTGCCGGCGTTTACGCCCGACGCGCCACGGCACAGCGCATCGCGTTCGATCACCGCCACTCGCATGCCGGCTCGCGCCAGAAATAGTGCGGTGGTGCAGCCCATCACGCCGCCGCCAAGCACGGCGACATCGAATGCGGTGGTCGTCGGCTGGCTCATAGCGGCGCAGCCTTCGGGATCGGAATGTCGTCGTAGCTAAACTCGCCAGTCAGCGCTTCAACCGTGACGGGCCGCAACGGCGTGCGGGCAGAAAAACAGCCCGCGCGTTCGCGCGAGCCGCCGCATGCGCGTGCCGCAAGCAGTTCCGCCGCTACGTCTCCGCATGTGCGACCCTGGCACGGCCCCATGCCGCAGCGCGTCCAGGCCTTGAGCTGGTTCACGTCGTGCGCGCCGGCGTCGCAGGCGGCGTCGATCTCGGCGCGCGTCACGTCTTCGCATCGACAGACGATGGTTTGCGGCCCAATACCATCGGTATGGCCGGGTCGTAGCGCCATCAATTGCGCCATCGAACGACCGAAACGCGCCGCCTTGAGATACGCCCGACGCACGGATGACAGTCGCGACCGGAGCCCGGCGATGTCCGTGCCGCCAAGCTCGATGGCGCAGGCGAGTCCCGCTAGCGTGCCATGATGGCTCGCTGCGGCCGCGCCGGCGATGCCTGCGCCGTCGCCCGCCACGTAGAGCCGCGGGCGCGAGGTGCGGCAGTTCTCGTCGGTGATGGCGATCCATCCTCCCGCCTGCCGCGAGTACCGGTGCTCCGCGCACAAGAGACGCGTGATTTCGGTTGACGGGGTCAGCCCATGACCGACCGCGATGCAGTCGGCGACCACGCTGCGGTGTTCTCCGGATACGGGCCGCCCTGCTGCGTCACACGGCGCCAGAGTCGCACGCAGCCGATCGCCGGCTGGCTCGACTTTGACTATCGTGTGCCGCGAATGAATCGGCACACCTGCGCGGCGAATTTCGCGCCACCAGTGGAAACCCTCGCGCATCAGATCGGGGCGCGACACCATGGCGGGGAGCGCGCGTGCCCAGTCGCCGAGGCCCGCGATATCCGCAATTGCTTCGACCTTGCCACCGCTTTCTATCGTCTTCGCGGCGACGGCCGCAAGCAACGGTCCGCAACCTGCGACTAGTGTCGAGCGGCCCGGCAGGATGGCTTGCGATTTGAGGAGAATCGTTGCGGCGGCCAGCCCGATGACGCCGGGCGTGGTCCACCCGTCGAAGGGCACGACACGTTCCGTGGTTCCCGCTGCGACGATCAGCGCGCGCCCGATGCAATACACGGGGCCGGCCGGACCCACGGCATCGACGCGATAGTCGGCGGTGACCGCCCAGACCACGTGATCGAAGTAGGTGGTGACCTTACTTTCGGCGAGTTCGCGCCGTAGCGCGTCACCCGCTTGCTGGTCCGCGCTCGACGGAACAGCGGCGCTGACCGGTGCGCGGTAGACCTGCCCGCCGGCCGCCGGGTTCTCATCGAACAGCGCAACCCTGAGACCTGCTGCCGACGCAGCCAGCGCCGCGTTCACGCCGGCCGGGCCGCCGCCGAGCACGAGGACATCGAACTCAGATATCAAGGCCGATCTCCGGTACTTTGTCGACGCGCATTCCTTCAATGACCGTCGTCCGGCATGCAAGCGCGCGGCGACCATCGACTACGACCAGACACTCCTGACAAGACCCCATCAAACAGAACATGCCGCGCGGCACGCCATTGCGCGGGCTCGTCCGTAAGGTCTTCGTACCCGAGGCGAACAGCGCTGCCGCCACGCTTTCGCCCTGGCGCGCCCGCACCGGCCGACCGTCGAAGAGAAACCTCACCGTAGCCGCGCCGCCTGCCTTCGAGATGCGCATGGTCTTCTCATCCAGCATGGGGCATGGCTCCCTTGACAACTAATTTCGTCGATGTTTTTATCTTATCGTATACGTTTCGTATACACAAAATGGCCAAAATAAAGACGGTCCGGGAAGCGTCCGAACCGTGCGCCAGACCGGTCAGCATTCGCCCCCGAACCTCTTACGGAGTTGCCGCATGAAATCCTCGATCCTCCTCACCCGCATGCTCGCCGTGGGTATTGCCGCCTGCGCGTTGCTCGGCGCGTTCGACGCCAGTGCTCGCACGCTCGACGAAATCATCGCGTCGAAGAAGATCGTGTTCGGCATCAACCCCAACCTGCCGCCGCTCGGCATTTACGACGCGAAAAACACCATCGACGGCTTCGATGTCACTATTGCCAGGAAGATTGCCGACTCGCTCGGCGTGAAGCTCGAAATCGTTCCGGTTGGCTCGAACGATCGCGTGCCGTTTCTGATGACCGACAAGATCGACGCGGTAATGGGCGGCATGACGCGCAACGCGGACCGCCTGAAGGTGATCGACTTCACCGACCCGGTCAACACCGAAGTGCTAGGCGTCCTGACGACACAGGCGACGTCTTATTCAGACTGGACCCAGTTGAACGATCCGGCGGTACGCCTCGTTCAGGTACGCGGCACGACGCCTATCCAGCTGATTCATGACAAACTGCCCAAGGCGCAGCTTCTGATTCTCGACAACTATCCGGATGCGGTTCGCGCGATCGCTCAGGGCCGCGCCGATGCATTGATCGACGTGCTCGACTTCATGCTGAGTTACACGAAGAACTATCCGACGAAATGGCGTGTGGTGGATGCGCCGATCGAAGTGGACTACGACTGCATCGGCGTGCAAAAGGGCAATATGGCGCTGACGCAGCGTCTGAACAAGGAAATCGGCACGTTGCAGAAGAACGGCTTTGTCGCCGCAAGCTGGAAGAAGTGGTTCGGCAGCGCCATGCTGCACGATCCGACCGCCTCACCTACACCTGTTGCAGCCGCGCAGTAAGGGAAACTGGCGACAGCGCTCGTCGCCGTAACGGACGAGCACTTCGCATCCGGCGGGAGCCACTATTCGATGACCCTACATTTCGAGCCCATCCTCCAGCAGTGGCCTTATCTGCTTGCCGGCGCATGGCTCAGCCTGCAGATCGCCGTGCTCGCGTTTGGGTTCGGCATGATCATCGGCCTCGTCTGTGCTTCGGTGTTGCGCTACGGGCCGGCGTTTCTGCGCAAGGTGGTGATGGCTTATGTGGCATTCGCGACCAATACGCCGCAACTCGTGCAGATCTTTTTCCTGTTCTTTGCACTGCCTGAGATCGGCGTGACCCTGTCGCCGTTCACAGCGGTGCTGATCGGGGCAACGTTCAATGCGGGCGCCTATCTGTGCGAGATCCAGCGCGCAGGGTTCAATTCGGTCCGGCTAATGGAGATCGAGGCTGCCGAAGTACTCGGCTTCTCCACGCCGCAGATCGTGCGGCATGTGATCTTTCCACACGTACTAAAGGTGATGTTCCCGCCGCTGTCGAACCAGTTCATCGTCATGACGCTCGGCACGTCGATGGCGTCGATCTTCGGTGTCGAGGAACTGACGGGGCGCACGTACAACCTCAGTTCACAGACCTACCTTTCGGTCGAAGCGTTCAGCGTGGCCGCCGTTCTGTATGTCGCCGTCACATTGATCGCGACGTTCGCACTGGCGATGATCGGGCGCCATGTCTGCCGCGCCAAAATCAAGGTGTTCTGATGTTCGCTTCCTCACAGGCCGAAATCGCACAACTGTTTTCTTTCTACAACCTGCTGTTGCTAGTGGAAGGGTTCGCCGCAACCTTCGTGCTGTCGGCTGCCGGCTGCTTTACGGGCTTTCTCGCGGGCTTTGTCATAGCGATTGTCCGCGTCACGCATTCCCGCACGATGGCGCCTTTGCGCGCCCTCGCCTTTGTCTATTGCTTCCTGTTCCGCCGCATCCCGTTTCTGGTCACGCTGATGCTCGTGTTCTTCGCGAGCCAAACGTCGAAAGCCAATCTCTCGACGTTTGCCGTCGCTTCGCTGAGCGTCTGCCTGATCGCGTCCGCCTACCTTGGCGAGATCATTCGAAGCGGACTCGAATCGGTCCATAAAAATCAATGGGAAGCCGCGCAGACGCTGAATTTCTCGTACTTCGAATCGCTGCGCTTCGTCATCGTGCCGCAAGCGTGGCGCGTGATCGTGCCGCCCACGTTCGGGTTCTTTGTCATGTTCATCAAGGACACGGCGCTCGCCTCGCAGATCGGCGTGATGGAACTGACGTCCGCCGGCAAGGTGCTGACCAACAAGGGGTTTTCCTCGTGGCTCGTGTACGGAACGGTGTTGGTGCTTTATTTTGTGATGTCGTATCCGTTGTCGCGCTTGGGTAAGCGCCTGGAGAAGAAACTTGCCGCAACTCGAAATCGTTGATCTGAAGGCGTCGTATGGGCCGCACACGGTCCTTGAACGTATCAACCTGTCAGTCGAGAAAGGTGAAATCGTCAGCCTGATCGGGCCGTCCGGGTCAGGCAAGAGCACGTTGCTGCGCGTTCTACTGGGACTGTTGCCTCCGGAGCACGGCAGCGTACGGCTGAACGGCGATCTCGTGAACTATGCGGACAAGACGGCCGTGCGGTCGTTGCGCTCGGAAATCGCGATCGTTTTCCAGCAATACAACCTGTTCCAGAACATGACCGTGCTGGACAACGTGATGATCACGCCTACCCGGATCAAGGGCTGGCCGCGCAAGCAGGTGGAAGAGGATGCCATCCGGTTGCTCACGCGGGTGGGCCTGGAACACAGGCTGAAAGCGTATCCGGACGAGTTGTCGGGTGGCCAGCAGCAACGTGTGGCAATCGCCCGCGCGCTGGCGTTGAAGCCAAACGTGCTCTTTCTTGATGAAGTCACCGCCGCGCTCGACCCCGAACTCGTCACCGAGGTGCTCGATACGATTCGCGCACTGGCGCTGGAGGGTATCACCATGTTCATCGTGTCGCACGAGATGGGCTTCGTGCGCGAGGTGTCGTCGAAAGTCGTGTTCATGGCCGGTGGCCATGTGATCGAAACAGGCTCGCCGCAGCAGATTTTCGATGCTCCGCAGGAAGCGCGCACGCGTGAATTCGTCGGCAAGATCCTGCGCCACTGATGGAGTCGCTGGGGCCGCGAGTCGCTAGCGAGCCGATCCGGTTCAGGGACCGCTGCCTCCACTCAGACGGTTAAGCACGAAACGGCGCAAGTTCTGCAGGTGCGTGCGAACGGCGGCGCGTGCAGCTTCTGCGTCGTCGGCAGCGTACGCTTCGAGGATCGCAAGGTGCTCGGCGCGATCCTCCTCGATTCGATTGAAAGGTGTCGTGAGTTCAAACAGCCGGCTGTTCGTGCGCACCACTTCGATCATCCGCGCGAGCACGTCGTTGCCGCTTGCATGCGCCATCATCGTGTGAACCTGGTCGTCGATCTGCCAGTGTTCCTGCTCCTGCTGCCCACTGCGCAGAGCCTTGATCTTCTTTATCAGTTGCTGGATCTTTTTCTTGTCGATCTTGCCGATGGCAAGGCCGACGGCCTCCGCTTCGAGCAGCTCGCGCACCTTCATCGCCTGCAAATATTCCTGCGCGCTGACGAAGCGCACCGAATAAGAGCGAGCCCCGGCGCGCGTCAACAGCCCTTCGCCTTCGAGCCGCAGCAACGCTTCGCGCATGGGCGTGCGGGAAATGTTGAGTTCCTCGGCCAGCCGCCCTTCAACGACGGCGCCGCCGCTGCGCAACGCCTTGTCGAGGATCATTCGCCGCAAAGTCTGATAGGCCAGTTCCCCCAGTTTTTCCGGGGTTGTCAGGGAAGATGCTGTCACGTCGTCTCACTCACTTCGGATGCACGGTATACGTATTGTATGCGATCGAATGTCCACATTGATACGCGGTCGAACGACTGAGACTGGCCGTCATACCGCTCGCGATACTGCAAATCACATCAATAGCACTCGACGATCTTCCGAACCTCTGCAGGAGAAACCGCCAGCCGTTGAAGTCTCACCGTCGCCGCATCCACATCGCCCCGTTCAAGCAGCGCGGCGACCGACAGCAATTCGCCGAGTACGCCGCCGCCGTTAAGGATAGCCAGCCGGATGGAATCAGAAACGGGTAGCTCGTCGACAAAGCTCTGCAGTTCCATGTGATACGCGACATGTAGTAGCGACAGCATGCCCGTCAGATAGCCTGCGGACGCCAGCGAGCGTGATCCATCCGGCATCGCGTCGATCGCCTCTTCCATGAAATGTGCCCGTCGTTGCGCAAGCAGCGCAAGCGGATCATCCTCGACTGGAAGCCCGTCCCGGCCGACGTAAAGCAGAAGTCCGCACCAATGCAAAAGTCTGCGGCTTCCGGCTACCGAGAGTGCCTGCTTGAGCGATGAAATGGGCTCCGTCTTGCCGTTGGGCTGCTCGCTGCTGTTTGCAAGCCGTAACAGTTGGGCAACCAGCATTGGCGTCTCTTTTAGCGCTCGCGCAATACTACCCAACGGCGCGTCGCTGCCGACCAGGTCGAACACGTGAAGAATTGCCTTGACTGGCGGCATCGCGCGCTTGCCCGAAAGAATCTGCGGCTTGGCGAAATAATAGCCCTGCAGCAGATCACAACCCAGTTGCCGGGCATACTCCGCATCCTCTGCAGTTTCGATTTTCTCGGCGAGCACGACCTTTCCCGCACGTTTGAACTGACTGACCAGTTCTGGCAACTCCGCACGTTCAACAAACGGCCAGTCGATCTTGATGATGTCGACGGAAGGAAGAAACCATCGGATCTCGTCAGTCATGCTCCTGACGTCGTCCAGCGCTATCTGGAAGCCCGCTCCTCGCAACTCGCTGCACCGTCGCGAGAGGTTCGATGTCAGCTCGACAGACTCAAGAATCTCCAGAACGAACCGTGACGCCGGCAGCACATACGGGTAGTCCGAAAACAGAAAATCATGCGGACAGTTCAGGAAGCAAGCCTTGCTCCCGGCAAGCCGTTCGAGACCGATCGAGCCGACTGCGCGTTCAATCACCGCCGTCGTAGAGCGCAGTTCGTCCCCGATCCGCGCTCCCCCGGTGGGACCGTCTCTGAAAAGAAGCTCGTATGCGACAACGCGACCAGCCCGATCCATGACGGGTTGACGTGCCACAAACACGTCGGCATCGCCCGGTGCGACGACCTCAATTGAAACGCTGTTCACGACTACCTCTGGCTGGAAGGCCTAACAATATGCAAAACAGTTATGCGCTGCCGTTCGTCACACGCCTTCGACGAGAACGGCCCGATAGCGCGCGCCCTTGAACCGGTGCTGCGCGGCCTCCTGATACGCCGGGCTGTCGTACCACGCGCGCGCGGCCGCCGTCGACGGAAACTCCACGATCACGACGCCCTCCGGCCCGTCGCCCTCAAGGATCTGCTGAGGTCCGTAGGCAGCGAGAATCTTGACGGGATGACCTTTAAAGGTCTCGCCCACCTTGCTTTGGTAGATATCGAGCTCCCCCTGATCCTGCGTGCTTTCCTTTGTGAAGACAATGTAAGTTGCCATGGCGTGCGCTCCAGCGGTGGTGTGAAGGTGCACATGATGATGCCATGAAACCGCGTTGCACCTCGTCCCTGTACGGCGCCAGGACACTCGACTCAAGCCTCAGACAGGCGGGGCGGGGCTGCCTCCGCACGCCCCGCAGACTGATGCGGTGAAAATTGTCAGCGCGTCTGCCCGTCAATCTGCTGCCGTAGACGCTTTTCCTGGTCTTGCAGCTCAGGTGTAAAGGCCTCACCAAAATCCGCAGGCTCAAAGAAAGGCCGAATCTCGATCTCTGAATCACTCACCATCGGATTCGGGCAGCGCTTTACCCATTCAATCGCTTCGTCCATCGATTGAACTTGCCAGAGCCAGTACCCGGCGATCAATTCCTTGGTCTCTGCAAATGGGCCGTCAACGACGGTTCGGTCCTTCCCTGAAAACCTCACGCGTACGCCTGCCGAACTCGGCTTCAGCCCGTCGCCGCCTTGCATGATCCCGGCCTTCACCAGTTCCTCGTTATATTTGCCCATCGCCGCGATGAGCTCCATGCTTGGCATTTGCCCGGCTTCGGATTCGGGGGTTGCCTTGACCATGACCATTACACGCATTTGGGTTTCTCCTTTGAAGACAATAGTGTTCGGAGACAAAAGCGCCTCCTGTAACTACGACGAATGATCGTGGGAGAAATCGACATCTGCAAGACACAACTTTGCAGCTTTTTTTAGAACGCTGCGGACGTAGTCATGCATTGCCCGTCACGAAACGGTCCCAGACGGCGATGCGCTAATTGGAGCGATCATATGTGGAGTGATACGATTCGAGTCGCCGCGCCCACATCGCCAAGTTCACCCGACCACGAGGGTCGATTTCAGAACGACGGCGTTCGCCAGATTGTAGACGTTGGGGGAAGTGGCCATTACCGCGTCATGGACTTCCGCGAATTGCTGGCCGGTACCGCTGCCCTTGATACGAACGGTGTAGCGCAGGCTCTCGTAACCGTTTGCCACTTGCGGGTCGATCCCGAGAAAACCCCTGAGATCGATTTCACCCTCGGTCTCAATCTGCAGGGACTCGAGCGTAATCCCGCGGACGGCGCATTGCGCCACGTAACCCACCGTTATACAGGCATTCAGCGCGGCGATCAGATGCTCCTGAGGATTGGCAAACTTGTTCGAGCCACCGAGTTCGCAGGGCTCATTGATATCGATCGTGAACCGGCGCGGCACATCCTGCCCGCCGATCGAGAACCCCTCTACCTCGGCGCGAGTTCGAGTCTGCCCCTGCCAGCTCGTCGCTACGCGCCAACTGGTGGTGGCTTTCGAAACATCGTTCTTGACGCCCTCAATCAGGGCGAACAGGTCGTCGACGTTAAGGCCGTTGACGAAATTAGGTTTGTTGATCTGTGCGTTGGCATTCATGTTCCATCTCCTTCAACATAGGTGGACTGATCAGCTCCGGTAAATCTCATTGCAGTGTGGCGAGCGCAGCATGGATGCGCATGCGCTGGTCTTCGGAGATGAGGCCATGAAGCACCTCGCCGAAATGGGGATGACGTACACCCGAGTGGATGTATTGCCACCGGTAAGCCTCGAGGAAATTCGCTTCGATCGACTGGGCTTCCGTCTCGTCGACTGCGCGCCCGCAGTTCGCCTTGAAATAACGCGCGTCGGCTGCAGCCTGCGCCTGCAGAATGCCGTCGATCGCGGCGACTAATTCGATGAATTCGTCGACAGCCTTGTCGCGATCACTGTCCGTCATGGTGGCGTCGTGACGGACCCATTCGAGCTCGTCGAGAATGGCGTGTTGACTCTCCTCCTTCCAGTGATAGAGGAACACGCTCTTGAATAGCTCCGATAGCTGATCGTCTGGAGCGATACTCTGGCGATAGTGGAGCTGGCTGAACAGTTCGATATGCAGCGTCAGCGCCAATACGGCCCACGTGCTTTTACCGAGGACAACAGAGGCAACGGCATTCGAGTCGACGTCGAAGTGATAGCCCGGGGGAAGAGTCTCACCGATCATCTCGTCGATGCGACGAAATAACGCCTGATGCTTGAGTTCTTCTTCACTGAATCGGACCAGCGCCTCAAGCGCTACCTGATCGCCGAGCCAATGGTCACGGCTGACTTCCAGCACCTTGGCGTTGATGAAGCGCTCTACCAGTCCGAACACGTTGGCATACGTGCGCCCCTGAATCTGGCTGACGAAACGCTTTTCGTTCTCGGAGAGCGTGAAGAAATTCGGAGCCAGTGAAAGCCCATCGGGAAGATACTTCTGGGACGTGTCAAAGGTGCGGCCTCCAATCACGTCACGCTCGATGTCCCAACTGACCATCTTTGAAGCGCGAATGCAACGGGCGTAACGATCGTGGTTGGAGAGTCGCGATACTGCGTTCATAGTATTTCTCCCAATGTGGACCTACGTGCGGTCGAGCGGTGAATGCTCATCTACCGGCCAGAACCAGATGGTTGATCTGGCATCCGGTACGCTCGAATGTACGATTGGGAGACGCGAGGTTCTATGGCCGGGCCACCGGGAGATATGGCCGAAACGCCGGGTCAGCTTTGACGCGTGCGAGTGAACGTTGCGTCGGGTATGGCAGTCGATGTCACTGATCTGCTGGTGGCGTGATGCCACTCGCAGCGGGCGCGGCCTGCGCAGATTCGCCAGCGCCGTTCATCTTTCCTTTGTTCTTGCGCCAGCCTGCCGGCGGCATTCCAAATTCCCGCCTGAAGGCCCGACTGAATGCCGCCTCAGACTCATAACCAATCTGCTCCGCTACAGCGGCGAGGGACTTTCTGCCGGCGAGAAGTTCCTGCGCCGCGATCTGCATGCGCCATCGCGCCAGGTACTGCATGGGCGGTTGTCCAAGGAGATCAGTGAAGCGTTGCGCCAACGCGGAACGCGATAACCCCACCTTGCGTGCAAGCTCATCGACGGTCCAGGGGTGGACGGCTTGAGCATGGAGCAGCGAAAGCGCGCGCCCCACGTAGCGATCGCGCACGCCCGCGAGCCATCCTGTCTGATGGTCAGGAAGCGCTTCAATACAGCTACGGACCGCTTCGACAAACAGGAGTTCGGACAGTCTGGCGAGGACAATCGTACCGCCCGCCCGCGAACTCGCAGCCTCGCTGGCTGCAAACTTGAGAGAGGACTCAAGCCATGCTGCTCGCGGATCATGGCGCATATCAATCTTGAAGAGTCGCGGCAGCGATGAGAGCAGTGGGTTACTCAGCGTATCGTCGCAGGCCAGAAAACCGCATACGATGCGAGTCGTAGGTCCCCCGCCTCCGTAAGACACCGTCATCACCTCACCCGGTGCTGCCGCCATCGGGCCAGCCAATAGCACCTCCATTGGCGTGGGCGCTAGATCCACAGCACTACCTATCAAATGCGTTTCGCCTTGCGGCACCACCAGCAGTTCCCCGGCATTGAGATGAATAGCGGAATCGGGGTCGTCTGCCAGTTGGGCCCAGCAGCTACCTTCTATGATCAGATGATATGAGACGACACGTTCGGATCGCGGCAGATAGGCCGCACAGAGCGCGGCATCCGTACGGCCTATCACGCACCACGGTGCCGTGAAGGTCGCGGTCAGATATACCGCGCCGCTTAGGCGCACAGCGCGCAGGACGTCAGAAACTGCATCCATGAAGAGCTCGCGTGGTATGCGATTTCCCGGGTAAGGAACCGGGAGGCCGGTCATTCTTCATTTTGACCGAGGGGTCCATGTTATACCCGCTGCGGCGGTAGACGACAAATGCCTTACCGATTTTTCAGTGCGCTCGATGCATCGCTGTGTGACATAAACGCGTGCAACACATCGTCCCCTTTTGCAGGAGGAACAGACAAGCTTTCTGGACGCTCTGCAATGGCCACGAGAACCATCGGCAAGACTTGGACGATAGGGCAAAAAACATCGACGCACGGGCAGGACGGCAACAGGTTGCGAGAGGCAAAGTTCATCACAGGACGGGACGTGGCAGAACAGCGTCATCCGTACTTCGCAGCCAAACCTTCCACGGATTCCGGAAGTCTGGCACGCCACGAATCTTGCGCAGATCGGTTCACGCACAGTGACTTACCGGTTCGTGCAAACGAAACCGCGTGAGATGCCGATGAAACGCCTGATAAGCCTTGCGATGTACCACCCGCTCATCGCGCTATCCATGTTCTATTTGATCGACCTGATGTTCAACGTCGACTACAGCGTCTCCGGCGCTCTGCTCGCTCTGGCAGCAAAATCCATGTCCCGTGTCGTGAGCCTGTTCAACAAGGGGTAGTGCCGTACGTCCGTGGGTATGTCGGTGGCACGCGCCTGATCATGCCTGGCGTCGAAGTTCCAGACACGCGCGCAACGTTCGCGCGAGACGACCGGCCTCACGCGCATCGGCGATGTTCGCGAAGCCCATCACGAGGCCGCGCAGCGTGCGCCGCGCGCGGCCATTCGCGTACCAGATCGAAAGCGGCAGCACCGCGAGCCCCGCTTCGCGGGCGCGGACGGCGACGGCGACATCGTCGACCGGGCCATTGGGGCCTTCGGCGAACTGCACCGCGAACTGAATTCCACCTGGCGGCAAATCGACAATCAGCCGTTCGCCAAACGCCTGCTCTAGCGCGTGCACGATCAGCACGCGCCGCTCGCCGTACAACGCACGCATCCGCTTCAGATGCCGCGCAAAATGCCCCTGCTCAATGAAATCCGCCACGGCTGCCTGCAATAGCGTCGGCGATCCAGCGTTCATGCTGTGCGCCACCCGCCCGACGCGCTCGACGGCTCGCTCCGGCACCACCACATACGCGAGCCGCAAACCGGGAAACATCACCTTGCTGAACGTGCCGCAATAGATCACGCGATCGTGCCGGTCGAGGCTCTTTAAAGCCGGCAATGGTCGGCCCAGATAACGGAACTCGCTGTCGTAGTCGTCTTCGATGATCCAGCGGGACGCTTTCTCTGCCGAGTCCAGCAGCGCCATGCGTCGTGCGAGCGACAGCGTGTGCCCGAGGGGGCTCTGATGCGACGGCGTGACTACTGCGAAGCGCGCCTCTGCATCCAGCAGTGTGCCGCGCTCGACGTCGATCCCTTCGCCATCCACCGGCACCGGTACGAGCTGCACGCCGGTCTCGGCCAGAAAACCGCGCGCGAACAGATAGCCGGGATCCTCGAACCACACGTGATCGTTCGGGCGAGCGAGACTGCGCAACACGAGTTCGAGCGTCGCACGGTAGCCGCCGGTCACGAACACCTGTTCCGGCAGGCAGGTCACCCCGCGCGACAGCCCGAGGTAGGTGGCGATATGTTCGCGCAGCGGCCGGTAGCCGGCCGGATCCGGGTACGCGAGCATCGCGCGTTCGCCGCTGCGCGCGTGATGCGAAACGAGCCGGTTCCATAGCTTGCCCGGAAATGCGTCGAGCGCAGGCAGCCCTGGTTGCAACGGCCGCGGCTCGCCGCTCATAGCGACGGCGATGGCCTGCTGCCGCGGCGCCGCTTGACCACTGCGCGATTCGCCCGGCGTCTGCGGCGTGCCCGTTCCTTCAGTGCTCTGCCTGCCCCGCGCGTCCTGAACACCTTGCGCACGCGACGGGCGCATCACCGATGCCGGCAGCGACGTCGATACGAAGGTGCCCGCCGCGCCG
The DNA here is from genome assembly GCF_030511745.1 of Paraburkholderia sp. SECH4. NCBI lineage: Bacteria > Pseudomonadati > Pseudomonadota > Betaproteobacteria > Burkholderiales > Burkholderiaceae > Paraburkholderia > Paraburkholderia sp. SECH4. The sequence goes on from NZ_JALOCP010000036.1 coordinate 79,080, forward strand.
CGCATCTGCAG
>NZ_JALOCP010000037.1:0-77451 GCF_030511745.1 Paraburkholderia sp. SECH4
GTCCTCGGCTACGTTCGCGATGACCGCCGAGCTTCATTAATCAGCGTTTCCCTAGTCGAACCTGAACAATCCGGAAGCTCTTGTGTGGTGAGGCTTTACGGTCGAAATGGTGTATGGGAATTGCAGGGACCTGACATATTGATACATGAAGCTACGGCCTCTTTATGCCTTCGTTGTTGCTGCCTTGCTCAACCTCAGCAATGCCGCTGATGTGATGGCGTGACGCCGGTTGCACACAAGGCGAATTGTTCAGGGACGACTATTGAATTGCCTCTTGCGCATCGACTGTCCTACTAACTGATTCATTGCTAGTCGAATATTCGAAACATCGCTAGATCGTGAGCAGCTAAGAGAAAGAGCAAAGCGTATTGCGATTCGCTCAGCAGTTGCGGCCATTGCGTTATATGTTCCTTGGCCGTCCGGGACCGCGCCCCGCTGTCGTCGTGAGTCGCGCGCACCGTGACCGAGATTTATCTACCCAGCATAAAATCTGTTAATTCATGTCATGAAGTTGACTTGGAATTGCAGCACGGCTGATATGATCAGACTAGGCCCTCCCTTTTTGTGCCCGGTCAGCTCGCCGGAAATGGCCCATCTATATTTCATCAAACTCGTGGCGTGGCCCGGGAGCGTGCCAGTGGCATGGTGAATTTCGTATCGAGAATGGACATTGCCGGTAAATCGATCGACTACCGGGTCGCTAAAAGTCTTCTCTCGCTCACGACAATACGCACGTAAAAAGTAACTTGGGGTGGAAATGGATGCGCAGGATATTGTGAGAGCCATTCAGAGCGGGCTGATCCAGCAGGACCGTTTGTTGAAACTGGATACGCCGCTCGGGAGCAGTGTGCTGTTACCACAACGGGCGGTGGGCTGGTCGCGAATCGGGCGGCATTTCGAATTCACGCTCGACGTTCAGTCAACAAACGGCAATATCAAGCTTAAAAAACTGATCGGCCAACCGGTAACCCTTTGGCTTCAGCAGGCGGATAAATCCTATCGTCCCTTTCACGGCTATGTATTCGGCGTGCGGCGACTAGGATCAGACGGCGGATTAACCAGCTATTCGATCCGTTTTGCCTCGTGGATGAATTTCCTCAAATTCCGCCGCGACCAGCGTATCTGGCAGGATAAGTCCGCCGACGTCATCCTGACCGATGTGTTCAATGCCCACCCCCAAGCGAAAGGCCAGTTTCAGTTCAAACTCTCGACACCGTTACCGCCGAGGTCTTATTGCACGCAATATGAAGACGACTGGAATTTTGCTCATCGGCTGATCGAAGAGGAGGGACTGTTCGGCTTCTGGACACAGGGCGAGGATGGCAAGTCGCATACGCTGACGATTACGGACCGGCTCGACACGTTTGAACCGCTCGCCCCGCAGACGGTGCAGTTTTCCCGCTACGGTACGAGCAGCGAACTGGACGCGCTGGTTCACTGGTCGAGCGAACGCACCCTGCACAGCGCGGTGCTGACAACCCGGACAGCCGATTACAAAAGCCCGTCGTCGCTCGCCAATCCGAAAGGCACCAGCATCCCCACGGTGTCGCACGAATTGCCGGACGAGCTGGAAGTCTACGAATACACGGGACCCTATAGTTACCAGAAGCAGGAACGCGGCGAGCACCTGTCGAAGATTCGCATGGAGCAATGGGAGTCGGAGGCGAAGCGGTTTTACGGTGTCGGCGGTGTGCGCGGCATCGACGCCGGGCGCTGGTTCGAACTCACCGGGCATCCAGAGCACGACCCCGACGCTGCCGACAGGCGGCAGTTCGCGATCATCGAAACGGTATGGCTGATTGAGAACAACATTCCGGCATCGAGTCATCATGCGAACTTCCCGCACAGCCTGCAAAACCGGTTAGCCCAGGCGCGTGAAAGCGCTCAGGACAGCCCGGCTTCCAGCGGGCCGCACGCGGATGGCTCAGGCGGTTTTTTCCGCGTCGAGATAGAGGTCCAGCGCAAGTCCGTCCCCTATCGTAGCCCGTTCGAACATCAGAAACCCGCCATGCAGTTGCAGACGGTGACCGTGGTGGGACCGGGCGGGCAGGAGGTCTATACGGACGAACTGGGCCGCGTGAAAGTGCAGTTTCACTGGGACCGCGTCGGCCAGCGCGATGACAGGAGTTCGTGCTGGGTGCGTGTCGCGCAGCCGTGGGCAAGCGGCGGCTTTGGCGGTATCCAGCTACCGAGAATTGGCGACGAGGCGGTCGTATCGTTTCTCGACGGCGATCCAGACCGGCCGCTCATCACGGCGCGCGTGGGCAACGGCGCGAACCGGCCGCAGTGGAACCTGCCCGACCAGCACATGCTGTCGGGGTTCGTCAGCAAGGAAATCGGCGGCAGCCAGAACAACGTCTGGTTGAAGGACGACACCACTGGGCAGGTGCAAACGCAGATACGTAGCGATCACCTCGAGTCGGGCCTGCACGCGGGCTATATCACGCGGGTAAGTGAGCCGTCCGGTCGCGGCGAGAAGCGCGGTGAAGGCGTGGAGCTGCGCACCGATGGGAATGCAGCCGTGCGTGGCGCGCGCGGGCTGCTGCTGACAACCCATCCGCGCTCGGGCGCAACCGGAGACGCGTTCAGCGTCGATGAGGTGAACCTCCAGTTGGCGAGCGCCCAGGATACGGCGGCGAGCCTCGCGCAGTCGGCTCAGACAGCGGGGGCACAGGATGGCGAACAGAAGGCAGTCGCCAGTACCCTGAAAGCTCAAGCAAAAGCTATCCAGGGCGGCGGTGCGCTAAAGCAGTTCGAGCAGCCGCATCTCGTGATGGCAAGTCCCGCAGGTGTCGCCACCAGCACGCCGGAGCAGATTCATCTGAGCAGCGGCAAGACCACCTCGGTCACAACCGGCGAGCACGTATCGATCAGCACAGGCGGCGGCTTTTTTGCCAGCGCACGCAAAGCGTTTCGCCTGTTCGTCACCGAGGCAGGCATGCGACTGATTGCGGCGGCAGGCGACATCGATGTGAAGGCGCTAAAGGACAGTATCAACCTGCTGGCGAAGCTGAACGTGACGGTGACCGCGACCAAGATCACGATCAGCGCGCAGCAGGAGGTCGAGATCAACGGGGGTGGCAGCTATACCCGCTGGACAGCCGGACAGATCAAAAGCGGTACGTCAGGCGGCTTCGAGGTGCACTCGGCAAGCCGGACTTTCACCGGACCGGACAGCGTGAGCACACCATCCATTCCTGCGCTGCCGCCGGAGAAGGAGCAACTGCATTTCGCGCTCGGAGCGTTGCCGGGCGAAGCGCATCAGTTCGCCAGTGAACCCTATGACCTCTACAAGGGCGGGGCAAAGATTGGCGAAGGCGTAACAGACGAATTCGGACGTGTCGTAGTGAAGGATCATGAGCTCGGCACGCCGGCGTATCAGGTCCAGCTTGCCAACGGCAGTCACTACGATCTGAACGTCAAGGATGCCCTTCAAGGCGATCCTGACCATGCCGACCAGCGGACCAATCGCGGCGAACGGCTGGCCTGATGCAATACATCCAGACACACTGATGACAAGGACCTGAACGTGGCCGACACCCTACAGTCCCAGAATCCGGCAACCGTCGCGATTGACGAACAGACCCGTACCGCGCAGGGGTCGGTGCAATGGTTACTGGAAAAACGCCAGGATATCGCGCCGATTACCTATGAGAACACGCTCGATTTCATGATCTGTGGCGAAGATGGATTCAGGTCGATCGCGAACGACCTGAAAAATGCTAAATCGACCGTGGAGATCATCTGCTGGGGGTTCGACCCAGGTATGGAACTCGTGCGCGGCGGCGACACGTGGCCGCGCGGGCAAACCTATGGGGCGTTGCTTGAAGAGATCACGACCCGCAAGGAGAACCCGGTTACGGTCAGGTTGATGGTCTGGTACGCCGAAACTGCCTCGGCCAAACAGAACAACGTACCCGGCTACTCCGACAATGGCCACAATCCATTCACCAATCCGGCGGCCTGGATAGTCGGCACTTCGTCGTCTCCCTACGACAGCAAGAAGCGCCAGGAATACTGTATTCAGTGGTGGAAAGACAATCTGCCGAAAGGCAATGTCAGCGGGAAAAATCCGCGTCTTCAGGTTGCATTCCGCTCCATCGAAACCGCCGATGCCCAGCACGCACTGGCCGACGAGGAGGACAAGCCGGTTTACGTGGCGGGGAATCCGGCTGATGAAACCGGTCTGATGGAAAATTATCCGACGCATCATCAGAAACCAATCCTTATCGATTACGCCTACGAAGAAGGGCGTTACGCAGTGGGTTACGTCATGGGACTGAACTCAGTGACCGACTACTGGGACACCACCGCCCACAAGATCGACGACCCGATACGGGAGGCGTTAGCCAAGGGCAAGCTCAAGGACGAGCAGGCGCACGAGGAGGCGACGCAAGGGCAACCCGCGACGAAAGGCTACGTGCACGGCAGACCGTACCAGGACTACGCGTGCCGCGTGGTCGGTCCCGCGCTCAAGCGGTTGCATCATAACTTCGTGAGCGACTGGAACATCTTCGCGCCAGACCATAAGGTCAACGAGCTGACGGACATACCGGCCAACATCCCGAAGGCGCCCAAAAATCCGGCACACGGCGTACAGATCGTTCGTACCCATCCGCGCGAGAAAGACAAGACGATCAAGGAACTGTACTATCAGGCGAGCAGTTTCGCCCGCAACTACATCTACATCGAGAACCAGTATTTTTTTTACCCCGCCTTCGCGCGTCAACTGAAGAAGACGCGGCAAACATTCTGCGAGGCCTGGGCGGCAAAGTCGGGCAAGCCCGTTTCGCAGATGCCGATGCTGCATCTGTTCATCGTTATCCCTCATCCAGAGGACGACGGGATGATTCCGCGCACGTATGACACGCTCACCGAGCTTGGCGCGAGCGACGGAATGTCCGCGCAGCGGAAGTACGTTGATGACGGCAATATCAGCCAGAACTATGCGGACGCAAAAACTATTACTGATACCGTCCAGACGCCGGACGGCCCCATCAGCACTGAACGCAAGGTGCTAGACCGCCCAAGCGCGCAGCAGCTTGCAGCCACAACTGGAATGAAAGTGAGTGTTGCCCGGTTGCGCACGAGCGGCCCGCACGGCGATGGCATGGCGTACCGCGAAATCTATATCCACTCCAAACTGATGATCATCGACGACGTGTTCCTTACGGTGGGTAGTGCAAACCTGAACCAGCGCAGCATGTCGTCAGACAGCGAAATCAATATCGGTGTGACCGGACTGGAATATGCTGGTTCGTTGCGCCAGGAGGTCTTCAGTCTGCATTCGGGCGGCGACATTCCCGGTAGTGGTAGCCCTACCGATTTGCCGGACGTTTTCAAGGCGTGGAATAAACGCATGGCACAAAATCGCGACATCCAGTTGGCGGGAAAGCAAAAGATGACAGGGTTTCTCCTGCCCTTCGAAGATCAACGTGCCACGAACACAATGCACGCCTCGGTGACGATGCCGTCTTCAGGAAATGCGGAATATGCCTAACATGTATCGATTCCGTATTGGGCTCATCGCCCTCGTTCTGCGATTTCTGGTCGCTAGCCTCGGTGTAATGGCCGCTGGCGCGCAGGCCAGCCCCTTTACTGCCCTCACCAGCAAGCTGAGCATCTCCATGTCCGACCTGCCGCGCTACGAAAAACTGCCGCTGTTCAATCCGCACCGCAAAGCCTTCACCTGCGTGTACCAGGACCAGCACCTCCCCCCTCTCGATCCGCAGGCCGAACTGTGGTTCCAGCAGGCATTGGCTCTCGATGATCCGAATGTCTATGTCACGAAACGTGACTACCCGAAGATTTATCAGTTGTACATGCAAGCGGCTGAACGCAATCACTGGAAGGCCATGCTCAATCTCGCCTCGCTGATTCTGAGCGACAATCCGGGCGTTCCGGAACACGATCCGGAAGCGGCGATTCGCTGGGTAGAGAAAGCGATGAAACTGGGGGTTCCTGACGCGTACGACATGATGGGCAGTTATCACCAGAACGGGATAGTCAAAGGCGGAAGTGCTACAAGCGCTTATGCTTTCTTCCAGCGCGCCGCCGATATGGGCAGCCCCTCCGCGCAGACCTTCCTGGGCTATAAGATGGCGGGTACCTATGACGACCCAGGTGAAGGGTTTTGGGGCAACTTACCCATTGCGACTCAGATGTTGGAGTGTGCGTTTGCGCAAGGCTATGGGGATGCCGCCGAAAAGCTGAGCCTGATCTACGCACGTCCCAATACCCCGGAAGCGAAGTTACGGGCACTCAAGATTCTGCACGAAGGCGTCAAACTTGGAAGTGCAAAATCCGCAAACAGTATTGCTCCCGAATTCAACGGCCTGGGTCTTAACGATGGCACCAATCTCGTCGGCCACATTGACAAGGCCCGTGCCCAGCGTTACAGCAAGCTTGGCGACGCGCTGGAGTTTTATGGTGGCCGTCTGAAGCTTCCCAATCTCGACAAGGTACTGCCCCTGCCTCCGGCCCCTTTGCCCAAATGGGACGGCGACGTGCAGACATTGATCGACGGCGCAAAGGCCGTGACACCACCGCCCAAACCGCAACAGGGCGCAGCACTGCAAGGGCGCGAATTCATTCCGCACGGATACGCTGTGTCGTCGGTGGAACAAAGCACGATGGCGGTTGCGGGCAACCAGATCGTGCCGCGCGACGGCTACTGGCTCGCGCTATACGGTCCAGCATCTGCTCCCAAGACCCAACTGATTCCCGCCCGCCGGAACACACCGGAGCGCTACCAGGCGGGTGAGCGTTTCGAGGCATCGTCTTCCGGCTGGCTCACCGCCGAACAGGTGCAATGGCATTACCTCGGTGAGGCCTATGTCCTACCCCCACAGCGGGACGATTTCCTGAAGCACATGATTGACGCAGGGTTCCTGCGCGAGATTCCGCAACCGGCTTCGCAAGTCAGGTGCAGTGGACAGCAGCGCTGTCCCCAAACCGGCATATGGGAAGGCCATGTTGCCAGCGATCATCCGATGGCCGTGCTGTACAACCGGTGGGATCAGCAGGCGTTCGTCGAGAAAGATCACGCATTTCCGCATCCCGGTGAGCGTTTCATCGACGCGGCGATCGCCGATGTGCAATGGACGTATCTTGGCAGTCCGAACGCGGAAACTGGCATGGCCGGTGTACGCGAGATCGATTTGTGATTAAGTCGGATCGGCAGGCCGTAGCACCGGCCAAAGTTGGAGGAAGTTGATGGTTCGTCAGGTCATTGTGGTTGGCGATACGCTGGCCCCTCACGGAGGCACCGTTACGACCGGTTCGAATGCCGACATCGTGGACGGCAAACCGGTTGCCCGCAAGGGCGATACGGTCGAGTGCAAGGAGCACGGTACCCAGACGATCGCGGAAGGTGACGGGAACAGCATGTTCGGTGGTGCTCCGGTTGCACTGCACGGGCATCGTGCGACGTGCGGCTGCACGCTGGTGAGCCGCTGTTCGACGGTGACCATGTCTTGACCTCGGGCGCAGTGGCGAGGAGTAGCACAACAACTTGTTCGATTGCGTCCAGCCTAATAGGCATTGCTTCGCGTCGCGCTTCACACTTGAGCGGTTGGACGCCGTAATCCTCGTTCGAGGAATTGACGTTCGGTGGCGCTCCTGCGAGGGCCACCGAGGCATCCTTAACGTACGTTCTTGCCGATCTGCGGTCGTCGGAATCGTGATGATGGCGGCCAAAGCCGCCATCATCTACTTAGTGCTTCGTTTCACTGGCAGGCGCGAGGCTGAGAGCGACAGCCTTGGTTTTGTCATCATGTGAGCAACAAGCCACTATGTGTCCCGTCAGCATGCCCCGATACAAGTCCACATCGATCTTTGCCCGTCGCTCCGACTGACTGGCAATGCCTTCCAAAGCCTCGACCAACTGCGCATTGTCTTCGGGTGACCATTCGCCAATCCGGATCGACTGCGCAATCGCCGCCAGCCGTCCAAACTGCTGCACATAGAAATCCCCAGCGCTAGCCGCTGCGTCGAGCAGCCCTTCGATGAACTCATCGCGCGTACGGGGTTTGGAAAAAGAAGAGGGGGTATTCGAAGTCATAAAAGCGCTCCCGATGGGTGATCAAAAAGCGCCCGCATCCGCTGTCATCGGGTGAGCGGGCACAAGACAAGGTTGACAGACCGGTACCCATCCACCGGCAGACCCCGAAAGGTCTCCTTGCCATGGCCCGCCCATAGACGTGCGAAGGCAACACACATGAAAACGCCGCTTGCGCGGCCTTGTGCGGATGGGGTGATTCGGGCTGTCAAACCCGGCCACCCTTGTCTAGGCGGCACCCAAAAGTATAAATCACCGCACCCAACTGGAGGCCAACCACCTAGGCAAATCGGTATCTTCTTCACGCTCTAAGTCCGCCACATTTGCATCCATCGTTGCGGTTCATAGATACGCAAATGTGGTCGCGTGTATCGCGACCGGACGGAGGCAGCATTTCTCTCGCCCCGACATTGGCGATCGGACGACATTGCGTTTACCCGCAAACTCCAGATCAGAAGCCATGCCAAACAGAAAGCGTCGCACCCGTATCGTGTGAATGCAGAACTGCCACACGTGCAGTTCCAGAAAAGACCCAGTCTTCGACGGTCAACGACAGTCTTCGCTGCGGTTGCGCACCGAGCGTTAGAGTCGCGTTCGGCAACTGGACTATCGAGAGTTGCGGCGCCGTCGACGGACCCAGATTGAGGTAACTCGATGCCTGCTGCGGCGCCGCCTCAGGCGTCGGTGTGGCGCTACCGGCGCCAAATCGGAAATCGCGGGTCGCCTGCGTGCTATAGAAATTATCGACTTGCGCGTAAAACGGCTTTCCCTGATCCGATTGATATTCCATTTCATAACGGTGCAGATACCGTTGCGGTTCCGGAATGGGCGGAACAACCGTCTCGGGCAGAGGCGCGATATTCGCAACGGTCATCTCTACGGGCGCGTCGATGACAACGCCACCCGCGAACGCATATCCGCTCAGAATAAAAAATATTGCGCCGACAATCCTTTCGTTCAGGCAGGTCATGGCCATGCCTCCAATGAAGGAATTGAAACGTCACGCTACTGACCGCTATGCCTGAATGGACCGCCGACCGCCCCTACAATTTCGTTTTTATCAATACATTGTAGTCAGCCCTTCGCTTCTGGCTAGCAATGTATGCAGCGCCCCCGCGCTCCGGAGATTGATGCGGACACGGTAAGGCCTGGCGCGCGAGCGGCCCAGGCCGGCACCTTGAACACATTGGATATGAAACGTTAATTTGAATCGATCGACGTTCTCGGCCTTTGTCCCTGCCGCCGCCGACATAGGGATCATTTGATCCTTGTGCTCCCTGCATCGCCCGTTTGATCGCGCTGCGTGACTTCCTTCACGACCCAACTTCGCTTCATCCCAAACGAAGCAAAAAAAAAGCGAGCACAGCACCGAATTCATGCCATTCGCATACTCGACGTGCGTTTTCCCGCTCACATGGACGAATTCAGCCTCAGCGGACACGGGAGTTGAAAGCAATTAGAAAATAATCCGATGCTTGCTTGTCGTAAATATTTCCGCCTGAATCCGACACGCGCAGCTCTTGCCCACTAGAGATCGATTCGAGTTCATGACCCGCCGAATTACGGTGAAAAAGAAGTGGCACTTCCCGAGTCGCCTGAGTGCCTGTAAAGTCATACAGCGTTTTCGCGTCGAGCCCAAAAACACAGACGCCAAACGCACCGCCACCACGATGTCCCGAACAGTTTGCAAGACCAGTTTTGTAAAACAGGCTTCAAAAGGGGATTCACATGTCAGTCGGCAATTCGGTCGTTGACACGACCAAAAGCAGCACGAAATACAAAGTCATCAAGTGGTCGATTATCGGGCTGTGCATCGCAATCGGCGCGCCGCTCGCCATCCTGCTGGTCAAAGGCCTGGTCGGCCTGATCCTCGCGGCGGTGATCGGGCTTGCGGCGATCAACTTCGGTCCCGTTCTCGCCATGAAGTTCGCGAACCAGAAGGTCAAGATGTTCGTGAACGAAGCAAAGTCGAACCCGATCGAGACGCTCTACAACGAACTGGCCGAAAAGCAGGAAGGGGCCGAGCGGTTCAAGAAGAGCATCACCGATTTCCGCACCGAAGTGAAAAACTTCGAAGATAAAACCGCGCAGTTCAAAAAACAGTATCCCGAAGACGCGGCCCGTTTCGAGACCCAACTCGCGACGATGAGAAAACTGCTCGCGTTTCGCGAAGGGCGCTATAAGCAGGTTCAGGACGAACTCAAGCGATTCTCCGACGCGATTGATCGGGCCAAAGCGCTGTGGGACATGTCGCAATCCGCGCAACGCATGAACAAGATCGCCGGCATGCAAACCAGCGACACTTTCGCGCAAATCAAAACGGACGCCGCGCTCGACTCCGTGATGAACTCGGTCAACAAAGCATTTTCCGAAATGGAAACGTCGCTGATGGAAAGCGCGGAAGTGCAGCAAGCCAAGGCCGCTACCGAGCTGGGCGCTATCAGTCCGCCCGCCCAGCAACTCGGCTCGCCCGCAGCGCCCAAATAATCAGGCGCGCACCGCTCGACTACTCAACTCGATCAAAAAACAATGAAGAAAATTCTGGGTTCGGTTCTTTTCCTGATCTTGCTGGCTGCCGGTTGGTATATCCACGAAGGCGGCCTGAAAAATCCGCTTAACAGCGGCCAGAGCGCCGACAAAGACACCGTCGCGGTGAACGGCGGGGTGAACGGAGTCGACACCGGCAACCCCAGCAGCGCCGACGTCAAAACGCCAGCCCCGAGCAATCCGGACGGTTTCGTGCCCAACAAGGACACGCTGAAGTCGATCCTGAGCAACGGTGTCGTGCGCGTCAGCGTCGAAAATCCATCGCGGCCGTTTTACTCGGAAGACAACGGCAAGCCGCAAGGCTTCAACGTCGACTTCGCCAATCTGCTGTTCGCACAGAAAGAGTTCACCTCGGGCGACCATCCGACCATCGCTGTCGACACGCATCACGGCGTGGACACGTATCCGGCGGTCCCCGATCAGCTGACGAAAACCGACAAGCAGGGCAACGCGGTCGTCGACGTCGCCATGGACGGCCTGACGTTCCCCGACAACACCCCGAGCGGCGTCGTCTATTCGATTCCCTATGTGGAGGACTTCGGCTATTCGTTGATCGTCGCCAAGGGTTCGTCGGTCCGCTCCGCCGCCGATCTGGCGGGCAAAACGGTCGGCGTTCTGCAGGGCGATCCGGACGTGAAAGCGTACGTCCAGAAAGCGTTCCCGAATAGCAAAATCGTCGAGTTGTCGGATGCGAGCATCGAAGGTCAGCGGTCGTGGATGTCGCACTTCCTGGACGAGCATCAGGTCGACGCCATCGTCTACGACTATCCGTTCGGCGTATCGGAGATCAAGGGCACTGACCTGACGTTCGCGGTCACGAAGCTGGACGGCTCCAACCTCGCGTACAAAATCGGCGTACGCAAGGAAGACAGCGCGCTGCTGATCTACCTGAACTCCGCGATCGCGAAGGTCAAGCAGTCGCCGGCCTATCTGGACCTGTTGCGTAAATACTTCATCAGCGACCAGGTGCTCACCACCGCTGCGACCGGCGGCGAGAAGACCTACGTGGTCCGCTCGGGCGACACGCTGAACGCCATTGCCGCGAGCCAGTTGGGAAGCGGTGCGCGATTTGTTGAAGTGCAGAAGCGCAATAACCTGCCGAACCCCAACCTCATCCTTATCGGTCAGCACTTGATCATTCCGGTGCGCTGACGCGGTAGATTTTTCTGCCGGGCCCTCGCGGCCCGGCATGAACAACTCTCCCCGATTGCCAATGTGAGCACGCCGCACGCCGGCTAGCTCTGTCTCGCCGGGTCGCGTGCCCGTGTCTGCCGCCCAAAATCCGCCAGATTTGCATCCGTTTCAACCCCCGCTACGTAAATCCCCTCAAGGACGCGCAACCCCCGTCATACCCAACTAACCGACCGCGCGCCCCTGAGACCAGGAGACGCGCCCATGAGCCAGCCCGCACCGACCTCACCACTACCGTGCGGCTCGCGGGTCGCGGTCATCGGCGCCGGTATCTCGGGTTTGGCCAGCGCCTACCTGCTGGCGCGCAATCATCAGGTCACGCTATTTGAATCGGCAGGCTACGCGGGCGGCCACACCAACACCGTGGACGTCACGCTCGAGGGTCACACGCATCCCGTCGACACGGGCTTCCTGGTTTTCAACGACCGCACCTATCCGAACCTGATCGCGCTGTTCGCCGAGCTGGGCGTCGAGTCGCACCCGAGTGAGATGACTTTCTCGGTCTCGCTCGACGAAGGCCGTCTCGAATGGGCCGGCACCAGCCTGAATACGGTGTTTGCGCAACGTCGCAACCTGTTCTCGCCAACCTTCATCGGCATGCTGCGCGACATCATGCGTTTCAACAGCAGTGCGCAAAGCAATCTCGAGCTCGCGATGCAAACACGCACATCGATGGGCGAACTGCTAGCGGCCGGTGGCTACGGCGGCGCGTTCCAGCGCCACTACCTGCTGCCGATGGCCGCGGCGATCTGGTCGAGCGCGACCGCCGACATCCTCGCTTTCCCGGCCACCACGTTCCTGCGTTTTTGTCTGAACCACGCGCTGCTTCAGGTGAATCGCCGGCCGCAGTGGAAAACGGTGGTCGGAGGAGGGCGCGAGTATGTGCGGCGTATCGTCGGCACGCTCGACGACGTCCGTATCGGTACCGCGGTTAAAGGCGTGCGACGCGATGCAGACGGCGTCGATGTCTTCACGGACAAGGGCACGGAGCGTTTCGACGCGCTGGTGCTCGCCACCCACGCGCCGACCTCGCTGCGTCTGCTGGACAACGACGTCGATCAGGACGAGCGCAGCGTGCTAACCGCCGTGCGCTATCAGCCGAACGTCGCGGTGCTGCATACGGATACGAATCTGCTGCCGCGTCGTCAGCGTGTGTGGTCGGCGTGGAATTATCTGGGGTGCCGCGCGGTCGACGGCACGCATCCGGTGTGTGTCAGTTATCTGGTCAATCAACTGCAGCCGCTGCCGTTCAGGACGCCCCTCGTCGTCACGCTCAATCCGGTTATGCAGCCGGCACCGGGCACCGAACTGCGCCGCTTCGTCTACGACCATCCGTTGTTCGATCTGGCCGCCATCGATGCGCAACACCGTCTGCCGTCGCTGCAAGGCAAGCGCCGCACCTGGTTCGCGGGCGCGTGGACGGGCTATGGTTTTCACGAGGACGGTCTGAAATCGGCACTGCGCGTGGCCGCCGATTTCGACGCGTCGCCGGCGTGGGCCAGGCTATGAATCCCGCTCGCGTCGAAGCCAACGTTGATCCGGCTGCCTGGCTTTTGACGGGCCAGGTGATGCACGAGCGTCTGCGGCCGAAGCACCATCGCTTTACGTACTCGGTGTTTTGCGTGCGCTGCGATCTGGATCGTCTTGCGTCGCTCGATAGCGGATGGTTCGGCGTCGATCGCTGGGGCCTGCTCAGCCTGTACCAGCGCGATCACGGTCCGCGCGACGGCAGCGATCTCGCCACATGGATGCGCGCGCAACTATCAGCGGTGGGTATTGAAGCAGCGGACGGCAAGATCTGGCTGCAAGCGTTCCCACGTGTGTTCGGCTATGCGTTCAATCCAGTCAGTTTCTGGTTTTGCCACGATCGTGACGGTCATCTGCGAGCGTTGCTGGCTGAGGTGCGCAACACCTTTGGCGATCGTCACAGCTATCTGCTGAGCGCTGCGGGCAACGTGCCGATCACGGCTGAAACGGAACTCAAATGCCGAAAAGTGCTACACGTGTCGCCGTTTTGCCGCGTCGAGGGGACCTACGAATTTCGCGTCAGGGAGACACCAAACAGCGCGTCAGTCTCTATCGACTACGAGGACGTTGACGGTTTGCTGATCCGCACGGCGCTGGGTGGCCGATTGAAACCCTTAACGCGCTCGACAGCGCTCGCCGCGCTGATCCGTCAGCCGTTGCTGACCGTCGGCGTCGTCGCACGAATTCATTGGCAGGCGTTGCGTCTCGCCATCAAGAAAGCGCCGTTCTACGGCAAACATCCCGCGCCGAGCCGCACCGCTGACGCATCCACCGACCACGCCACAGCCGGCCGACCGTCCGCCGCTGCGCGCCCCATTTCGTCCGATTGAGGAGATTCAGCCATGGCGCTTTCAAGAACCCTGAGCGAGCACCGAACCATCCCCGCGTCGGGCCGTCTGTTTCTCTCTCTGCTCGAACGGATTCAGGTTGGGCATCTGGTGTTGATCACGCCCGACGGCCAGCAGCGCGTGTTCGGCGATCCGCACGCGGCGCCGGGCGCGCACCTGGAACTGTGCGACTGGCGTGCGTGCGGCGCGATTCTGCGCAAAGGCGATATCGGTTTCGCCGACGCATGGCGCGCGTTCTGGGTCGACACGCCTGATCTGGCCGCCTTGCTGCGCGTGGCGATTCGCAACGAGCGCGCGCTGCAACGCACGGTCTACGGCGGCTGGCTCGCGCAACTCTGGTACGGGCTGCGTCATAAGTTGAGGCCAAATACGCGTGCGGGCAGCCAGCGCAATATTCACGCGCACTACGATATCGGCAACGCGTTCTACGCGCAGTGGCTGGATTCGACGTTCACCTATTCGAGCGCGGTGTTCGACGGCAATTTCTATCAATCGCTCGAAGCCGCACAGCACGGGAAGTATCAACGCATCATCGATACGCTCGGTTTGCGCGAAGGCATGCGCATTCTGGAAATCGGCTGCGGGTGGGGCGGTTTTGCGATGCACGCGGCGCGCCAGGGTATCCACGTGCACGGCATAACGATCTCGCCGGCGCAGCTTGAATTCGCCAAGCAACGTGTGAGTGAAGCAGGCCTGAGCGACCGGGTGAATCTTGAACTACGCGACTACCGTACGCTGACGGGCCAATACGACAGCATCGTATCGATCGAAATGTTCGAAGCCGTCGGCGAAAAATTCTGGCCGACGTACTTCGGCATCTTGCGCGAGCGTCTCCTGCCTGGCGCACGCGCGCTCGTACAAACCATCACGATCGACGACTCGCACTTCGCCGCCTATCGCGCAACCAGTGATTTCATCCGCGAATTCATTTTCCCGGGCGGCATGTTGCCGAGTCCGCAGCGTTTCATCGAAGCAGCGCGGCGTGGCAAGCTCACGGCGCGCACGTCGTTGGCATTCGGGCGCGATTATGCGGAGACCCTGCGCCGCTGGCGCAGCGCGTTCGAAGCGCAACTCGATACGATCCACACGCAAGGCTTCGATGAGATTTTCGTGCGGACGTGGCGGTTGTATCTGGCGTACTGCGAAGCCGGCTTCGACGAAGGACGCACGGACGTGATGCAATTCGTGCTCACCTCAGCGGACTGATATGCGTGTGCTCGCGGCGAATTCGGCGAGCGGACCCGACTCGCGGAGGCCCTCCGGCGATCCTCTGTACAATTGGCCGATCGTCAACATCGTTTCACCCCCACCGAATTCATGGCCATTACCTACAAGACTCCTGACGACATCGCCAAGCTGCGCATTTCCGGCCGCCTCGCGGCCGACGTGCTGGCGATGATCGGCGAGCACGTCAAGGCCGGTGTCTCCACCGACGAGCTCGACGCACTGTGCAACGACTACATTGTCAATACGCAAAAGTCGATTCCGGCAAATGTTGGCTATCTGGGTTTTCCGAAGACGGTTTGCACGTCCGTCAACCAGGTGGTGTGCCACGGCATTCCCAACCGCAGCGAAATCCTGAAAGACGGCGACATCATCAATATCGACGTCGCGATCATCAAGGACGGCTATTTCGGCGACACCAGCCGCATGTATTGCGTCGGCCAGCCGAGCACGGTGGCGCGCCAACTGATCGACACGACCTATGAAGCGATGCTGGCCGGCATCCGCGAGGTCAAGCCAGGCGCCACGCTCGGCGACGTCGGCTACGCGATCCAGAAGATCGCGCAGCGCGACGGCTTCTCGATCGTGCGCGACTATTGTGGGCATGGCATCGGCCGTGTTTATCACGAAGACCCGCAAGTGCTGCACTACGGTCAGCCGGGGCAAGGCGTGCGTCTGAAGCCGGGTATGGTCTTCACGATCGAACCGATGATCAACGCGGGCCGCGCCGGCACCGCGGTGCAGCGTGACGGCTGGACCGTGGTCACCAAAGACCGTTCGCTGTCGGCCCAATGGGAGCATATGATCGCCGTGACCGAAGAGGGCTACGAGCTGTTGACGCCGTGGCCGGACGGCACCGGCAATTACGAAGCGCCTTGAACGCAGTGGCCGGCGCGCCTGACGAACCGGCTATCAGGACGGTGGGCGTGCGAATTGCTGCGCAGTGGGCGCGCAGCGCCTGTACCAGGAACCGCCGCTGCAGTCCGATCCGGCAAATAAGGATTTGACTCGCGCGCCGGTTCGGTTAAAGCTATGCCTTAGGGTTTCAAGGGGTTTTCGTCTGCATGAGTCCGTCATTGACCGTTCGCCGTATCGCCGCTGATCAGGGCGCTGTTTTCCGCGAACTCCGTACTGCGTCGCTGCGGGAGGCGCCCTATGCCTTCGGCGAGACGCTAGAGGACGCGTTGTCGGCGGATGCCGCCACCTTCGACGCCACCGCTGCCGAACACGCTGTTTCGTTCATCTTCACCAGTTTCATCCTCTATACCGAGGGCCATCCGGCAGGACTAGTCGAAGCCTATTTCGACGACACCGCGGCGCGGCGCGCGTTCGTCTGCGAGTTGTGGGTGGCGCCGGCCGTGCGTCATCTGCGAGGCGGCGAGTTGCTGGTCGACACCGCCAGCGCCTGGCTCGCGGGCGAAGGCGCCATGGAAATCTACGCGTGGGTCGCCGACGCCAACCGCAATGCGATGCGCTTTTACGAGGCGCTCGGCTTCGGTCCCACCGGCGAGCATCGGCGCGTCGTGCGTGCGCCCGAGCAGGCCGAAAGCCTGCTGGTGCGGCACGTGCCGGCCACGTCGCAGGTATTTCAGCAGTGATCCCGCGAGCGGCGCGTCAGCCTGCCGCTCACATCCCATCCGCGTCGCTACAGCGTTCATGGCCGAATGACCGGCCAGGACGCGGCCTGAATGGCCGAGGCGTGGCCACGTCATGGGTATTCAGGCCGCCGTGGTGCGTTCTGTCGGCAAAAAAACTCGCTCCCCGCCTGGACGCCTGTAAAATACGCAAAATTTTTTGCCGAACGCTATGTCGCCCAAGAAATCGCCCTTTTTCGAACTCCGCAGCGGCTCTGTCGACACGCTCCTGTTTGTGGTCAAGACAACCGACCTCGACGCAATGCGTGCCGAACTGACCCGGCGCTTCGAGGCGACCCCCGAATTTTTCGCTAACGACGTCGTCGCGATCGACGTGCGCCGGCTCGCCGAGAACGAACGCGTGCCGCTCGCCGACATCGCGCAACTGCTCGACAGCGTGCGCATGCGCCCGGTCGGCGTGGTGGCCAATGCGCAGCAGACGTGGGCGGCGGAATCCGCGCTGCCGTTGCTCGAAGCGCGCGACCGTCGCGGCGCATCTGCTAAATCCGCTGACGAGGAAGCCGCCAATGCTGCCGCTACGGCGCCGGCTACCACCGCAGCGACGGCCACGCCGCCGGCCGATCTGTTTTCGGCAGTAGAGGGCACACCGGCCACGGCTGCCGCGGTCGAACCT
Source organism: Paraburkholderia sp. SECH4 (assembly GCF_030511745.1). Lineage (NCBI taxonomy): Bacteria > Pseudomonadati > Pseudomonadota > Betaproteobacteria > Burkholderiales > Burkholderiaceae > Paraburkholderia > Paraburkholderia sp. SECH4. The sequence goes on from NZ_JALOCP010000037.1 coordinate 17,665, forward strand.
GCGCCGGCCGCCGAGCCCGTGCGTCTCGCCACCTCGTCGCAGACCATGGTGGTCGACAAGCCGTTGCGCTCGGGCCAGCGCATCTACGCAAAGGGCGATCTGGTCGTGCTCGGTCTGGTGAGCTACGGCGCGGAAGTGATCGCGGAAGGCAACATCCATATTTACGCGCCGCTGCGCGGCCGGGCGTTGGCCGGCGTGCAGGGCAATCACGACGCGCGCATTTTCTGTACGTGTCTCGAGCCGGAACTCATCTCGATCGCGGGCATCTATCGGACGACCGAGAACCCGCTGCCGGCCGACGTGCTCGGCAAGCCGGTGCAGATCTGGCTCGAAGAAGAAAAGCTGATGATCGAACCGTTGCGGCTCACCTGATCGACGTGAAGCGCGCGCTGCCGTGAACGTACACGGCGCGCGGCGTTCCACGGCAAATATGGCCGCACATAATTGACGAATTTGACGAACACAGGGTAAGGGTAATGGCAAAAATCATTGTGGTGACTTCGGGCAAGGGTGGCGTGGGCAAGACGACCACGAGCGCGAGTTTTGCATCGGCCCTCGCATTGCGTGGCAGCAAAACCGCCGTGATCGACTTCGACGTCGGCCTGCGTAACCTCGACCTCATCATGGGTTGCGAGCGCCGTGTGGTGTACGACCTGATCAACGTGATCCAGGGCGAAGCCAACCTGAACCAGGCGCTGATCAAGGACAAGAAGTGCGAGAACCTCTTTATCCTCCCGGCCTCGCAGACGCGTGACAAGGACGCGCTGACGCTGGAAGGCGTCGAGAAGATCATCAACGACCTGATCGCGATGGACTTCGAGTACATCGTCTGCGATTCGCCGGCGGGTATCGAATCGGGCGCGCTGCTCGCCATGCACTTCGCCGACGAAGCGCTGATCGTGACCAATCCGGAAGTCTCCTCGGTGCGTGACTCGGACCGTATCCTCGGCATCCTGTCGTCGAAGACCAAGCGCGCAATCGAAAGCAAGGAACCGATCAAGGAACACCTGCTGATCACGCGCTACAACCCGAAGCGCGTGAGCGAAGGTGAAATGCTGTCGCTGACCGACATCCAGGAAATTCTGCGCATCGATCTGATCGGCGTGATTCCGGAATCGGAAGCGGTGCTGCATGCGTCGAACCAGGGCCTGCCGGCTGTGCACCTCGACGGTACCGACGTCGCCGAAGCCTATAAAGATGTCGTGTCGCGTTTCCTCGGCGAGCAGAAATCGCTTCGCTTTACCGATTACCAGAAGCCAGGGCTGCTGCAGCGCCTCTTCGGCACCAAGTAAGGGGAGCGCACGTCATGTCGATTCTTTCGTTTTTGCTGGGCGAGAAGAAGAAGTCCGCGTCGGTAGCGAAGGAACGCCTGCAGTTGATCATCGCGCATGAGCGCGCCGGCGGCCATGCGCCTGCCGATTACCTGCCTGCGTTGCAACGCGAACTGGTGGCCGTGATTTCAAAGTACGTGAAAATCTCCAATGACGATATTCGTGTGAGCCTGGAACGCCAGGACGATCTCGAAGTGCTCGAGGTCAAGATCGAAATACCGCAGGCGGGTTCCGCGTAACGTGCTGCGCGCTCTGTTTCGTCCCGTCGATGTGACGTGACGAGGTGGGGCGCGTAAGCGCTGCTGTTGCTGTTGTGATGCGTTCTTTGTATCCGTTGTGTCCTCCCGCCGTTTCCCTCGCAGTCGTCCCCGCTACTTCTGTGTTCATGTGCACCCGCACAGGCCTTCGCACGCCTGCATTTCGCGCGGCGAAATAATCCGTTGCACTTCAGCGTGCGCCGTTACACGCCCACAGTCAGCGCCTTCGTCCCCTCGTGCATTAAACGGATAACGCCGCATCCGGTGTCCATCCAAAGAGGGAAAACATGAACAAGACCTTTCGCTTGCTGATCGCCAACGCTGTTCTGATCGCTGCCGGTGCATCCGCTGTGGCCTCCGCTTCGGCCGAGGAAGTCGTCGTGATCGCGCCGTCCGCACCGCCGGCCGTGCGTTACGAAGCCGTGCCGGCGCCGCGTGTCGGTTATGTGTGGGATCACGGTCATTGGCGTTGGGACCACGGCCGCTATGTGTGGGACGCGGGCCACTGGCAGGCCGAACGCGTCGGCTACCACTGGGTGCCGGGCCATTGGGTCGAACACGGTCCGAACTACCGCTGGGTCGAAGGCCACTGGGCGTAAGTCCACCGGCTTCAACAGTGTGCGGCACGGCGGAATCGACACCGCTCGTGCCGCTCCCTCCAGTTTGACGACACAGGCGCCGCTCGTGCGTCCGGCGTAGCGCTTGCCTGTGTTTCAGAGGAACACGTGATGAAAAAGAATCTGCTCCTGATCGCCGTACTGGCGGTCATGCTGGCCGGTTGCGTGGTGGTGCCGGCACGGCCGGTTTATATGCGCGCGCCGGCGGTTGTAGTTTACTGACGCGGGGCGCCGTCTTCAGCAGGCGCATCGCCCGTGATCTCATCGACGACCGCCGGTTCGGGCGCGTCGACTTCGGGTACTTCCGGCACCGGCGCGGATGCCGGCTGCGGCAGCGGCGCCATATAGCGCTGTGCCAGCGACTCATACAACGGCGGCGCGAAGAAGCGCGCCACACGGCTCGCAATCAACGCGGTGGCCATCAGCGAAATCACCAGCGCATGACCATCGATCATCTCCATCACGATCACAAACGACGTAATCGGCGACTGCGTGACCGCAGCCAGATAACCGACCATCGCGAGGGCGATCAGCATCGGCAATTGCATCGAATCGAACACCATGTGCAGCAGATTGCCGAAACCCGCGCCGATCGACAGCGACGGTGCGAAGATGCCGCCCGGAATGCCCGGCAGGTACGAGCCGACCATCGAGATCATCTTCAGAAACGGATAGAACACGGACAGGTGCTCGTGTCCTTCGAGCAGGCCACGCGCTTCCGCATAGCCGCTGCCGAAGGTCGTACCGCCGGAGATGAGGCCGACCACTGCGATCACGAAACCGCACAGCGCCGCGAACGCGACCGGCCGTTCGCCGTGCAACTGACGCAGCGGCGCCGGAATCCAGCGCGCGGTGTTCAGCAGCAGCCAGCCGAACACGCCGCCCGCAATACCGGTGACGATTGCCGTGAGCAGAACGGCCACTGCCAGCAGATCGGGGAAGTGCGCGCCGATCTGGATGGTGCCGAAATAGGTGTAGTTGCCGTTCAGCCCCAGCGCGATCACGCCGGCGATGATGATCGCCGTAATCAGCACGCCGCTGGCGCGGGCCTCGAAGCTGCGCGTGAGTTCCTCGATCGCGAACACGATCCCCGCCAGCGGCGTATTGAACGCCGCGGACAAACCCGCTGCCGCGCCTGCAAGCACCAGTTGCCGTTCGATCTGCGCGTTCGAGCGTGGATACAGCCGCCGCAGATTGAACATCAGCGCCGCGCCGACCTGCACGGTCGGCCCTTCGCGGCCGATCGTGAAGCCACCGAGAATCGCCAGAAACGACACGGCGATCTTGCCGAACAGAATCCGGAACGACAGCAGTCGCGCGCCGTATTCGCCGGGCTTGGCATGCAGGGTGGCGATGACTTGTGGAATGCCGCTGCCTTCGGCGCCGCGGAAGAACGTGCGCGTGAGCCAGACGGCGAGCGCCGCGACCGCGGGCGTGACGATCAACGGCGCCCACACGTGCCGCTGCTGCATGGTGCGGAATTCGCCGTAGCCCCAATCGATCAGCCTGGCATACAGCACCGCCACCAGGCCGACCGCGATCGCGCCGAGCCAGAAGATGCCGTATTGACGCCACAAGCGTCTGGCGCGACGCACGATGCCGGAAGAGAGGGGAGGAAGTGCCCGGGACATGGGGATGTGCTGGCGCAAAGGCTGAATTATAAAGCGTGCTCTATCGTTTCAACTGTATGAAAGTATTTTGAAATATAGTAAAAAGGCTATTCGTAAGGCGCGCAGTGTAACGCTCTGTATTAATGAACGTACGGCGCACTGGAGCGTTCGGTGAAGATTATTCCAATCGTCGGCTAAAATGTTTGGATGTTCGAACAATTAATAGGTCCTCAATGAAGCGAGTCCTTATCGTCAAGGTCACTTCGCTCGGCGATATCGTGCAGGCGTTGCCAGTCGCCGCCGACATAAAACGCGCGTTTCCAGGCGTTGAAGTGGACTGGGCGGCCGACGAGGCCTTCGCCGAACTGGTGCATTGGAGCACGAGCGTCGACCGGGTGCTTTGCGCGCCGCTGCGCCGTTTCAAGAAGGCGCGCCGCTGGGGCGATTTCAAGGCGATCGCGGCGTCGATCGCCGAATTGCGCGCCTATCGCTACGACTACATCATCGATATTCACGGCGTGTACAAGAGCGCGATCATCGCCTTTCTGGCGCGTTCGTCGAAGCGTATTGGCTACCAGTCACAGGATCTGGGCGAGCGGGGCGCCGCATTTGCCTATACGGGGCGTTTTGGCCCGCGTCCGCAGCGCTGCGATGCGTGGCATGGCATGCGCATCAGCGCGAGCGAGGCACTGGGTTACGAGGTCGAAGGCCCGGCCGTCTACAATCTGCGCCTGCCAGAGCCGGCCACCGCGCCGTTCGCGGCTGACAGCGCGCCGGTCGCGGCACTGTTTCACGCCACCTCCAAAGACGACAAGAAGTGGCCGCTGCCTCATTGGGTGGCGGTCGGTCGCGAGTTGGCGCAGCGCGGTTTCCATGTGGTGCTGCCGTGGGGCTCGGAAGGCGAGCGCGCCGAGGCGGAGCAGATTGCGTCGCAGGTGCCGGGCTCGACCGTCCTGCCGAAGCTGAACGTGACCGAAATCGCGCAGATGATCGACGCGTGCGCGCTGGTGGTCGGGACCGATACGGGTTTCGTTCATCTGGCGCACGGATTGCAGAAGCGCACGGTCATGATTTTTGTGGCGACGCCGCCATCGCATTTCGGCATCGAAGCGCCGTTCCGCTCGATTTCGATCGGCGACGGCCACTCAGTGCCGCCGATCGCCCAGGTACTGGAGGCGATCGATTACGTGCACAGCGAACCGCGTGCTGCCGTCGCCATCCAGCACGGATCGGCCGCAGCCTGAGCGCAGCTTCGCAGCGCTTTCGCGCAATCGTTTGGCTAAAAGAAAAGAGGCGCGACGCGCAGGCGCCCAATCAAACGAGCGCTGCCACGGAACGCCTCCGAAAAGCGCCCGCGTCGGGGAACTACGGGCGGAGAGGAATCGCTGCAATGAACAAACTGACTCACGCACTGAGCGGCCACGTCGCGTAGCCGACTCAGTTCTACAGTGACCGCCGGCCGACGGTCGAGTTCAACGGCGCATTCATCAAGACAAGCCGCGCGCGTGCCGGCAGATTCGCGTGCCGCTTATCGGCGTGCCGCGGGCGGCTACTCGTGGCCGCTCCCAGCGTTTGGATCGGCGCCGCGCATTACACGCCTGTTAAATCTGTCGCTTTTCGTTGAGTGCCTAATTGGCTACTTGCGCGCTCTTTCTCGTGGTTACTGGCTCAGCCACGGCGCATGGAAACGCGCACTCGATACCCATAATCAGCGCCGCGATTCGCGCACCCGCCACGGGCAGGGCTTGCGCGGCGCACGCATGTTCAAAGCAGTATAGGCGGTGTTTTTGTCTGATGCGAGTCTGTCGTCGCCATGCTTCCGACGCCGCGGATTTCGGGGTTCGAAGGTGTAACACCTCAGAGATTTTCCCTTACAAATCGCAACGCTCGCGCGAGGCAGGGTCGTGTTCAATCGAGTCATTCGGGGTTTCGGCTCGAATGAATCTGACACGAAGGAGAACAATATGAAACGCTTAATCCTGACCCTGATCGCCGGCACGCTACTCGCAACGGCGCTCGGAGGCTGCATCGTTGCACCGGCGCCTGGCTATTACTACGGCGGCGGTTATTACCATCATGGCGGGTACTACCGGTAACGGCTTGCGGCGCGCGCGAGGCCTGGATGTAGCGCCACGCTGACGGCTGCCTCTTGCCTGCATAGGCACGGGGCAGCCGCTCAGCCGCTTCTTCGGATCAAGTCAGACCGCTTCCATCCGCCGCGCCCAACCAGGTATCGCGGCGCTCGCCCGTTCAGGCCAGCAGCATTTCGAAAGCGATTACCGCAGTAATGGCAGCCGCGTTCGCGGCCAGTGCTTCCACGACAATGCCTTTCCACGTCGCGGGACGAAAGCGCAAAGCCAGCAGCAGTGAACATAGCAATGCCAGCGCGATGATCATCACGATGTCCGCGTTGTGAAGATGAATACTCATCAGAGCCTCCCGGCTTGCCTTAGGGTTATTGGAATCGAGTATAGGCAAGTCAAAAAGACGCGCAAGGCAGGGGATTTACCAGCGCGCCTTTACCCTGATCACATCAGTTGGGCATCGCGGGTTTCGCGCATGCACAGCACGCCGATCAAGCTGACGGCCGCCGCAATCGACACATAAGCGCCCACCCACGGCAGCCCGCCGTGCGCGGCCAGCACCTGCGCGATATACGGCGCGACTGACGCACCGAGAATCCCGCCGAGGTTATACGACACGCCTGCACCGGTATAGCGCACGTTGGTCGGGAACAGTTCCGGCAGCAGCGCGCCCATCGGTGCGAAGGTCACACCCATCAGGAACAGTTCGATCACAAGGAACAGCAGCACCAGCGGCGTCTGGCCGCTGCCGAGCAATGGCGCCATCGTAAAGCCCGACAGGATCGCTGCGATGATGCCGACGATCAGCACCGGCTTGCGGCCATAACGATCGCTTGCCCAGGCCGACAGAGGCGTGGCGAGCGCCATGAATACGACTGCGATGCACAGCATGCCGAGGAACGTCGGCCGGGGAATATGCAGGACCGACACGCCGTACGACAGCGAGAACGTCGTGGCGTTGTAGAACAGCGTGTAGCAGACCACCATCGCCAGTGCGCCGAGCAGGGTCGGTAGCCCGTGCTGCGAGAACAGCGTGGCGATCGGCACCTTCACGCGTTCCTTGCGTTCGATGGCCGCCTGGAAGGCCGGCGTCTCGGCGATCTTCAGGCGCACATACAAGCCGAGCACGACCAGCACCGCGCTGACGAGGAACGGCACGCGCCAGCCCCAACTGCGGAATTGCTCGTCGCTCAAAGACAACGCCAAGGCGAAGAACAGACCGTTGGATGCCAGAAAGCCGATCGATGGCCCCAGTTGCGGGAACATCCCGAACCAGCCGCGTTTGCCGGCCGGCGCGTTCTCGGTGGCGAGGAGCGCCGCGCCGCCCCATTCGCCGCCAAGGCCGATACCCTGACCGAAGCGCAGCACGCACAGCAGGATCGGCGCAAGGCTGCCGATCGAGTCGTAGCCCGGCACGAAACCGATCAGCGTGGTGGACACACCCATCACCAGCAGCGAAGCCACCAGCGTCGATTTACGGCCGATCCGGTCGCCGAAGTGGCCGAACAGGAACGAGCCGATCGGCCGTGCGACGAAGGCGATGCCGAACGTGACGAAAGCCGACAAAGCCTGGGCGGTCGCCGAGCCGTGCGGGAAAAACACCGGTCCGATGACGAGCGCCGCGGCGGTGGCGTAGACGTAGAAATCGTAGAACTCGATCGCGGTGCCGATGAAGCTCGCGAAGATGATCCGCGCGCTGCTGGTCTGCCCGGACGCATTGGGCTGGGCCGCGGAAATCGGCGAAGTGGACATGCAGGGTCTCCTTATGTCGTGATGCTGTTGGACGCCGTGTTTCGATGGGCGGGCTGCGCGTGGTCGGTCGGCATCTTTGTTTAAGTTCGTGTGCTTCGGCGCGTCTCGCTGGCGATTGAAGCCTTCTTCAACGCCGGCGATGAAGCGACAGCTTACAACGGCGGACGTCAGCCGTCAGCCGTCAGCGCTCGCGCGCGAAAGCGGACATACCAGGGGAGCAACCAGGTGGAGTGCGTGAGGCGAGCGTTCAGTCGATGGCCTGCGCTTGCGGCGAGGCGAACTCGCGCAACTGGAATTTGCCGTTGTCGTTGAACAGCCAGTCTTCGAACAGTTCGAGCTGGCCACGGCCGTTCAGCAATTTACCGGGCGGTTGCGGCAGCGGCGAGGCGCGCCGCAAGGAGGCGAGCGCGGTGCTTTCGGCTTCGTCGTCGCCATTGGTGCGATACACCGACGACGCCAGCACCTGACCATCGCGATCCACCGTGAACGACACCACGACCAACGAGCGCAGCATCGCTTGCGGCGTGCCGTGTAACACGTAGGAAGGGCTGCGTTCGACGATGCGTTGCGCGACCGCGCTGCGGTACTGGTCGAGCGTCGCACTATTGACGGCGGCCACCGGCGTGATGACAAGCGGGCGACCAGGTGGCGTGATCGTGCAGCCTGCCGAGGCTGCGAGCGCGGCCAAAACCGAAGCCGCCGTGAGCGCCGAAGTTGCGCTATGCGCATGCGACAGGGAAGCGCTAACGCGTGAAGCGAAGCGTCCAGTCAGGCGGCGAAGGTGACGTGTGCGGGTGGACATCGTCGAGGAAAGCACTGTGACAGGATCTAACTTGATGGTAGTCAAAAAAAGCTAGGATGCAATGGTCGTTCACCCTGTATGCCGATCCCGAGCCATGTGATTCGACTTGCTTGCACGCCGCGCATGGCGTCCTTTCCATTGCCTTTCTGCTGCATGCATGAGCGCATTCAGTCTGATGCGATCTGCCTGACACGAACCGTGTTTAGACAAAGTTCGCCACGCCGATTCGCATACAACAGGACTTCTAAGAGTTTTCCTATGGTGTCGACAGCCTCACGTCAATAGCGTGGGCCGGACCATCGGGCGAAGCGCCGCAGCGCGGTCATGAGCCGCGCGCGACCGGCGCTGCGCGAGCCGATCGGTCCTGTCCATCCCGACAACGAGGTATCGTTTGGAACACTCTTCCTTTGCGTTGACGCGCACGCAATCCCGCACGTTGGCGCACGCCGCCGCCGGTCCCAATCTCTGCGCCGTTTACCGGATCGACGGCCGTCCGGACGTCGAGCGTCTGTCCTCCGCCGTGGCGCAACTGGTGGCCCATTGCCGGCCGCTTGCCTACCGGCTCGTCGAAGCCGAACAGGGCATGCGCTGGGTCATCCGCCGCGATGTGCGCGCGGAACTGAACGTCATCGATCTCGACAGGCGCGACGCGCGCGAGGAAGCCGCCGTGCTGTCGTTGATCGACGGCCTATGCGCGCGTGCCTTCCGCATGGACGCCGGACTGCCGTGGGCGTTCACGCTGTTACGCGCTGGCGCGCACAGCTATCTTGTGTTCGCCTGCCATCCCGCCTTGCTCGACCGTTTTTCGCTGACGCCGTTGTTCAACGCGCTTTCCCGGGCCTATCGTGGCGAGGCGCCGGGCGCGCCGCTCGGCATCGATCAGCAAGGCCTGCTCGACGCCGAGCGCGAACTCCTTGCGAGCGACCGTTTGCAGACCGACCTCGATTTCTGGATCGGCCAGGTGGGTGACGCCTCGTTCGAATGGCATGCGCCGCGCCGGCAGAACGCGCTCGCCGACAGCAGTTTTACGGTGCGCCTCGACGCGCAAACAGGCGCTGCATTGCGCAATGAAGCAAAAACGCTCGGCGTCGCGCCCGATCTGCTGATCAAACTGTGTGTTCACGTGCTGCTGCGCCGCATGACCGGCAGCCGCGCGGTGCTCACCGTGCATCACCAGCGCGGCCGCTGCCAGCACGACGAGACGATCGGTTTCGATGAACGGCGGCGCTTCCTGAAAACCGACTTTGACAACACGATGACGCTGCGGCAGTTTCTACGGCACGCGGCGGCACGCGCCGGGATGGCCGATTTTCACGCCGAACTTCCGGCTTTCGAAGTGCTGCACGACATCGAGCGGCGCGAGCCAGGTTTTGTGCGCGCGACCAATGTGGTGTGCGAGACCGACAGCCTGCCCTACGACGCGCTCACGCTCGGCACGCTGCCGGTGGCGTTGCTCGCACCGTACTCGCGCCGTTTCTCGCACGAGGACGTCGGCATCTATCTTGATGTGCGCGAGGAGATCGCGTTGCACGTGCATAGCCGCCATCCCCAGGAACTCGACGGCCTGCGTCTCGCGTTCGAGCATTTGACGGCGCTGCTCGGGCGCCTCGGCGAAAGTCTCGAGCAGAAACTCGATGCGCTCGATCTTTTTACGCCGGCGTTGCGGCAGCAGTGCGCGGCGTGGTCCGATGGCGGCCCGCCCGCGGCACCCGCGCGCGACGTGCTCGATCTGTTCGCGCAGACAGCGCTCGAGCACGCCGAGCATCCGGCGGTCAGCGGCCCGGACGCCGCTTTCACGTACGCGCAACTGGCGCTTGCCGCACAGCGTGTGGGCGCAGCCCTTGCCTCGCTCGGGCCGGACGCATCGGATGGGCGGGACGCGTTGATCGGCATTTGCGTCTCGCGCGGTGCACGCATCGTTCCGGCGATGCTCGGCGTGCTCGCCAGTGGCGCGGGCTATTTGCCCCTCGATCCGCAGATGCCAGACGAGCGCTTGCGCTACATCGTCAAGGATGCGCAACTGCGAGCCGTGATTGTCGACGCCGCGACGCACGAGCGCTTGAGCGGGCTGGCCGATTGCGCGCTGTACCGGATCGAGGATCTACTGGAATGCCCGGCGGCCGGGGCGACCACTCCCCAACGTGCGCCAGCCGATCCGCAGCGCACCGCCTACGTGATCTACACCTCAGGCACAACGGGCAAACCCAAGGGTGTCGTCATCGAGCGCGGCATGCTGGCGCACCTGATCGCTTCGCTGACGGGCCGGTATCGGCGTGATGCAGGCACGCGCTGGCTACAGTTCGCGTCCGTCAATTTCGACGCCAGCGTGTTGGAGATCTTCAATCCGCTGACGCACGGCGGCCACCTGATTGTCGCGCCCGAGGCGGTGCGCACCGACGCCGATGCGTTGTCCGCCTTCCTCAGCGCCGAACGCATCACGCATGCGTTCCTGCCGCCGGCGATTCTCAAGCTGCTGCCGCGGCGCGCGCTGCCGCATCTGGACACGGTGTTATGCGGCGGCGAAGCGAGCGACGACGAAACGATCCGCTTCTGGTCCGGCGTGCTGCGCCTGTCGAACATCTACGGGCCGACCGAGACCACCGTGATGGCGACCGAAAACACCTTCGACGGCGACAAGCCGGCCAATCAACTCGGGCATCCGCTTCCCGGCTACCAGATTCATCTACTCGATGAGGAAGGCGCAGCGGTGCCGCTCGGGGGGATCGGCGAGATCTGCATCGGCGGTGCGGCCGTTTCGCGCGGCTATCTGCTGCGGCCCGAACTGACCGGGCAGAAGTTCCGGGCGAATCCGTTCGGCCCGGGCCGTCTCTACCGTTCCGGCGACCTCGGCCGTTTCCAGCCGGATGGCGCGATCGAGTTTCTCGGCCGCAGCGATTTTCAGGTGAAGATTCGCGGCTACCGGATCGAGCTCGGTGAGATCGAGGCCAGCATCGTCGAGCAGCCAGAGGTGCGCAGCGCCTATGTCGGCACGTGCGAGCGGCAGGGCGGCACGGCGCTGGTGGCCTGGTACGTGGGTGCCGCGCTTGAGCCGGCGGTGCTGCGGGCGCGTCTCGCGCATTACATGGTGCCGGCGTTCCTGCTGCCGATCGAAGCGCTGCCCCTGACGCTGAACGGCAAGATCGACCGCAGCAAATTGCCGGCGCCGCAAGCCGGTTCGGCTGACCCTGCAAGCCGCGCTTTCGACACCTTCGAGCTGGCGGTGCAAGCGATCTGGTCGGAGGTGCTGGGCGTGCCGCTCGAGAGCGTCGGCGAACACAGCCACTTCTTCCAGTTGGGTGGCCACTCGCTACTCGCCACGCTCGTGTGCAATCGCATCAACGCGAGCTTGTCCGCGCCGGTCAAGCTGAAGACGCTGTTCGAGCATCCGCAGTTCGACGCGTTTTGCGCAAGGGCGCGGCAGAGCGTCGAGCCAGGCGCCGCGCTGCCGCCGCTCGTTGCGCAATCAGGCGCACCCATGCCCGCGCCAGTGGCAAGCCGGCTCGTGCGGATGATGCACAGCCGCGCGCTCGGCAAGCCTGACGATAACGCGTACAACATTGTGATGCGGGTGGACTTCGGCGGGGCCGCGAATCCGTTGCGATTGCACGAGGCGCTTGTTGCCGTGCTCGCGCACAACCCGATCTTCAACGCGAGCTTCGCGGAACGCGGCGGACAATTGCTGATATTGCCGGGCACCGCCACCCTGCCGACGGATTTGCGTATTCCGCTAGAAAGCTGCGATGCCGATGCTATCGACGCGCGTGCCGAAGCCCTGCGCGCGCTGCGTTTGCCGCTCGACTGTGCGCCGTTGTGGCACGCGCAACTGCTGTTGTCGCCGCAAGAGCACCGCACCACCTTGCTGTTCTGCATTCATCACGCGATTTTCGACGGCTGGTCGTTCAAGCTGTTGCTGGATGAACTGACGTCGCGCTACGAAGGTAAGCCGGTTTCCGGCGAGCGGCTTTCGTGGTTCGACTACGGCCATTGGGCGCCGCAACTGGCGTCGTCGCCGCGCTTTGCCGCCGCGCGCGACTACTGGATGCGCAAGCTCGACGCCGTGGCCTTGCGCACCGAACTGTCGTTCGACGCAGTGCAGCGCGAGCCCAACGCGAACCGCTCTTTGGCCTTGCATGTGCGGTCCGCCCAGATGCGGCGCCTGAAGCAGATTGCCGAGGCGCACGACATGACTTTGCCGCCCGTGCTGTTCGCGCTGTACCTCGTATGGCTGTGGCGCGTGAGCGGCCAGCAGCAACTGGCCTGCGCCTATCCGTATGCGGGCCGCGATGTCCCGGGCAGTGAGGGAATCTATGGGATGTTCGTCTCGATGGCGGTGCTGGTGCAGCGCATCGACACGCGGCAAGGCTTCGGCGAACTGGCGCGCGCGGTGCAACGCCAGATGCTCGAAGACCGCGATCATCTGCTCGCTACGCCTTACGACACCGATAACGGCCAGCTCGGCGCACTGAACACGATTTTCAGTTTGCAGAACGGCATTGAGCTGAACGGCCGCATCGGCGAGGCGGCGTATCACGCTGAGGAATGTCCTCCGTTGACGTCGAAAGCGGACCTGTCGGCGATTTTCTATTTGCGGCCCGATGGCGGTCTGGACGGGCGCTTCGAATACGACAGCTCGGTGCTGCACGCGGCCTCGGTCGAGCGGATGGCCGAGGTGTTCATGACGCTGTGCGACGCCGCGGCTCACCAGCCGGATGCGCCGGTCGGCGAGCTCGCCTGGCTGAGCGACGCGCACCATGCGCAATGTCTGAGCTTCGCTTGCGGCGAGCCGCTACCGGATGCACCGCAATCGATCCCTGCGCGTTTCGCCGAGGTGGCAGCGGTGCACGCGTCGCGCGTTGCCGTGCGCTGCGGCGAGCAGCAGCTCAGCTATCGCGAACTCGACGCGCTCAGCGATGCCATTGCCCGTGGCTTGTCAGCCTGCGTGCCGCCCGGCGCGCGCATCGGTTTGAGCATGGAGAAGAGCGTCCTGCTGGTGGCGACGGTGCTGGGTGTGCTCAAAGCGGGGTGCGCGTACGTGCCGCTCGACCCAGCTTATCCCGCCGAGCGCTTGCGCTATTTCGTCGAAAACTGTTCGGTCGATACGGTGCTGGCCGATGAGCCGAGCCGCTGCGCGCTGGAGGCCGCAGGTCTCGGTGAATTGCGCAAGCTTGACCCGGCGATGCTGGCAGAGGGGACGGCGGGCACCGTAACTGAAACGGAGGTTCAGGCGGAGACTGACGCGCAGAAGGTGGCCGGGAAGCAGGCCGAAAAGCAGGGGGAGAAGCGGGCGGAGAAGCAGGCTGAAGAGCAGTCAGCGCACATGCACCGGCCGCACGCTGTCGCCCCCGAGGCGCTTGCTTATGTGATCCACACGTCGGGCTCGACCGGCAAGCCGAAGGGGGTGCTGGTCGAACACCACAGCGTGGTTCGAATGGTGGCCGGCGCGAGCCGCGCGCTCGGCTACGCGCCAGGCAGCGTCAGCACCCTGGCGGCGTCCACCAATTTCGACGCGAGCGTGCTCGATCTGTTCCTCGCGCTGCTGCACGGCGGCACGCTCATCGTGTTGCCGGAGGAGGCGCGCCGCGATCCGCTGCTGCTGCACAGTGTGTTGAAGTCGGAGCGCGTCACGCACGCATCGCTTGCACCGGTCGTGGTGCAGAGCTTGCCGCGCGAGCCGCTGCCCGATCTGCAACTGCTCGGCTTCGGCGGCGATACGCTGGACGAACCGAGCGCCGCCTGGTGGAGCGAACACACGCAACTGTTCAGCCTGTACGGTCCGACCGAAATCACGGTGATGGCCTCGTGCGGGCAAGTGCTGCCGGGCGGGCCGAGCCGCATCATCGGCAAGCCGCTGCCGGGCTACCGGCTCTATCTGCTGAATGCCCAGCGGCAACTGACGCCGCCCGGCACGGTCGGGGAAATCTACATCGGCGGCGAGAATCTCGCGCGGGGCTATATCAATCAGTCGGCCATGACGATGGAGCGCTTCGTGGTCGATCCGTTTCGCGATGCACCGTACGCGCTGATGTATCGCACCGGCGACCTCGGCCGCTTTCTTGCCGACGGCACGATCGAATACTTCGGCCGCAACGACGCGCAGATCAAGCTGCGCGGTTTTCGCATCGAACTCGGCGAGATCGAGAATTGCATCGCGGCCGCGCCGGGTGTCGCGCATGCTGCCTGCCGGGTGTGGGGCGAGGGCGAGGCGCGCTATCTGGCTGCGTACTACGTGGCCGCGCCGGGCGAAGGAGGCGGCGCGCTCGATGAAGACACGCTGCGCCGTCATGTGGCGCAGGCGCTGCCCGACTACATGGTGCCAGCGTGTTTTGTCCGGCTGGACGCTCTGCCGGCATCGCCGAACGGCAAACACGATCGCAAGGCCCTGCCGGCGCCGTCACGCGCCGGCGGTACGCAGCCGCACCAAGGCGTCGAGCAACGCATCGCCGAAATCTGGCAGACGCTGCTGCGCGTCTCCGGCATCGGCCGCGACGATAGTTTCTTCCGGCTCGGCGGCAATTCGATTCTGGCCGTGCGGATGCAGGCGCAATTGCGCGATGCGCTCGGCATCCAGTTTCAGATGGCGGCGTTTTACCGTTCGCCGACCATCGCGACGCTCGCGGACGGCGGTCACGAGGACATGATCGAACGCGCCATTGCTGACGCATCGCAGCCGTTCGTTGTCGAGCAGGCCGCGCCCGCTTTTTCTGATGCCGTAGAAGCAGCGCCGATTCGCACAATGCTGCTGACCGGCGCGAGCGGCTTTCTCGGCATTTACCTGCTGCACGCGTTATGCGGGAGGCTCGACAAGGTGATCTGCCTGCAACGTTGTTCGAGCGCTGCCGCAGGGCGCGCCGTCTTGCAGGACAAGGCGCGCGAGGCGGGTCTGGCAATCGACTTCAGCCGCGTCGACGTGATCCCCGCCGATCTTGCCGCGCCGCAGCTTGGACTCGACACACCACGCTGGCGGCAACTCGCCGCGGAGGTCGACGCGATCCTGCATTGCGGCGCGTTCGTGCATCACCTGCATAGCTATGAGGCGATGAAGGAAGCGAACGTCGGCGGCACCGAGGCATTGCTGCGGCTCGCGCTGACGCAGCGGCAAAAACCGTTCTGCTTCGTCTCGACACTGTCGGTCGGCGAGATGCTGGCGGGCGCCCGGCGCATCGACGAGCGCGTGAATGACGCTCGTCCCATGCTGGACAACGGCTATCTGTTGACAAAGTGGGTGGGCGAGCAGCGGGTCGCGGAGTGTGCGCGCTGCTTCGGTTTGCCGGCGGTGATCGCGCGGCCGGGCAATATCACCGGCCACAGCCGTACCGGCTTCAGCAACTTCGCGCACAACCATTTCTGGCTGTTCAATAAGGGCTGCCTGCAGTTGGGCGCTTATCCGGAAACGGCCCAGGAAGTGGAGATGATGCCGGTCGATCTGCTGGCCGGCGCGGTGACGGCGGTGGCACTGCATCCGCGTGCCGGCTTGCGGGTGGCGAACCTCAACAATCCGCTCGTGCTCAGCCAGCGGCAGTGGTTCGCGGCGCTCGCCGGTTGCGGTTTGCGTGCCGAGCCGCAGCCGGCGGCTGACTGGCAACGGCGGCTGGCGGATCTCGACGCGTCGAATGGTCTGGCGCTGATTCGCGACTTTTATACGGGCGATCTGTCCGCCGCGCCCTTGCCGGTCGAACAGATCGGAACGTTGACGGAGCTGGCGCGGCACGGTGTGGATCTAACGGTCGACTACGGTGCGCTGATCCGGCTCTACGTCGGTTATCTGCGCGATGCGGGTTTTCTTGATCCATTGCCGCAGACGGTAGTGCCCTAAAGCGCTCTGGGGGCGCAAGCGACCGGCGGTGCAGCGCCGGTTCAGCTTGCGCACCGGACCATTGCGCGCTTTGTAATAGGCCGAAATATGACCGGATTTGCCCGCGGCCAAAACACGCCTACACTTCGATGGCCTCTTTCGAGAGGCATCGGTGGAAGTCTTTCATTTGGCCCGCTTCGCGCGGGCTTTCTTTTTGCGCGCCGCGCCCGTGCGCGCCGGGCCTTACCTTACTTCAACGCTTCCCGTGCCGCCTTGACCGCCGCGAGCACCTGCTCGGGCGCCGTGCCGCCCGGATGGTTGCGGCTCGCTACCGAACCTTCGAGCGTCAGATACGAGAACACGTCTTCGCCTATCAGATGCGCGACGTTCGGCAGTTCCTTACGCATTTCTTCCAGCGTCAGGTCGGCCAGGTCGCAGCCGCGATCGGCACACACGCGAACCGCCAGCGCCACCGCTTCGTGCGCGTCGCGGAACGGCAGGCCGCGCTTGACCAGGTAGTCGGCGAGGTCGGTTGCCGTGGAGAAACCTTGCAGCGCGGCGTCGCGCATGGCTTGCGGCTTCACCGAGATGCCGGCGACCATTTCAGCGAAAATGCGCAGCGTGTCCGCGACCGTATCGACGGTGTCGAACAGCGGCTCCTTGTCTTCCTGATTGTCCTTGTTGTACGCGAGCGGCTGGCCTTTCATCAAGGTCAGCAGCGCGATCAGATGGCCGTTCACGCGGCCCGTCTTGCCACGCGCGAGTTCGGGCACGTCCGGATTCTTCTTCTGCGGCATGATCGACGAACCGGTGCAGAAACGGTCGGCCAGATCGATGAAGCCGACGCGCGGGCTCATCCACAGCACGAGCTCTTCCGAGAAGCGCGACACGTGCGTCATGATCAATGCCGACGCTGCCGTGAATTCGATCGCGAAGTCACGATCGGACACCGCGTCCAGCGAGTTTGCACAGATGCCGTCGAAGCCCAGCGTTTTCGCCACCGCATGACGGTCGATCGGATAGCTGGTGCCGGCCAGAGCGGCGGCGCCCAGCGGCAGGCGATTCACGCGCTTGCGGCAATCGACCATGCGTTCGGCGTCGCGCGAAAACATTTCGACGTAGGCGAGCAGGTGATGGCCGAACGTGACCGGCTGCGCGACTTGCAGGTGCGTGAAGCCCGGCATGATGGTCGACGCGTTTTTTTCCGCCATCTCGAGCAGGGCAGTGCGCAATTCGGTCAGCAGGCCGCCGATGCGGTCGATTTCGCCGCGCAGCCACAAACGGATATCCGTCGCCACCTGGTCGTTGCGCGAGCGGCCCGTGTGCAGGCGCTTGCCGGCGTCGCCGATTAGCGCGGTCAGGCGCGCTTCGATGTTCAGGTGGACGTCTTCCAGATCGAGTTGCCACTCGAACTCGCCTCGCTCGATTTCACCCTTGATCTGCGCCATGCCGCGTTGGATTGCGGCGAGGTCGTCGGCGGCGATGATCTTCTGCGCGGCCAGCATCGAGGCGTGCGCGAGCGACCCTTCAATATCGACGAGCGCCAGACGCTTGTCGAAGAAAACCGACGACGTGTAGCGTTTGACGAGCTCCGACATCGGCTCCGAGAAGCGAGCCGACCAGGCTTCGCCTTTTTTGTGCAGTTGGGACGTCATGGTGTTGGGCAGTTGAACGAGCGGTGAAGAGGCAGACGGCGTTTGCGTACGGTACAGGCGCCATCGAAACGGGCGAAAGACTGGGATTTTAACACTGGGCTATTCCCGCACCAGCACCACCAGCTTCAGATCCTCGCGATGCGCGGGCTTGAAGGTGATCTGGTCGTAGACGAGGCGGCCGTCGCGCGGATGGTTGAATTCGCGCCGGCCGCCTTCGCGGCCGCCGACATCCTGCGAGGCCCAGAAGCGTGCGAACGCGTCGCTGGCGGCGGTGAGGGAGTCGATCAGCCCGCGGGTGGGCGCGTCGTTCAGATGGCGGATCGAGTCGGCGCGGAATTCGGCGGCGAGGCGCCGTGCGCGCGTTTCCCAGTCGACGATCAACTCGCGTGCGGCCGGTTCGGTGAAGGTGTAGCGCAGCAGATTGCGGTCGTGCGTGCCGTCCAGCCAGCCGACGAACAGATCGGCGGCGCGTTCGTTCCAGGCGAGCGCGTTCCACTGCCGGTCGAGCACGTAGGCCGGTGCGTTCACGAGTTGCACCGCTTCCAGCAGGGTGGCGGGCGCGTCGGCGGCGGCCGGATCAGGCTCGGCCGGGTCGCGCTGCGCAGCCAGTTCGAACAGATACGCCCGCTCCGCGCGCGACAGTTGCAGCGCGACCGCAATCCGCGCCAGCGCATCGGCGGAAGCGGAGACGGGACGGCCCTGTTCGATCCACGTGTACCAGGTCGGGCTCACGCCGCACAACTGCGCGACTTCCTCACGCCGCAAGCCGGGTGTCCGGCGGCGCGGACCGGGTGGCAGACCGAGCGCTTGCGGCGAGAGCCGTTCGCGATGCGCACGGATGAAATCGCCAAGTGCGCGGGCGGGCGTGGCTTCGAGCGGCGGCGGACTGTCGGCGGAGGACGGCGTGGTCATTCTGGTTGGGCGGCACTTGGCGGGGTGGTGTTATTGATACCAGAATAATTGCTTAACTTGTACTGGTACACGGCGGGCTCTATTGTAGCGGCTGGAACGACGCAGCGCCGTCCAGAAAGACCCGGGCTCAAGCCCGGCGCAACCCCACGTAAATAACCGGAGCCTCCCATGAAGCATCACGATCAGGTCGCCGACGCCTTCGGCTCGACCGCCGCCGCGTATTTGACGAGTCAGACGCATGCCACCGGCGCCGATCTGCAGACGCTGGCCGAATCGATCGCCGCGACGCCAGATGCGAAGGTGCTCGACATGGGCTGCGGAGCAGGTCACGCGAGTTTCGCGGTAGCGCCGCACGCAAAAGAAGTGGTCGCCTACGACATCGCGCCGCAAATGCTGGCGACCGTCGACGGCGCGGCCAAAGATCGCGGCCTCACCAACATCCGCACGCAACAGGGCGCGGCCGAAACGCTGCCGTTCGACGATCATTCGTTCGACTGGATCATCAGCCGGATGAGCGCGCATCACTGGCACGACGTGCCGCTTGCATTGGCCGAGGTGCGGCGCGTGTTGAAGCCGGGCGGCAAGGTGCTGTTCATCGACATCGCCGGCGCCGAGCATCCGCTGCTCGATACGCATATTCAGGCGGTGGAATTGCTGCGCGACGGCTCGCATATCCGCGACTACCGCGCGGATGAATGGATTGCATTGTTCGAAGCGGCCGGTTTCAAGGCATCGATTCGCGAGTGTTGGCGCATTGAGATTGAGTTCAGTTCGTGGGTGGCGCGCATGCGCACGCCGGAGCCGCGCGTGGCGGCGATTCGCTCGCTGTGGAGCAACTCGCCCGATGAGGTGCGTCAGTATTTCGATGTACAGGACGACGGTTCATTCAAGCTCGACGCGCTGATGATCGAGGCGCAGTAGGCTGACATGGAAGCGGAACGGCCGCCGCCGCGGCCCGGCGACGCGCACGGCTTAACGCAGCGACGGACCTAATAACGAGATGTGCGCCGTGATAACCTCCGGATCACTTATTAATTCAGAGGTGTCCGGATGCAACGTTGGTTACTTTTTGTGGCGGCCGCCGCGCTGTCTGCCGGCGCGTCGGCCCAATCGGATCGGGACTACTATCGCGAACAGGGCACCACCTTGCCGCGCGCACTGTCGTCCAGTCCGGTCACGCCGCAGTCATCCAGTTCGACGAACAGCATCACGGCGCCCGGTTCCAATGTGAATATGTCGCCTCAAGCACGCCGCGACCTTGACACACGCCTGCAGTCCGAGCTTGCCGAGCGTGAAAATCACAAGCAGGTGTGGCGCGAGCCTCCGCTCAAATTCAACATTCCAGCCTCAGAAATGCCAAAGCCGAACACGGCGAAATAATCCGTGTTCGGCTTTGGCGGAGCGGTGGCTGAATCAGCCGCCATTCAAACCGTCCTCGATCAGCCCGTATTGCGCAATCCAGCCGCAATCCCGTTGATGCTCAAATGAATCCCGCGCCGCACGCGCGCGTTGGTATCGCCCGCGCGGTGACGCTTGAGCAACTCGACCTGCAAGTGATTCAACGGATCGAGATACGGAAAGCGGTTCTTGATCGAACGCGCAAGCAACGGATTCTCCGCAAGCCGTTCGCTCTTGCCGGTGATCTCCGACAACACCTTCGACGTCCGCTCCCATTCCGCGACGATGCGCTCGAACACATGCTTGCGCAGCTTCTTGTCCGACACGAGCTGTGCGTAGCGCGAGGCCACCGCAAGGTCGGTCTTCGCCAGCACCATGTCCATGTTGGAGAGCAGGTTCGCGAAGAACGGCCACGTCTTGTGCATTTTCTTGAGCAGCGCAAGACGGCGGGTGCGCTCGGCGTCGCTCGGCGCGCTGTCCAGATGCGCGGCCACCGCGCTGCCGAAACCGTACCAGCCGGTCAGCAGCAAACGGCATTGGCCCCATGAGAAGCCCCACGGAATCGCACGCAGATCTTCGATCTTGCGTTGCTTCGGATCCTGCAATTTGCGCGAAGCCGGACGGCTGCCGATGTTCAACTCGGCGATCTCCGAGATCGGCGTCGACTCGAAGAAATACTCCTTGAAGCCCGGCGTTTCGTAGACCAGCGCGCGATACGACGCCATCGCCGCGTCGGACAATTGCTGCATCGTCTCTTCGAAGGCGGGCAATTGCGCGGGCGCAATGCCGTGCGGCAACAACGACGCTTCGAGCGTTGCGGCCACCACCGTTTCCAGGTTGCGCCGGCCGATTTCCGGATTGCCGAACTTGCTGGCGATCACTTCGCCTTGCTCGGTCAAGCGGATCTGGCCGTCGACGGTGCCCGGCGGCTGCGACAGAATCGCCTGATACGTCGGACCACCGCCGCGGCCTACCGTGCCTCCGCGTCCATGGAACAGGCGCAGGGTCACGCCGCGTTCATTGAATAGCGACACCAGCGCCAGTTCGGCGCGGTACAGCTCCCAGTTCGACGTCAGGAAGCCGCCGTCCTTGTTGCTGTCCGAATAGCCGAGCATCACTTCCTGCTCGTTACCCTGATGTTCGATCAGTGCACCCACGCCCGGCAGCGCGATCAGATCGCGCATGATATGCGGCGCGTTGCGCAAGTCGGGGATCGTCTCGAACAGCGGGATCACCATCAGCCCTGCTTGCGCGGGATCGTGCGCGTCGCCGAGGCGGCCGTGCAGCAGGCCGGTTTCCTTCTGCAGCAACATCACTTCGACCAGATCGCTGACGGTTTCCGTGTGTGAAATGATGTAGTTGCGCACCGCGCGCGCGCCGAACTTCTCGCGCGTGACGCGGGCCTCTTCGAGTACGCCGAGCTCGCTCTTCACGAGATCGGAATACTCGGCGTAGGGCAGGCGCAACGCTCGCGGCTGTGAAAGTTCGGCGAGCAGCACCTTGAGCTTGTCTTCTTCGGAGAGCGACGCGTAGTCGTCTTCGACGCCCGCGCGCTTCAGCAACTCGGCGATCACCGCTTCATGGATGTCGGAGCTCTGACGCAAGTCGATGCTCGCCAGATGGAAGCCGAATACTTCGGCGGCGCGCGCGAGCGGCGACAGGCGGGGTGCCGCGAGCGGCGCGCCATGATGCTCGGCGAGCGAATCGATCAGCACATGCAAATCGCGCACGAATTCGGCGGAGTCGTCGTACGGCTTGGCGCGTATCGGCGCCGCGCCGCGGCCTGCGCTGCGCACCGGCACGCTGCCTTCACCGAGACGTACGCGCGCACTTGCAGCGAGTCGCGTGTACATGCCGATCAACGCACGGCGATACGGTTCGTCGGTGCGGTGCGGCGACTGGTCGGGCGAGATGGCCGCGAGTTCTTTCAACGCGTCGCTTGCGCCCGCGAGCAGGTTCGACACCGACAACTCGGCGCCCAACTTGTGCACCTGCTCCATATAGTGTTCGAAGATCACGGCCGCCTGGCGGGTGATTGCGTGTTCGAGCGTTTCGGCCGTGACGTTCGGATTGCCGTCACGATCGCCGCCGATCCAGCTACCCATCTGGAGGAACGGCGGCAGGCGCGCCTCGAGACCGTGCTCGGCGAGCGCTTCCTCGATGTCGGCGTAGAGCGCCGGAATTTCTTCGAGGAAGGTCGCGCGGTAATACGACAGCGCGTTTTCGATTTCATCGGCTACCGTCAGACGCGAATCGCGCAGCATCCGCGTTTGCCAGAGCGACGTGACGCTCGCACGCAGCATCGCTTCGTTATGCGCGCGTTCGCGGTTGGTCAGTTGCTGATCGCGTTCGGCGAGGAGGCGCGCGACGTCATGCTGCGCGTCGAGAATGCTCTTGCGCTGCACCTCGGTAGGGTGTGCGGTCAGGACCGGCACGATCAACGCGTCGTTGAAAAACTGCTGCAGGACCGGCGTCGCGGCGGCGCCCGCCTCGACGAGCCGTTCGAGTGCGTGCGACATGGTGCCCGGTTGCGAGGTCGAGCCGGCCAGCGCGTGAATCCGGTGACGGCGATTGCGGTGGCGGTCTTCAGCGATATTCGCAAGATGCGAGAAGTAGCTGAACGCACGCACCACGCTGACCGTTTGCTCCGGGCTCAGCGAACGCAGTTTCTTGTCGAGCGTTTGCGCGGCGGCGCTATCGTCCTCGCGGCGAAAACGCACGGCGGTCTGGCGGATCGTCTCCACGACGTCGAACACCGCGTCGCCTTCCTGTTCGCGCAGCACGTCGCCGAGTAGGCGCCCCAGATAGCGGATGTCCTGGAACAGCGGATGGTCCTTGTCCTCACGCGTGCGGCCGCTGCTTTTCGACGCGGGTGCAACCGTATCCGGCGAAACGGCCTGCAGCTTGGGCGCCTGAGTGGCTTCCGGCGCGGCAACGCTTGCGACGACCTTGGTCTTCGGGGACTTCGCTTTGGCCGGTTTCAGCGTCTGGGCGGCGTTCGTGGCTTGCGTCGCCTTAGCTGTCCTGACGGCCTTCACTGCCTTGTCCGCCTTGGCGGGCGTGGAGGCTTTGGCGGATTTGGAGGCTTTGGCGACGTTGGCGGCCTGGCTTGCCTTGGCAGCTTTGCCGGCGCGTTTGGCCGGTGTGGACTGGGCAGCCGTTGCGGCGTCAGCCGCTTGAGCGTTGGGCGATGCAGTGTTGCGGCGGGCAGGGCGCGCCGATCCGGAAGACGTCACGATGGGTTTCCTCAGGGAAGCCAGGGTCTGTTGAGTGATGAACTGCTACTGCGGAACTGCACTAAGAGTTGCAACGGGAACTGCGCGAAACCTGGACAAACCGGTATGCGCCGATGGCAATACGCCGGAGAGGGTGGCCGCGTGCGCATTTGCATGAAGCGCACGAGGTGTGTGACGTGCATTGCATGCACGACAGCCACGGTGCGCCGCATTGCATCATCCCGCATGCCGCGCCCCGGTGCGCGAACGACCGTGCTTGAACAGGCTGGGATGAGGCAGGCGCGCGCTGTGCGAGGCCCGTCTCCTCCATCGATACCGCGCCGGCACGGCGCTCCGCTGTGCCTTGAGACACAAGGGCGCGTGCTAACATTGATTGTTATTACATCCCGTCATTCGATCAGCAAGCTAATGAACACCGAGACGTTTTCTGCGCCACCCCACACGCTTGTGATTGCGTCGCGAGAAAGCCGCCTTGCCATGTGGCAGGCGGAGCATGTGCGATGTGCGCTGCACAAATTATATCCATCTTGTGACGTAAAAATCCTTGGAATGACGACACGTGGCGATCAAATTCTCGATCGCACTTTGTCGAAGGTTGGTGGTAAGGGCCTCTTCGTCAAGGAACTGGAAGCGGCGCTAGCCGACGGCCGCGCCGATCTGGCCGTGCACTCGCTCAAAGACGTGCCCATGACATTGCCGGCGGGCTTTGCGCTCTCCACCATCATGGAACGCGAAGATCCGCGCGACGCGCTGGTGTCCAACGAGTACGACTCGCTGGCCGCGCTGCCGGCCGGCGCCGTGGTCGGCACCTCCAGCCTGCGCCGCGAGGGCATGCTACGCATGCGTTATCCGCACCTCGTGGTGCGGCCGTTGCGCGGCAATCTGGACACCCGTCTGTCGAAACTCGATCGCGGCGACTATGCGGCGATCATTCTGGCGGCGGCCGGTTTGAAGCGTTTGGGTCTCGGCGAGCGCATCCGCGCACTGCTCGATCCCGAAGACAGCTTGCCAGCAGCCGGTCAGGGCGCGCTCGGCATCGAGATTCGCGCCGATCGCGCGGACCTCGCGGCATGGCTCGCACCGTTGCATCACGAACATACGGCAGCGGCCGTCGAAGCGGAGCGGATGGTCTCCCGTGCCCTCGGCGGCAGTTGCGAAGTGCCGCTCGCGGCCTATGCACACTGGCACGACGGCGCGCTGCATCTGCGCGGTATCGTCGCTACGCCCGACGGTCAGCGTGTGTTGAGCGCGCAGGCATCGGCGCCGGCGCCCACCGTCGAACGTGCTGTGGCGCTCGGCAAGGAAGTGGCGGACGCGCTCGAACAGCAAGGTGCGATGGAAATCGTCCGCGCGTTGAGCACGGCCAGCGGCCCCGCCGCCGGGTCGACGGACAGCGCGGCGACCGGCGAGTGATGGCGGCCGATATCCCGGGCAACGCATCCTCATCCGTCGGCAAGGCGGCGTTCACTGTCGTGATTACGCGACCGGCCGGTCAGTCGAACGCGTTGATCGCGCAACTCGAGGCAGCGGGCATTGCCGTGCTCGACTTTCCGCTGATCGACATCGCGCCTGTCGCTGACGAGGCGCCGTTGCGCGCGGCGCTGGCCTCTCTGGAACGCTATGCACTGGTGGTGTTCGTCTCGCCCAACGCGGTCGATCACGCGTTTGCCAGGAGCGATGCGATCTGGCCGCACGCGCTGCCGATCGGCGTAGTCGGGCCGGGCAGCGTGCAGGCGCTGGCGCGCCACGGCGTCGCGGCGCCGGCGTACAACATCATCAGCCCACCGTCCGTACCCGACGACGATACGGCGCGCTTCGATTCCGAAGGCCTGTTCGCGGCGATCGATACCGCGCTTGGCGCGACGAGCCTCGAAGGCAAGCGCGTCCTGATCGTGCGTGGCGACGGCGGCCGCGAATGGCTTGCTGACCGCTTGCGCGAGGCGGGTGCCGAAGTCGAAACGGTCGCGGCCTATCGCCGCCTCGTGCCGGAACCGTCGATCGGCGGCTGGGCGCGCGTGCACGCGCTTCTGGCCGGCGCACCGCACGCCTGGCTGCTCACCAGCTCGGAAGGGGTGCGCAACCTGCATGAACTTGCGCTGGAGCATCTGACCGCCGACGAAATCACGCAACTGAAGCACGCCAATCTGGTCACGCCGCATCCCCGTATCGCGCAGACCGCGCGGGCATTGGGTTTTGATAGCATTACGGTGTCCGGTGCGGGCGATGAGCGTATTGCCCGCGCCTTGCTTGCCGCCGTCCCGACCGTTGTTCAACCGGTACCGTCCAACCCGGCTCATTCACCGGCTAAATCACGCATGACTGAAACGAACGCATCCACGAACGCTTCACCCCAGCCGGCCGCAACCACTGCGTTGCCGCCGAATCCACCCTTCACGCCCTACGAAGCGCAGCAAAAGCGCCGCAGCGCGAGCGGACCGCTGCTGTGGTTTGTTGTCGTGATCATCGCTTGTGCGGCGGGGGTGGGCGGCTATGCGCTCAATCGCAAGGTGGAGCGCACCCAGCAGCAGATCGCGCAACGCCAGCAGGCCAACGACGCGCAGACCAACGAATTGCGCGTCAAGACCGATCAGGCGCTGGCCACGGTGCATCAATCCGAAGCGCAGGTCGCGCAACTCGAAGGCAAGCTCGCGGATGCGCAGACCGCGCAGCAGGCGCTGCAACAGCAATACTCCGATCTCGCCCGCAATCGCGACGACTGGACGATGGCTGAAGTCGGCCAGATGCTGTCGGCCGCGAGCCAGCAATTGCAGCTCACGGGCAATACGCAGCTCGCGCTGTTCGCGCTGCAAAGCGCGGACACGCGTCTCGCCGCGTCGGATAGCCCGCAGGCCGTGACGGTGCGCAAGGCGATCGCGCAAGACATCGACAAGCTGAAGGCCGCGCCGTCCACCGATCTGACGGGTATGGCGATCAAGCTCGACAACGCGATCGACCAGGTCGACAACCTGCCGCTCTCCGGCGAAGCACCGATTGCCCACGCCACACCGAAGGCCGCCACCTGGGCCGATACGGCGAAGGTGGCCGCGGCCACCGGCGAGCCGCGCTGGAAAGTGTGGTGGCGTGAAGTCACGACCGGCATTGGCCAGCAGCTCACCAGCCTCGTGCAGGTGCGCCGCATCGACAACGCCGACGCCATGCTCGTCACGCCCGATCAAGGCTACTTCGTACGCGAGAATCTGAAACTGCGCTTGCTGTCGGCGCGGCTTGCGCTGCTCTCGCGCAACCAGACCACGCTGAAGTCCGACCTGCAGGCGTCGCAGGCCGCGCTCACTCGCTACTTCGACAACACGTCGAAGAAAACGCAGACCGTGGTCGATCTGGTCAAGCAGGTGGATGCGGGCTCGGCCGCAGTTGAACTGCCGAATCTGAACACCAGCCTGCAGGCCGTCAATCAATACCGGAGCCGAGGTTAATCATGGCAATCCGGGGACTTCTATGGCTCGCGTTGCTGTTCGCCATCGCGGTGGTGCTGGCGGTGGTCGGACGCTTCGACATGGGGCAGGTGCTGCTGGTCTATCCGCCGTACCGCGTCGACATCTCGCTGAATCTGTTCGTGGTCGGGCTGGTGGTGCTGTTCATCCTGCTGTATGCGCTGCTGCGCATCGTGCGCAATATCTGGCGCATGCCGCAGCGCGTGGCGGCCTACCGTGCGCGCTCGCGTGTCGCGAAGGCGCACGCCGCTTTGCGTGACGCGATCGGCAATCTGTACGCCGGGCGCTTCTCGCGCGCTGAAAAAGCCGCGAAAGATTCGCTCACGAATGGCGACAACAAGGGCGCAGCCGGTTTGATCGCGGCCACCGCGGCGCATCGCATGCATGAATATGCGCGGCGCGACGAGTGGCTCGCTCAGATCGACGGGGCCGACTGGCAGGACGCCCGCCTGATGGCGACCGCCGACATGCGTGCCGATGGCCGCGACGCGGACGGTGCACTCGCCGCGCTGACTGAAATGCAGTCGCAGGGCGCACGGCGGATTCACGCGCAGCAGATCACGTTGCGTGCGCAACAGCAATTGAAGAACTGGAGCGAAGTGCTCAAGCTCGTCAAGACGCTGGAAAAACGCGAGGCGATCCATCCGGCGGTGGCGGTGCGTTTGCGTCAGCTCGCGGCGGAAAACCTGCTGCGCGACCGGCGTCATAACGCTGATGCCCTGCTGGAATTGTGGAATTCGCTGTCGGCGACTGAACGTCATTCGCCGCGTCTTGCTGATCTCGCGGCCGAATTGCTGGTGTCGCTAAATCGTCCGCAGGAAGCCCGCAAGATTGTCGAAGAGGCGCTGGCGCAGAACTGGGACGCGCGTCTGCTGCGCCGCTATCCGGACACGACCGGGGGCGACGCGTTGCCGCTGATCCAGAAGGCCGAAGGCTGGCAGAAGGATCGCCCGGAAGACGCGGACCTGATGTTCGCGTTGGGCCGCTTATGCCTGCATCAGCAGTTGTGGGGCAAGGCGCAATCGTTCCTCGAACGTGCACTGAAACTGGCCGACAACGAGACGCTGAAAATTCGTTCGCATCGCGCGTTGGCGCGTTTGCATGAACAGATCGGCGATTCCGCCAAGGCGAGCGAGCATTATCGCGAGAGTGCGTTGGCGATGAATATCGTTTGATGCGTTGAGTGCTGCGGCGAGCGGTTGAGACGCGCCGCTGTAGACCGCAATAGACGCATATGAAAAAGCCCCGGCGTTGGAAGATGCCGGGGCTTTTTCTTTGGAACGTGGAGCGCGTTACGCGTAACTCAGGACTTTTGGCGGTGGTTGCTGCGTTACGTCGTCTGCGAGATCGTCGGTCAGCCGCGCTTACTTATTGACCATCTTCGCCGGCACACTGATCGCCAGCAGACCGCCGAGGATCATGAACGCCGCCAGCATATACATGCCGGAGTCGTTCGCGGCAGTTGCCTGCTTCAGCCAGCCGACCGCGTACGGGCTGAGAAAGCCCGCGAGATTGCCGATCGAATTGATCATCGCGATGCCGGCCGCCGCGCCCGTGCCGGCGAGAATCGCCGTCGGCAAACTCCAGAACAGCGGCAAGGTGGTGAGGATGCCCATGGTCGCGAGCGTGAGCGAGGCCATCGCCAGCACCGTGTTGTGCGCCCACACCACGGAGAGCACGAGGCCGATCGCCCCGGCGAAGGCCGGCAACGCGATATGCCAGCGCCGCTCGCGCTTGCGGTCCGCGCTGCGCGACACGAACACCATCGCGACCACCGCCGCCGCGAACGGAATCGCCGACAGGATGCCGATCATGAACGCGTCTGTCACACCGGTCGCCTTGATGATGGTCGGCAGCCAGAAGCTCACGCCATAGAGGCCCATCACGAACGAGAAGTACGTGAGGCTCAGCATCAGCACGCGGCCGCTCGTGAGCACCTGGCGAATCGGCATGTCGTGCTTGGTGGCTTCTTCGGCTGACACCTGACGTTCGAGCAGTTCCTTCTCTTCCTTGGTGAGCCACCTGGCCTTCGAGATGCGGTCATCCAGCATCAAAAACACCATGATCCCGACGATCACCGAAGGAATCCCTTCGAGCAGAAACAGCCACTGCCAGCCATGCCAGCCGTTCATGCCGTTGAAGCTCTTCAGGATATAGCCTGAGACCGGGCCGCCGATCACGCCTGACAACGCGATTGCCGTCATGAACCAGGTGGTCATGCGGCCACGCCGGTGCGACGGATACCAGTAGGTGAGATACAGGATGATGCCGGGGAAGAAGCCTGCTTCGGCGAGCCCGAGCAGGAAGCGCATCACGTAAAACATGGTTGGCGTGGTGACGAACATGGTCAGCATCGAGATCACGCCCCACGAGACCATGATCCGTGCGATCCACACCCGCGCGCCCACCTTGTGCAGGATGACGTTGCTCGGAATCTCGAAGATGAAATAGCCGAGGAAGAAAATACCCGCACCGAAGCCGTAGACCGCGTCGCTTAGGCCCAGATCGGTGGTCATTTGCAGCTTGGCGAAGCCGACGTTGACGCGATCGAGATATGCGACCACGTAGCAGAGCATCAGGAACGGCGCGAGCCGCCAACTGACCTTGCGGTAGGTCGCCTCTTCGAAGCTGGAAGGTGGCGCTCCCGCGCCGGGATGGTGAAGCGGATTTGCGGGACTAGCCATGGTGTCTCCTCTTTTCTTGTGGAAATGAAGTACCGCCGTCGATCGCGATTCTAGCCGTGCTGGATGGTTTGGTTAGCATGGCGTTTACACGCAGCGCCCACCGTCCACTTCGAGGCACACGCCGGTGACGAACTCGGCCTCGTCCGAGGCGAGATAGAGCGCCGCGTTGGCGATATCCTGCGGCGTCGAAAACCGCCCGAGCGGAATGCCGGCGAGAAAGCGCTTGCGGTTTTCAGGCGTATCTTCGACACCCATGAATTCGGTCAGCAGCGCCGTCTCGCCCATCACGGGGTTCACACAGTTCACCCGAATGCGGTCCGGGCCCAGTTCGACGGCGAGCGACTTGCTGGCGATGATCACCGCGCCCTTGCTGCCGTTGTACCAGATGAGGCCTGGCCGTGGCCGCACGCCGGCCGTCGACGCAATATTGATGAAAACGCCACCGCCTTGCTGGCGGAAATACGGCACGAATTCCTGCACGCTCCAGTAGATGCTTTTGACGTTCACCGCATAGACGCGGTCGAATTCGGCTTCCGTCACGTCGAGCACCGGTTTGTTGCGATGCGTGGTGCCGGCATTGTTGACGACGATTTGCACGCTGCCGAAGTCTTCGAGCGCGGCCTCGCGCAGTTTTTGCCAATCCTCGCGTTGCGTGACGTTGCCGGCCACCGCGATCGCCTTGCCGCCGGCGATGGCGATTTCGCTCGCCACACGTTCGGCCGCGGCGCCGTTCAGATCGTTGACCACCACGTTCGCGCCTTCGCGCGCGTAGGTCTTCGCGATGCCTTCGCCGAAACCCGAGCCGCCACCCGTGACGATGGCTGTTTTACCTGTCAACCGCATGATGTCTCCGTTGCTTGTTGTGGATGGTGATGCTTTCACTAACTTCGCTGCGAATTCAACCGCACTCACTCAGCCTGCCTAGCCGTGACGAATGGCGATGGTTTTCAACACCGTGAAGCCATACAGCGCTTCGAAACCTTTTTCGCGTCCATGGCCTGAATGCTTCACGCCGCCGAACGGCAATTCGACGCCGCCGCCCGCGCCATAGTTGTTGATGAACACCTGGCCGGAGCGCAGACGCCGCGCAAGGCGCATCTGCCGGGCGCCGTCGCGCGTCCAGATACCCGCGACCAGACCGTACTGCGTGCCGTTGGCGAGCGAGAGCGCTTCGTCTTCGTCGGCGAACGACATCGCGGCGAGGACGGGGCCGAACACTTCGTCGCGCGCGAGACGGTGGCTTGCGGGCACGTCGCGCAGCAAGGTGGGCGCCTGATAGAAGCCGCTTTCGGGCGCTTCGGGGATGACTTCGCCGTGCGCCGCCATCGGGATGCCGTCGTGTTGGGCGTCGGAGAGGAAGTCCCACACGCGCTGTTGCTGCTTCGCATTGATCAGGGGACCGCAATCGAGATCGGCATGCGACGGTCCGACCCGCAGCGCGTGGAACGCGCTGCTCAGCCGGTCGAGCAACGGTTCGTAAATCGCCCGGTCGATCAACACGCGGCTGCCCGCCGAGCAGGTTTGCCCGGCGTTCTGCACGATCGCCGATACCAGCACGGGCAGCGCCGCCTCGAGATCCGCGTCGGCGAACACGATTTGAGGCGATTTGCCGCCCAGTTCCAGCGTGACCGGCACGTGGTTCTCCGCGGCCATTTGCGTGACGAGCTTGCCGGTTTCGGGCGAGCCGGTGAAGGAGATGTGATCGATGCCGGGATGACGCGCAAGCGCCGCGCCCGCTTCATGCCCGTAACCGGTGACGATATTCAGCGCGCCCGCCGGCAAGCCCGCCTCGGCCGCCAGTTCGGCGACGCGCAATACCGAGAGGCACGCGTCTTCCGCCGGTTTGACGACACACGCATTGCCGGTGGCGAGCGCCGCGCCGACGCTACGGCCGAAAATCTGCATCGGGTAGTTCCACGGCACGATGTGGCCGGTCACGCCGTGCGGCTCGCGGATCGTCAGCACCGTGTAGCCGGCCTGATAGGGGAGCGTTTCACCGTGCAGCTTGTCCGCCGCGCCGGCGTAGAACTCGAAATAGCGCGTGAGCGCAGCCGAATCGGCGCGCGCCTGTTTGAGCGGCTTGCCGGTGTCGCGGGCTTCGAGTTGCGCGAGTTCTTCCTGATGGACGGCCACCAGCATCGACAGCCGGTACAGCACGCGGCCGCGTTCGGCGGCGCTCGCTTCGCCCCATGCGCCTTCGAAGGCGCGGCGGGCGGCATGGACGGCGGCGTCGATATCGGCCGCGGTGCCGCGAGCCAGCCGGGTGAACGGCTGGCCGTCCGAGGGATCGAGTACGGCGATCGTTTCGCCGCCTGATGCAGCGGACCATTCGCCGCCGATGAAATGCCGGGCTTCTTCCATGCATGCTCCGTGAGGTGTCACCCAGCCGTGATTCAAGCCGAGGTTCAGGCCGAGGTTCAGATACGCGATGTTCACAAACGAGAGGCACAATCGAGCGACGCCAGACGATTATCGCGCCGATCCAACCAGAGGTGCCATCGGCCGATTGGCTATAATGGCGTATTCCGCACTGTCCGGCCGTAGCGCCTCGTGCTGGCGAGTTTCGCGATTCACGCCGCTCGAGTTCACGCGCCGCACGCCGTGTTCCGAATTCCATCTGATCAGAGAGCGCTCATGAGCTTCAATCACGTCCCCGCAGGCAAAGACCTTCCGCAAGATTTCAACGTCATCATCGAAATCCCGGCGCAAAGCGATCCGGTGAAGTACGAAGCTGACAAGGAAACGGGCCTGCTCCACGTCGACCGTTTCATCGGCACGGGCATGCGCTATCCGGCGAATTACGGCTACATTCCGCAAACGCTGTCGGGCGACGGCGACCCGGTCGACGTGCTGGTGATCACGCCGTTCCCGCTGCTGGCTGGCTCGGTGGTCCGCGCCCGCGCGCTCGGCATGCTGCAAATGACTGACGAATCGGGCGTCGACGCCAAGCTGGTCGCCGTCGCGCATGACAAGGTCTGCCCGATGACCGCTGATCTCAAGTCGATCGACGACGTTCCGGCATACCTGAAGGACCAGATCAAGCACTTCTTCGAGCAATACAAGGCGCTGGAAAAGGGCAAGTGGGTAAAGGTCGACGGCTGGGCCGGCATCGAAGCCGCTCACAAGGAAATCACCGAAGGCGTGGCGAACTACAAGAAGTAAGCTGCGTTACATCGGTGCTTGATGAAAAAACCGCGTGAGCCTGCAAGGGCCACGCGGTTTTTTCATCGGCGGCGTTTTCAGGAATTCCGCTCCCCGCCCAGCGTGTCTTGCGGTCAGTGCGCCTTCCTGGCCGGGCGTTGCAGCGCATAGACACAACGCATCGAATGGATGAACCGAAGGCATTTTTATATATGAGTGTTAACCCTTATCATTCGGCGGCCACGGCAGGTTTTCCGCCGTCGGCGTATTAATGCGCTGAGGTAGCGCCAACGTGCGTTTTTTTTTTTGGAAGCCCACCGTCCGGATGCTGAATCGCAAGTCCAACCCTTCGTCGCTGCGCTGGCCGAGCCGCCTTTACGCGAGCCTGTACGCGCTCGTCACCGCGATCTACCGCAGACGGCCGGTATGGATGGTGTCGTTTTCGACGAGCGAGGCCAATCTGTCGGAAGGGCTGAGAGCCGCCTGCGCGTCCACCGCTATGCTGGTGCTCGGCAATCTGCTGCACGACCCGGTTTTTGCATGGGCCGCGATCGGCGCTTTCTGGACCTGTCTCGCCGACGCGGCCGGCTCGAATCGCGCGCGCTTCGCCTCGATGATGGGCTTTGCGCTTCTGTCCACCGTGTGCGGTGGCGTGACCGCCTTCGCGTCAGGCGAGGGGGCGGTGTTCGCGGCGCTCGCCATTCTGGTATTCACGGCGCTCGGCGCGTTCGGCAGGATCTGGGGCGCCGCGACATCGCAGGTGACGATTCTCGCGGCGACCGCCTGCGTGGTGATGGTCGACCGGCCGATGCACCACCTTCGCGAAGGTGCGGCGTTTCTCGGCATCTATCTGGCCGGATGCCTGTTCGCCGTCGTGCTGAGCTTGACCGTCTGGCGCATTCATCCGTTCGGCACGAGCCGCGCTTCGCTGCGCGCGGTGTATCTGCGTCTGGCGGACATCGCCTTCGACAGCGCGCGACTGCTCGAAGAGCGTGCAGCGCCTGGCGAGTGGGCCACGCATGCCGCGAAATTTCGCGCTGATGCACGCGCTGCGCTGGAGCGCTCACGCAAGGCACTGGCGAACGTGCCTGGCTCGAGAACGGCCGGCCGGGAAGCCTACGACAATCTGCTCGCCCTGCTGACCGAGAGTGAAGCGCTTTTTGCCTACCTGATTGCGGTCACCGGCGCCTGCGAAAAAATCCCCGAAGACGCACGTCGCGCCAGACGTGCGGCCCGGCTGCTGACCGGGCTGGGCGAGGTTCTGCGAAGAATCGGCGCGGCCACCAACGAAGCGCAATGGAACCGTCTCGCCGACCTGCAACTCCGTTTGCGACGCCTGGCGCGGCGACTCGAATCCGCGCTGATGGAACCTGTGACATTGAAGTTCGACTTCGAACTGGTCGATTTCGCACCGACGACTGCCCAGCCGCTCGGGTGGTCGGACAGTGCCGTCAGACTGCTGACGCGGGCGTGGTCGACCCTCAAGGCAAACTTTTCCGTTCAGTCGGTCGGCTTGCGCCACGCCGCTCGCGTAGGCGTCACGACCACGGCGGGCTTTCTGGTCATCCGGGCGCTCGGGCTTCCCTTCGGCTACTGGGCAACCATGGCGACGCTGCTGATCCTGCAACCGTCCATTGCCGCGACCTGGCCACGGAGTATCGAGCGCGCCGCAGGGAGCATCGTCGGGGGCGTGCTGGCGGCCGGCATAGGCTATGCGATCCATTCGCCTCTCGGCATTTCATTGGCGGTGTTTCCGCTGGTGGTGGCCACCATGGCGCTGCGTCCCGTCAGCTACAGCCTGTTCGTACTTTTCCTGACCCCGACCTTCGTGCTCGTGGCCGACTTCGCGACGCCCGGCGCCAGCGAATTCGCCTTCGCGCTCACACGGCTCGGCAACAATGTGCTTGGCTGTGTATTGGCGCTGCTGGCAACGTTCTATCTGTGGCCGACGCGGGAAAAAGTCGACTATCGCGCCTATCTGAGCGACGCGGTGCGAGCCAATCTCGCGTATCTGAGGGCGGCACTGGAGTCGCCGGACCGAAGCGAGAAGGACATGGAACGCCTGCGCCGAGCTGCTGGCCTGGGCAGCAATAACGCCGAGGAGGCTATCGGCCGCATTCGACTCGAAAAGCTCGAGGACTCGATGGTCGACACGGTGACGCTGACGGTACTGAGCGTATTGCGAAAAATGGCGGGAACCGCGACCCAACTGCGCTTGAGTACGAACCGGCGCAGCATGCACGATGAACTCGACGCGTGGATTGCGGCCACGAGCACGGACATCGACGCGGCTTTGAACAGGACGTTGCGGCCGATCCGGCACGACCTTCCCCCGCGGGAGCGGTTGACGTCGCTGGAGGCGGACGCGGTGGGCGAAATCGCGCTGATGCATCGGCTGCTGACTGAGCGGATGCGAGAGGCGAGGGGGTAGGCGGTGAGCAGAAGCATCCGCCTTGGCATGGTCCGCTGACTATCGCTTTGCAGCCAGAGCGCGCGTGACGAAGCGAAGTTGCTGTTAAGACGTGCCGGTTTCTTTTTCCACTTCCTCCGTGGCAACCGGCTCGGGTTCGGGCACGGGCAACACCGATTCGAGCGTGCGCAGTCCCGCTCCTAGCGCCCGCTTTTCGGCAGGCGACAAACGCTTGACCCAATACTCGGCGCGCGAAGCGCTTGATCGGTCGGCCAACTCAAACGACACCAGCACCTGCACCGGTTTGCGCGAGCGCGTATAGCGCGCGCCTTCACCGCTCACATGTTTGTCGAAGCGAGCCTGCACATCGGTGGCAATGCCGGTATAGACGCTGCCGTCCGAGCATTCGAGCAGATACAGAAACCACGCCATGGGTACGCTTCAACCTTTGAACGGATTGTGTTCGCGCAGCTCGTCCACATACGCGTGGATGCTGTTCTTTTCGTTGTCGAGGAAGTGGCCGACCGCATCGGCGAAGCCCGGATGCGCGAGCCAATGCGCCGAGCGCGTCACAGTCGGCAGAAAACCGCGCGCCATCTTGTGCTCGCCCTGGGCGCCGCCTTCGAACGCACCGAGCTTTTCTTCGATGCAGAATTCGAGCGGCTGATAGTAGGCGGTTTCGAAGTGTAGGCAGGGCACGTGCTCCAACGCGCCCCAGTAACGGCCATAGAGCGTACCGCCGGTTTTCCCGTCGCGCTGATAGACCACGAGCGAACTGGCGATCGGCTTACCTTCGTATTCGGCGATCACCAGCAGCAGATTTTCCGGCATCGACGCACCGATCATCCGGAAGAAATCGAGGTTCAGATACGGACTCGAAAAGTGCTCGCGGTAGGTTTGCCGATAACACTTGCTGAAGAATCGCCAGTCGGCGTCCTGGATGTCTTCGCCGCGAATCCGCCGCATCGTCACGCCGGCTTCCTGAACCTTGCGACGCTCCGCACGAATGTTCTTGCGCTTCTTCTGTTCGAGCGTGGAGAGGAAATCGTCGAAGTCGCGATAGCCGTCGTTCAGCCAGTGGAACTGCACGCCTTCGCGCTGCATCATGCCCATGTCGGTCAGCGCAGTGCTTTCCGTTTCGGTCGGAAACAGCACGTGCAGCGACGACACGTCGGCCTGCTCGGCGAACGCCATCAGCGTCGCGGCCAGATGCCTGAGCGCATGCGTATCCGCCGATAACAGCCGGTTGCCCTGCACCGGTGTGAACGGCACCGCGCACAGCAGCTTCGGGTAATACGGCAGGCCGTTGCGTTTGTACGCGTCGGCCCACGCCCAATCGAAGACATACTCGCCGTACGAGTGCCCCTTCAGATATACGGGCGCGGCCGCCGCGAGCTTGTCCGTGCGCGGGTCGGTGAGCGTGACGAATTGCGGCGCCCAGCCGGTATCGGCGACCGCGCAACGGGTCGCGTGCAGTGCGCTCAAGAACTCGTGCCGCAGAAACGGCGTGGGTTGCGCTTGCAGCGCAAGGAGGGCATTCCATTCCGCGGCGTCCACCTCGGAGGGCGACGCCAGAATGCCCGTGCGATAATCAAAGCGTTCCTGGTTCAATCTGTGTGACTGTTCCCAATGAGCGGCGCCAAGCGTTTAGCGATGCGTCGTTCGTTTATCCGATTTGTCCGTTGCCGTCGAGCTAACCAGCCACGGTACTCGCAAGCCGTCTGGCTTGCCTGTCGATCCTGCCATGAAGACCCGAATCGCTCTTGCCCAAATCAATGTCACCGTCGGCGACTTCGCCGGCAATGTCGCGAAGATTGTCGCTGCCGCGCGCGCCGCGCACAACGATGGTGCGAAGCTGCTGATTGCGCCAGAACTCGCGCTATCCGGCTATCCACCCGAAGATCTGTTGCTGCGTCCCGCGTTCTACACCGCGAGTGCGGCGGCGCTCGCCGATCTGGCCACGCAACTGAAGCCCTTCGCCGGCTTGCATGTGATCGTCGGCCACCCGCTGCGTGACTTGACGCACAGCGCGGCAAACGGCCATGGTAATGCAAACGCGCCGATCGGGCGCGGCGTGCCGCCGGTCGATACCTTCAACGCGGCCTCGCTGATCGTCGACGGGGAAGTGGCCGGCACCTATCGCAAGCAGGATTTGCCCAATACCGAGGTGTTCGACGAGAAGCGCTACTTCGCTTCCGACCCGCAGCCGTTCGTGTTCGAACTGGACGGCGTGAAGTACGGCGTGGTGATTTGCGAGGACGCGTGGCATGCGTCGGCCGCGCAAATGGCGAAGGCGGCGGGCGCGCAAGTGCTGCTGATTCCGAACGGCTCGCCCTATCACCTGAACAAGGAAGCGGTGCGCTTCGACATTCTGCGCGCGCGGATTCGCGAGACCGGCTTGCCCATGGTCTATGTGAACATGGTCGGCGCGCAGGACGAACTGGTGTTCGACGGCGGCTCATTCGTACTCGATGAAAAGGGCGAGCTGGTCGCGAAGATGGCGCAGTTCGAGGAAGGCAACGCGATTGTCGAGTTCGACGGCGGCAAGCCGGTGCTCACGGTGATTGCGCCGGAACTCTCGCTCGAAGCGCAGGTGTATGCCGCGCTCGTGATGGGCGTGCGCGACTACATCAACAAGAACGGCTTCCCCGGCGCGCTGATCGGCCTGTCGGGCGGTGTGGACTCGGCGCTGGTGCTGGCCGTCGCGTGCGACGCGCTGGGCGCTGACCGCGTGCGGGCGGTGATGATGCCGTCGCGCTACACCGCCGACATTTCCACCACCGACGCAGCCGACATGGCGCGCCGCGTCGGCGTGCGTTACGACGAAATCGCGATCGCGCCGATGTTCGACGCGTTCCGCGGCTCGCTCGCCGAGGAATTCGCCGGCCGTGCCGAAGACGCCACCGAAGAAAACATTCAGGCCCGCATCCGCGGCACCTTGCTGATGGCGTTGTCGAACAAGTTCGGTTCGATCGTGCTGACCACCGGCAACAAGAGCGAGATGGCGGTGGGTTACTGCACGCTCTACGGCGACATGGCCGGCGGCTTCGCGGTGATCAAGGACATCGCCAAGACGCTGGTCTACAAGCTGTGCCATTACCGCAATCAGGCCACGACTTTCGGCAAGCAGAACGTGATTCCCGAGCGGATTCTGACACGCGCGCCGTCGGCCGAGCTGCGCGACAACCAGACCGATCAGGACAGCTTGCCGCCGTACGAAGTGCTCGACGCGATCATGCGCATGTACATGGAAGAGGACCGCTCGCTTGCCGAAATCATCGCGGCGGGCTACGCGGTCGACGACGTGAAACGCGTCACGCGCCTCATCAAGATCAACGAGTACAAGCGCCGTCAGGCGCCGATCGGCATTCGCGTCACGCATCGCGCGTTCGGCCGCGACTGGCGTTATCCGATTACGTCGCGCTACACCGAGCCGGTGGAGTGAGCCTCAGGCGAACGGCTGCGGACTTACCCCATAGCAGACCAGAAGCACGCGCCGGATTGCCGCAACGCATCCGGCGCGGCGTAGAATAAAAATCATCCATTCTCCTTTCAACCTTCCCATCACGAGACGAGGTCCGCCATGAAGCGCATCACTGCAGTCATCAAACCGTTCAAACTCGACGAAGTGCGCGAGGCGCTTGCTGAAGTCGGCCTCACGGGGTTGACCGTGACGGAAGTCAAAGGCTTCGGTCGGCAAAAAGGCCACACCGAGCTCTATCGTGGTGCAGAGTATGTGGTCGACTTTCTGCCGAAAGTGAAGATCGAAGTGGTCGTCGCGGACAACCAGTGCGATCAGGTGATCGACGCGATCATCGGCGCGGCGCGCACCGGCAAGATTGGCGACGGCAAGATTTTCGTCGCGGACGTGGAGCGTGTGATCCGGATTCGCACGGGTGAGGAGAACGAAGCGGCAGTTTGAGCGGTTCGACTCGCACTGTTGAAACGCAGAGTTAAAGCGCCGGTATTGACATCCGCGGCACGCACGCACCGATCAGGTGCGCCGGGGAGTGGCAAAACCGTGCGCGCAAATAAAAAACGGTGCGATACCCTTTCGGACATCGCACCGATACGCGCCTCTCGCAGCAGCGTGAAAAAGATTCTCTTGGAGAACTTGTTACTACGCCCCGAAGGAAGTCCCCCCGGGGCACACTGTTCGATTAGAACGAGTGCTGAATACCTGCATACACGCCGGTCTGGCTCTTGCCATGCAGCGGGTTCTCGTTGTACGAGACCGTGCCGTCCGAAGCGGTGATGTTGCCGCCATTGCCTGCGCCGTTCGCGTCCAGACCGAAGTTAGCCGTCTTGCTGTTGCGCACGGTGGCCACCTGGAGGTCCAGCAGCGTGCGCTTGGACAGGTTGTACGAGCCGCCGATCGTGTAGATCGTTGCGTTACCTCCGCCCTTGTTCGCATTCACGTGATAGACCGCCGCGATCAGTGCGGCAGCCGGCGTGGCTTGCCACGTCACACCACCCCATTCGTGATCGAGCGAGGTCGGCGACGCGCCTGCTGCGCTAGCCGCGCCCGACGTACGGATCGCCTGGTACGCGGCCTGGACCTTGAACTGGCCGAGGAACACGTTGGCCGCGGCCGTGTATTCACGCGAGAAGTTGAACGGGTCGGTGAACTGGCCGTTCTTGTTGTTGCGGATTTCGTCGTACAGACCGCGCACCTGGAACAGCGACGACGTATAGGTCAGTTGCAGACCGGCTTCACGGCCTTGCGGCGTCGAGCCGTTACCGTTCCAGCTCGTCGCATTCGACAGGGCGTACTGACCATACATGTCAAAGCCGTACAACTTCGGCGATTGGTAGGCAATGTTGTTGCTCGATTGCGGCCAGTTGCGGCCACGCACCAGCGATGCCGACGACCAGTTCGACTGACCGAACGGGTCGAAGTCCCACACGCCGTTCGAGATGAAGAGC
Source organism: Paraburkholderia sp. SECH4 (assembly GCF_030511745.1). NCBI lineage: Bacteria > Pseudomonadati > Pseudomonadota > Betaproteobacteria > Burkholderiales > Burkholderiaceae > Paraburkholderia > Paraburkholderia sp. SECH4. The sequence goes on from NZ_JALOCP010000037.1 coordinate 57,724, forward strand.
ATGCGGCCCAACGTCAACGTACCGTACGCGTCGTTCGCCATACCGACCGTTGCCCAGCGATTGAAGAGACCGCCGCCGCCAGGGCCTTGACCGTTCATGGTGTTGAACGAGCCTTCCAACTGGAACAGGACCTTGTTGCCGCCACCGATGTCTTCGACACCCTTCATGCCCCACAGGCTCGTGCCCCAGTCACCGCTTTCCGCACGGAAGCGCGAGGTGGAACCGGTGTAATTAGCGTTCGGAAGGCCACTGATGTATTCGAGGCCAGCGTCAAGGCGGCCGTACAGCGTCACGCTGCTTTGGGCGTGCGCAACTACACCGGCTGTCATCAGCGCCGCGGCGAGCAAAGCTTTCTTCATCTTCTCCTCCATACCCTGTCAAAAAGTGAAACCTAGTACTGCGAATGGTGTTCGGACGCAAGCGCGCCGAACAGAAATCGGTACCAGGGAGATTAGCGGGTGGATTGGGTCTCCTGCCGTGACGGATAGCCTCAGCGGGCTATTCCTCGCGTCATGCCGATCCCTCGCCGACCGGTTCTCCTCTGTTGCTTTGAAGTGAAACTACTTTTAATGAACTTTGTTTTGCTACTTTGGTTACTAATTTATCAAAAATACCCTGGGGTGGGAGAAGAAATTAGTACCGGCTTGGGCCGGTGTCTCCAAATTGCAATACGAATGTGTGCAAGGAATGGTCGCGATATCCCCAAAAAGGCGGGAAACCCTTATGCCGTAAGGGAATCACGGATTGGGACGAGCAACGTCAAGGATTGCCACTATTGACGCTTCAAATGCGGCAGAGTAAGGCGGAAAGAGAGTGGCTCGGGACAGGTTCGGGCCCATTTTCGAGGTCAGAACGGCCGGAATGCACAGGTGAGCGAAGTAAAAAAGGCGCTCGTAAGCGCCTTGTAATATTACTTTGACTACAGCCCAAATACCAGGCTGTACGACAGTCTTATTTGAGGCTGCCGGAGAGGAACTGCTTGAGCCGTTCGCTCTTCGTGTTTTTGAAGACTTCGTCCGGATGGCCTTCTTCTTCGACCCGGCCTTGATGCAGGAACATCACGTGATTCGACACGTTGCGCGCGAACGCCATTTCGTGCGTGACGACGATCATCGTGCGGCCTTCTTCGGCGAGCGTCTGCATGACCTTGAGCACTTCGCCGACCAGCTCGGGATCGAGCGCCGAAGTCGGTTCGTCGAACAGCATCACGTCCGGATGCATGGCCAGCGCGCGCGCGATCGCGACGCGTTGCTGCTGACCGCCCGACAAGTGTGACGGGTACTGCTTCTCAAGACGAGGCGCGAGGCCTACTTTCTCCAGATACTCGCGCGCGCGCTCTTCGGCTTCCTTGCGCTTTAAACCCAGCACGTTGACCGGTGCCTCGATGATGTTCTCGAGGACGTTCATATGCGCCCACAGATTGAAGTGCTGGAACACCATCGACAGCCTGGTGCGCACGCGCTGCAACTGCTTCGGATCGGACACGCGCAAAGCGCCGTTCTTGGCGAGCTGCGTGCGGACTTCTTCTCCGTCGACGAAGATGCGTCCGGAGTTCGGCTGCTCGAGGAAGTTGATGCAGCGAAGCATCGTGCTCTTGCCCGAACCGGATGAGCCGATCACGCTGATCACGTCGCCGGCGTTGGCCTTCAGCGACACGCCCTTGAGGACTTCGTTGTCGCCGTACTGTTTGTGAAGCTCGTCGACGAAGAGCTTTTGCTTCTTGGTGTTCATCGGGGTCCTTGGCGGGCTTACTTGCTTGGGGGCGTAGCGCCCATCTTGTTTACTTGCCTTGCGGCCGCAGGTAAGCGAGCCAGCGGCGCTCGGCGCGGCGGAACAGCCATACGAGCGCAAAAGAAATCAACAGATAGAGCAGGGCGGCGAGGCCGAACGCATTGAACGACTGGTACGTGGCCGAGTTCACGTCACGGGCGATCTTGAGAATGTCCGGCACGGTCGCGGTGAACGCGACGGTGGTGGCGTGCAGCATCAGGATCACTTCGTTGCTGTAGTACGGCAACGCGCGGCGCAGCGCCGACGGCAGAATCACCCGCCGGTACAGCGTGAACGACGACATGCCATACGCGCGCGCCGCTTCGATCTCGCCATACGGCGTGGCCTTGATCGCGCCCGCGAAAATCTCGGTGGTGTATGCGCAGGTGTTCAGCGTGAACGCGAGCAGCGTGCAATGCATGCCGTCGCGGAAGAACGCGTTGGTCAGCTCGTGGTTGCGGATGATTTCGAGGCTGTACAAGCCGGTGTAGCAGAGCAGCAGTTGCACGTAGAGCGGCGTGCCGCGGAAGATATACGTATACAGCCATACCAGACCGGCGAGCCATTTCTTCTTCGACACGCGCGCGACCGAGAGCGGAATCGACAGGCAAAAGCCGAGTCCGATCGACACCACCAGCAACCACAGCGTGATGACGACGCCGGTGAGGCGGTAGCCGTCGGTATACAGATAGTTGCGCCAGTATTCCTGAATGATCTCGATCATAGATCCGCCTTTCGCACGCCGGTCGAGTAACGCTTTTCGAGGTACATCAGCACGAAGTTGGACACTGTGGTGATGACGAGATAGATCGCCCCTGCGAACAGGGTGAAGAAGAAGAACCGCAGCGTGCCCTTGCCCGCATCCTGCGAGGCCTTGACTACATCCGCGAGACCGATGATCGACACCAGCGCCGTGGCTTTCACCATCACCTGCCAGTTGTTGCCGATGCCGGGCAGCGCGAAGCGCATCATCTGCGGGAACATGATCCGCGTGAACACCTGCCAGCCGGTCATGCCGTAGGCCGAGCCCGCTTCGAGCTGGCCGCGCGGCACCGCGAGGAACGCGCCGCGGAAGGTCTCGGTGAAGTACGCGCCGTAGATGAAGCCCAGCACCGCGACGCCGGCCACGAATGGGTCGATGTCGATCTGGTCCCAGCCGAGCAGGTCGGTCAGGTTATTCAGCCAGATCTGGATGCTGTAGAACAGCAGCAGCATGAGCACCAGGTCGGGCACGCCGCGCACGAGTGTCGTGTAGACGGTGCCGGCACCATGGGAGAAGCGGTTTTTCGACAGTTTCGCCGCCGCGCCGAGCAGGCCCAGCACGAAAGCGAACGCCAGCGACAACACCGCCAGTTTGACGGTTTGCCAGGTGCCGTTGAGAAGCAGCGGGCCGTAGCCTTGAAGGAACATATGGGGTCCTTGACGATGCGTTTGTGACGCAGCGCGAAAGACGCGGCCAGCTCTGCGCCGCGTTTGCCGCGAGCCTGGGCCCGCCGTTTCCTGCGGCGCACAGCGCACCGCTGTGCAAATCATGACTGCATGGCCGTTGCCGGTCTTGCAGCGCGCTTTTCGATTCTTGTTGTGAATCGGGGTTGAAGCTGCTTCTGAAACTGCTTGTTGAGGCTATCAGCGACTGTATTACGAAGCCTCGGGAAAGCCCATGCGGGCGAGCCCCGAGTTGATGACCCACTCAACGACCAGGATAGATATCGACGTCGAAGTACTGCTTTTCCAGCTTCCTGAACGTACCGTCCTGGTGTACTTGCGCCAACGCCTGGTTGAGCAGCGCTTTCAGCGCGACGTCATCCTTGCGCAGGCCGATGGCCGTGCCTTCACCGATCGTCTTGGGGTCCTTCACTTCCGGGCCGGCCCAGGCGAAGCCTTTGCCGTGAGGCGTCTTCAGGAACCCGGCGTCGGCTTGCAATTCGTCCTGCAACGCGGCGTCAAGACGCCCCGATGCGACGTCGGCGTACACCTGATCCTGATTCTGGTAGGACACCACGGTCACCCCTTTGGGCTCCCAGTACGCCTTGGCGTAGGCTTCCTGAGTCGAGCCCTGCTCGACGCCGACATGCTTGCCCTTCAGTGATTCAGCCGTAGGCAGCAGGGGCGAGCCGGCTTTGGCGATCATGCGGGCCGGCGCGTCGAACAGCGTGTCGGAGAAATCGATCTGTTCGCGGCGCTTGTCCGTGACGGTCAGCGATGACACGATCGCGTCGAACTTCTTGCCCTTCAATGCCGGGATGATCCCGTCCAGGTCCTGCTCGACCCACACGCACTTGACGTTCATTTTTGCGCACAGCGCTTTCGTCAAATCGACGTCGAAGCCGACGACCTGGCCGCTGGCCGCCTTCGATTCGAACGGCGGGTAGCTGGCGTCCACCCCGATGCGCACGGTTTTCCATTCTTTCGCCATGGCGCCGGTGGCCATGACGGCAAGCGCCACGCACAGTGCGGCCTTCTTCATGTTTCTCCTGGATCAAACTGATCGTCGTGGTGTGCCGATCTCGACGACCGCCGGCTCGTGGCCGGCCGTCGCTATTCTAGGCGGTCAAAATTGTCGCGCCGCGTGCAAGTGCCGCTTCGGGCCCGCCGGCGCGCCTTCGGCGCCCACGCGTCTTGAAAAGGGCGGTATTTTACCCGATCAGGGGCAGCGCGCCAGTGCGGGACGGCGCCGGCTGCCGGTGGGCGGGCGCATGCGTTGTGCATGCGCGACGGTCCCGGCGCGCGATTGCACGGATTTATGGAACGATCCAGTGCGTCGTTGCCGATTGTTTAGTGCGCCTCGCGCCCATACATTCTGGGCATCGCTATTTACTCACCGGGAGATCCCCCATGATCGAGATTCGCCGTTCCGACGAACGTGGCCACGCCAATCACGGCTGGCTCGACTCGTATCACAGCTTCTCGTTTGCCGACTACCGCGACCCGCAACACGTGCATTTCGGACCGCTGCGGGTGATCAACGAAGACCGCATCGCCGGCGGTCAGGGCTTCGGCACGCACGGCCATCGGGACATGGAAATCGTCACGTATGTGCTCGAAGGCGCGCTCGCGCACCGCGACAGCATGGGCAACGGCTCGACCATCCGTCCCGGCGACGTGCAGCGCATGAGCGCCGGCACGGGCGTGCAGCACAGCGAGTTCAATGCATCGCAGGACGAGCCGGCGCACCTCTTGCAGATCTGGGTGATCCCGCAACGTGCGGGTGACCAGCCCGGCTACGAGGAAAAGCGCTTCGACGACGCCGACAAGCGCGGGCGTCTGCGCGTGGTCGCCTCGCCCGACGGCCGCGACGGCTCGGTGACGATTCACGCGGATGCATCGATTTACGCGGCGCTGATCGATGGCGCGGAACAGGCCACGTTTGCGTTGCCGAAAGGCCGGCTGGCGTATGTGCACGTGGCGCGGGGCGCGCTGACCGTGAATGGCGAAGCGCTTCATGCCGGCGACGCCGCCAAGCTCAGCGAAACCGATACTGTGACGCTGGAAAAGGGCGACAACGCCGAAGTGCTGCTGTTCGATCTGGGTCCGCTCAACGGGTAAGTGCCAATCACCGGACGTTCATTCATCGCCCGATGGTTGAGGGTTGCTGGTTGCGAGCGCAACGAGTCCCCCGGCTTGAAGCATGAGCCGCACGCAACGCAAAAACGCCACGGAAGTTTTTCCGTGGCGTTTTTGCGTTCGGACGACGGCCGCGCGAGCCGCCTTCCGCCTACATCGACCCGCTTACTGATTCGCAGCCGGCGCCGACGCCGCGCCCTTATTGTGTTCCCAGCGGTCGCGCATCTTTTCGTGACGCGCTTCCATCTTCGCAAAACGCTGCTTCAGCGCCGTGCTGACGGTGGTCTTCTGCTGGTCGTTCAAGCCGTTATAGAACTTGAGCCACGCGTCCGTGGTTTGCTGACGCAGTTGCGCGTCTTTCTGCTCGACCTGCTGGTGCGCGGCAGCCATGGCGTTCAGATCCAGAATCGGCTGTTGCTGCGCGGCCTTCATCTGGTTCTTGATCTGTTCATGGTTGGCGCGCATGGCCTCATGGTTCTGTTTCATGGTGTCGAGCGCGGCTTGCCATTGCTTTTCCTGATCCGCGTTCAGCTTCAACTGGTCATGCAGTTGCGTCAGTTCCTTCATGAAGTGGCCATGCCAGCCGCCGGGGCCGCCGTGATCGGCGGGTTGGGCGGCATAGGCAGCGCCCACGCCAATCGCGAGGGCAGTGGCGGCAACGGCGAGAACGCGCGACATTTTTTTGGTGGACATGTAAGACTCCCTGTAATGGAATAGCCGACGATGCAACCGGTAATGTGGACGGCCTGCATTCGGTAAGTCACAGCGTAGAGAACTGGGCCCGGCGCTGTGTTACGTGGCTTGATGCGGCTGTTACGGGTCATTACGTACGCCTTTCACCGTAACACCCGGTAACCCTTGCGGGCCGTCTGAAATCGAAAACCCTTCCTGCTGCGCGTTAAACTTCATCCCATGGCTACTCAAATACTGGTTGTCGACGACGACGTCGAATTGCGCGATCTGCTACGCGACTATCTGGCCCGTCAGGGCATCGAAGTTTCGGTGCTGCACGACGCGGGCACGCTCGAGCGCAGGCTCGAACGCGAGCGTCCGGATCTGATCGTGCTCGATCTGATGATGCCGGGCGTGGACGGGCTGACCGCGTTGCGCAAGCTGCGCGCGTCGGGTGACGACATCCCTGTGATCATGCTGACCGCACGTGCTGACGACGTGGACCGCATCGTCGGGCTTGAGCTCGGCGCGGACGACTATCTCGGCAAGCCGTTCAACCCGCGCGAGCTGTTGGCGCGCGTGCAGGCGGTGCTGCGGCGCCGCCGCACGCTGCCGTCGGCGGCGGCGCCGGAGCAGCGCGAGCCGTTCAACTTCGGCCGTTTCACGCTGGATTTCCAGTCGCGTACGCTGCATCTCGAAGACAAGCCGCTCACGCTGTCGGGCAGCGAATTCGCGCTTCTGAAGATTTTCGTCAATCACCCCATGCGCACGCTCACACGTGAGCGTCTGCTCGAACTGCTGCATGGTCCGGAATACGACGGCACCGATCGCGGCATCGACGTACAGGTGTGGCGTTTGCGTCGCATTCTCGAAACCGACCCGTCCACGCCGCGCTTCATTCAAACGGTGCGCGGACGCGGCTACGTGTTCGTGCCGGACGGCGAACAGCATGCGCCGGCCCATTGATTCGCTGTTCGGGCGGCTGGCGCTGCTAGTTATTGCGGTGCTGCTGCTGTCGCATTTCGCGTGGTACGCGCTTATGCGGCTCGAGCGCAGCCAACTGCAAACGCGCTACGCAGTCGAGGAAGCCACCTTTCTCGTCGACGCGGTGCGCCAGCACGTCGCCCGCACGCCGGACCAGCCCTTGCCGTCGCGCGTCAGGCTGGTCGATCCGGCGAGCCCCGACGTACCGCCGGATAACACCGCGCTGCCGGCGCCGCTTGAACGGTTCATCGAGGACGTGCGTGATCGCATGCCCACCGGCACGCTGGTGCGGATCGGCCAGCCTGGTCGTCCACCCACGCTATGGGTGCGCGCCACCACGGATCGCAGTTGGATCGTGGTGCCGGTGCAGCCACTGCGCACGCCTCGCTCGCTCGATCGCACGGTGCTATGGCTCGCGATCATTTTCTCGTTCGCGGTGATGGCGGCGCTTTTTGCGGCGTGGGCGCTGCAGCAGCCGTTGCGCTCGCTTGCCCAGGCGGTGGCGCGCTTTGGCCGCGGCCTGCCGGTGCCGCCGGTGCCTGAACGCGGTCCGCGCGAGTTGCGGCAGTTGACGCACGGCTTCAACCAGATGGTTCAGGAAGTGGCGCGCACCGAACACGACCGGGCCGTGATGCTGGCCGGCGTCGCACACGACCTGAAAACGCCGCTGGCGCGCTTGCGGCTGCGCGCAGAAATGATGGAAGAAGTGAAGATGCGTGACGGCGTCGTGCGCGACGTCGATTCGATGACGCATATCGTCGAACAGTTTCTGGTGTTCGCACACGACGGCGCCGATCGCAGCGAAGCGGTCGAAGTGGACGGGCAGTGCGAGCGCGTGGTTCGCAGTTATCGTGCGGTCGCCGCCGGTGGGCCCACGGTGCAGACCGAACTCAACGCAGGGCCGGGTTTTCTGCTGCCGGCGGCGACGCTCGACCGGATCCTGTCGAACCTGTTGGACAACGCACATGCCTACGGCGCGCCGCCGATCGTCGTCGCCACGGCGCGCACGGCGCAAGGCTTCACGCTTTCAGTGAGCGACAACGGCAGTGGTATCGCCGCGCAGGACCTGATCAATGCCAGCCGGCCGTTCGTCCGGCTCGACCCGGCACGCGGCGGCAACGGTCATAGCGGGCTGGGGCTTGCAATCGTCGAACGTCTGGTGCGGCGTGCGGGTGGGGAGTGGGAAATCGGCAATCACGACGGCCGTGGCTTGCGGGTCTCAATGAGCTTTCCCTTCGATGTGGTGCCGCGTGTCGTGGCGGCGTCGGAAAACGCCTGGGGTTGAGCGGGGCAAGGGCGGCAAGCGCCTGCCCCACTATATATATGTCGCAATGTGATGTCCGAACGCGAGGTTCGGAATGCGGCGTCTGGGTCGCAATGCCGGATGCGCTGTCTGCAATGCGAGTCCGGCAAACTTTGCGCTAGTCTGAAAACAGCGTGTTCAACGCATTTGCCGCGTCACCATCCACTGTATTCCACGTTACCGTTTCGGCTTCGAAGATGTAGTGCGTGGTGTACTTGCCGAGACGCGTGAGTATCTCTTCCTGAATCAGTTCCGGCGCGACCTCCAGCTTCAGATACCACGCGGTCGACGACAAGCGCGTCTGGAACGCGCCATATTCGGCCAGCAGATGGTCGAATGCGTCAGCATCCTGATCGCGACAGACGATGACCAAATTTCCCTTCATGCGAATCTCCCGTTAGAGCGGTAGCGGCAACCTCAATGTCAGGGTTGATGATACCTGCTTCGTTACGGGACGCCCGAGGCCGGGACTTGCTTTGCATCAGCGACAGCACGCATCGGAGCGCCGACGGCACGACGGCGCGAATTTAATTCGGAGACGACCGGCGCATTACCTGGCGTTAGCAGGCGTCACCAGGCGTTGACCACCGTCCGCGCGGGCGGCGCGGTGTCGTCGGGCGGAAGGGCTTCGGTGCGGTCGCGGCCGCCCGTCTTTGCCGCATAAAGCGCCGTGTCGGCGCGGCTCATGATGCGCTCGGGCAGATCGTCGGACGAGAGTTCGGTGATGCCGATGCTCACGCTCAAACCCACCGAGGCCGGCAACTTCGGCGAAGGAATTGCCTTCAGACGCAGGCGCAAGCGTTCGACGACTTCGCGGCCGCCGGCCAGATTCGTGGCCGGCAGCAGCAAGCCGAATTCTTCACCGCCCAGCCGGCCGATTGCATCGGTGCCGCGCAGTTCGGCCCGGCAGGTGTCGACGAAATGTTCGAGCGCGCGGTCGCCGGCGGCGTGGCCGAAGCGGTCGTTGATCTGCTTGAAGTGGTCGAGGTCGGCGATCGCCATGCACAGCGGCTCATTGCCCGCATGCGCGCGTTCGATCTCGTGGCGCAGCAGGTCGAGGAAGTAGCGCCGCGACAGCGCGCCGGTCAGCGCATCGTGGCGCGCCTCAGCCGAGAGCAGTGTGTTGGCCGATTGCAATTGTTCTGCAAGGTCGCGCGTGGCGCGATGGTGGCGCCGCTCGCGCACGTACGACACGGTGATGACCCACGCGAGCGCGACGGTGCCGGCCAGCGTCAGAAACACCAGCAGATGGTCGCGCTTGTGATTGCGCAGCAGTTCGGGCCAGGCCGCGAGCGGATCGACCAGATGCGCCGACAGCCCCGAGTTCAGGCCGCTGCGTGCCTGGTACAGCGATGGCGCCGGCTGCTCGCTCATGCCGAACAGCTGTTCGGCGACACCTGAGGGCACCCAGGGCGCCTGTTCGCGCACCCGCGTGTTGACCTGAATCTGGATGTCGGGGAGGATTTCGCGGCGATAGATGGTCAGGCGCTCGGCGGCGCCCATCTGCGTGACGTGCGAGTTCGGTAGCGCGTGGCCTTCGAGTGCGCTGTTGTGCGCCATGATGATGACGCCGTTTTCATCGGCGACGAAGGTACCGGCATGCGCGACCCAGTGGCGCAGCCGCGCGATCCCCACCTTGGCCACCACCACCCCGACCAGCAGACCGTCGGCGTACACCGGCGCCGCGATGAAGATGCCCGGCTCGCCGCTCTGGCGGCCGACGCCATAGGCTTCCGAAAACGCGCCGAGCAGGGCATTCGTCAGGTAGCCGCGCGTGCGCATATCGGCGCCGACGAAGGAGTGCTCCGCGGCAAGCGGTCGATTGACGGAGTTGCTGGATGCGACGCAGATGCCGTTGGCGTTGACGAGCCAGACCTGGTCGAGCCCGGAGAAACCTTGCGCGTCGTGCAGGAAATTGCTCACGGCCAGCATCTGCTGGTCTTTTAGCAACGCGGCGCGCAGAGCGGGTTCCGCCGCTGCGCCGTTCGCGGCATAATTCTGCGATTGCACCAGCGCGTGCTGGACCACGTCCATTTCGGCCATGGTTGCGGGGATGGCCCGAGACATGGCGAGGTCGCTGGCGATCACCTCCGCCATGTTGTCGACGATCGACGTGGACATCTGGCGTTGCGTGCGCAAAGCCGCGTCCAGCTCTTGCTGTACCATCCGGTCCGCGACCATGCCGGCCACGAACCAGCAAACGAGCACGATCAGCACGAAGCTGATCGGTCCGGTTGCCTGGCGCAAGGTTGTCCTGTTCATCGACCCTCTGATTCGTCTGGCTGTGACATGCAACTGGCTCATTCGTGGCAGCGCCCCGGCGCTGTTTCGCCCCTGTGGAAGCGGCTGGCGATACGCCCTCGGTGTGGGCCGCGTTGTGGGCCGGCAAAACCGCAAAGAGACGTGCCGTTTCTTGATTTTAACCGTCATGGGGCCTGACGCCACCGTTATTGCGGGAATGCGAAGTACGTCCGCTTTGCCCATCAGGTTCTTAACGGCAGCGCATCAGCTTTCTGAATGGCTGCGCGGGTTTAACAGGTGTTTGAAACCGGTCCGCGCAGCAATCGCGATTGCTGGGAAAGTGGCTGGCGCACGACAGTAGGTGGACCGCTGCACATGCTCACCCTCGCTGGCCGGAGGCGGTCGCCGGGGCATTCGACGCTATTTGTTGCTATTTGCCGTGAAAGGTTGTGCCTGAAACATAGGATGGTGTAGTGTCGTGCCGTCCAAAACAAGGAAAGCCCGCCAGCCTTCGGGCGGCGCCTGCGGCGACAGGAGCCCGGCTTGACGGTTGCGGTCCCGGGCGGGCTTGCCCACGGACCTGTCCGTCACCGGTCCACGTGTCTCCAACGCTAACGATTTACCGCGCACATGCGTTTTGCCATGCCTGATTTCCGCTGCCTGGACCGATCTACAGACTGCCGCGCCGAAGCCGCGGCCCCCTGCGTGCGTTTGAATACCTGTATGAATAGGGAGAGCGTCTGATGGATTTCAGCTTCAACCTGAAGCGCACCGCCAATGCCTCGGCATGGCGGGTGTTACCCAATCGCTGGGACTTCGTCGCCTTTCCGCTGATCATCTGCATCATTGCGATGGCGGCGATCGGCTTTCACGAGACGCTGGCGCCGATGTCGACGCTCAAGACTCAGGCGATCTCGCTCGACGCGTCGAATCTGCCCGAGTACGCCATGCGCACCACGCTGCGCATGCTGGCGGCGATGGTCGCCTCGCTGACCTTCACGCTGGTGTACGGCACTCTGGCTGCCAAGAGCCGCCGCGCGGGCATGGTGCTGGTGCCGATTCTCGACATCCTGCAGTCGGTGCCGGTGCTTGGCTACATTTCGTTTACGGTCACGTTCTTCCTCGCGCTGTTCCCGGGCCGCGTGCTCGGCGCCGAGCTGGCGGCGATCTTCGCGATCTTCACGAGCCAGGCGTGGAATATGACGTTCAGCTTCTACCAGTCGCTGCGCACGGTGCCGCGCGATCTGGACGAAGTGTCGCGCGGCTTTCATCTGACTTCATGGCAGCGCTTCTGGAAACTCGAAGTGCCGTTCTCGATGCCGGGCCTCATCTGGAACATGATGATGTCGATGTCGGGCGGCTGGTTTTTCGTGGTCGCGTCCGAAGCCATTACAGTCGGCAACAATACGATCACCCTGCCGGGGATCGGCGCTTATCTCGCGCAGGCGATTTCCGACAAGAATCTGCACGCAATCGGCTGGGTGATCCTTGCCATGACGGTCGTGATTCTTGCGTACGACCAGTTCATGTTCCGCCCGTTGGTTGCGTGGGCCGATAAATTCCGCATGGAAACCACCAGCTCAGGCAATGCGCCGGAATCGTGGCTGCTCGACCTGATCCGCCGCACGCATCTGATTCACCGTCTGCTGGTGCCGCTCGGCTGGATGTTCGCCAAGGCCGCGCGCGTCAACTTCACGTTGCCTGCGTTTGGCGGCCCGCGTTTCCAGATTCCGCAGCGCGAGAAGACTTCGCGCATCGGCGACATTGTCTGGGCGGCCGTGGTGTTGCTCGCCACGGTCTATGTGGTGTACCGCGTGATCGCGTACGTGCGAACCGGCGTGTCGCTCGACGAAGTCTGGCACGTGCTCGTACTGGGGCTGATCACGCTGCTGCGGGTGGTGGTGCTGATCGCGATCGCTTCGGTGATCTGGGTGCCGATCGGCGTGCTGATCGGCCTGCGGCCGGCGCTGGCCGAGAAGGTGCAGCCGATTGCGCAGTTCCTCGCCGCGTTCCCGGCGAACCTGCTGTTCCCGGTGTTCGTCATCGCCATCGTGCGCTTTCATCTGAACCCGGACATCTGGCTGTCGCCGCTGATCGTGCTCGGCACACAGTGGTATATCCTGTTCAACGTGATTGCCGGTGCGAGTTCGTATCCGAACGACTACCGGGAAGCGGCCAAGAACTTCCATATTCGCGGCTGGCAATGGTGGCGTCAGGCGATGCTGCCGGGCATTTTCCCTTATTACGTGACTGGCGCGATCACCGCGTCGGGCGGCGCGTGGAACGCCAGCATCGTCGCGGAATTCGTTCAGTGGGGCGACACCAAGGTTGCCGCGCATGGCTTGGGCGCTTACATCGCGCAAACCACCGCAGCAGGCGACTATCCGAAGATCATTGTGGGCATCGCCGTGATGTCCCTGTTCGTGACCCTGTTCAACCGCCTGCTGTGGCGTCCGATGTTCGCCTACGCCGAAGCGAAGCTCCGGCTAGATTGAGAATTAAAGGCTAAACGCGATGCAAAATCCTAAAGCTGCTATGACCGCCGCGCCGATCCAGACCCCGCCGATGCCGCCGCGCCTCGGTGAGGAGATTCTGCGCGTCAAGGACGTGTGCCGCGGGTTCAACAAGTCGCAGGGCGAGCTGCTCGTCCTCGACGACGCGAATCTGTCGTTGCGCGAAGGGGAGATCGTCGGGTTGCTGGGCCGATCGGGCTCGGGCAAATCGACGCTGTTGCGCATCATCGCCGGTCTGATCGAGCCGACCGACGGTGAAGTCACGTATATGGGCAAGCCGCTCGACGGCCCGGCCAAGGGTGTGGCGATGGTGTTCCAGACCTTCGCGCTGTTCCCGTGGCTGACCGTGCTGCAAAACGTGGAAGCGGGACTCGAAGCACAAGGCGTCGGCGCGAGTGATCGCCGTACGCGCGCGCTGGCGGCGATCGACCTGATCGGTCTCGACGGTTTCGAAAACGCGTATCCGCGCGAGTTGTCGGGCGGCATGCGTCAGCGCGTCGGCTTTGCGCGCGCGCTGGTGGTCGACCCCACGTTGCTGCTGATGGACGAGCCGTTCTCCGCGCTCGACGTGCTGACCGCCGAAACGCTGCGTACCGACCTGCTCGACCTTTGGACGCAAGGCCGCATGCCGATCAAGGCCGTGCTGATCGTCACGCACAACATCGAGGAAGCGGTGTTCATGTGCGACCGGATTCTGGTGCTGTCGTCGAATCCGGGCCGTGTGATCGCCGAGATCAAGGTGCCGTTCAAGCATCCGCGTAACCGTCTGGACCCGGCGTTTCGCCGGCTGGTCGACGACATTTACGCGAAGATGACCGCGCGCCAGACCGACGAAAAGACCAAGAAGGGCCTCGAGTTGCATAGCTGGCTACCGCATGTGTCGACCAACCTGATGGCCGGTCTGATCGAAACGCTGGCCGCCGCACCGTACCACGGCCGTGCCGACATGCCGGAAATCGCCCGTTCGCTGCACCTTGAGGTGGACGATCTGTTCCCGGTCGCCGAAGTGCTGCAGCACCTGGGCTTCGCCGACATCCGCGAAGGGGATATTTTCCTGACGCCGCCGGCGCGCGTGTTCTCTGAATTCGGCACCCAGGAGCGCAAGATGATGTTCGCGGAACATCTGCTGCGCCACGTGCCGCTCGCCGCGCGAATCAAGAAGGTGTTGAACGAACGGCCGGGGCATCGTGCGCCGCGCGTGCGTTTCGAGCAGGAGCTGGAGGATTTTCTGTCGGACAGCGCCGCGGAAGAGACGCTCGACGCAGTGATCAACTGGGGCCGTTATGGCGAGATCTTCTCGTACAACGACCAGACGGAAATTTTCAGTCTGGAAGACGTGGAGTCTTAAACCCTTAAACCCGGCCGAGTCGATTGAGACGCTTCAGGCAAAAAGCGGCAGGGGAGACCCTGCCGTTTTTTATTGCAGAGCGCCCCAGCGCTCGACTGCCGGTTCCGCCGACGCCCACTTCCAGCCCTTGTCCTGCCGGCACGCGCTCGCCGTGTACCAGTCTTCGTGCGCGTTCGGGCCGTCGCCGTCCTGAACCGAGAACACGAAATCCTTGCACAGCGCGAGCGCTGAGCTGAACGCGCGCGTCACGCGCACCTGGCCGTGGCCATTCTCGATCGGCAGCGTGTGCTTGACCGCCCAAGGCCGCGTCTCGCCGACCGGCATGGCACCCGCCAGCGCGGCGATCAAGTTCTGCTGATCGGTGTGCATGGTGCGCATGTAGCGGCCGACAGCTTCGTCGGTCGCGGCCTGCACGGCGATGCCGACGCCGATGCCGACTGCCGGGTTGGAGGTCACGAGGCCTGACGCGATACCGGCTGCGGCACCGCTCGCCGCACCGACGGACGAGCAGCCGCTCGTCAGCAGACTGGCGCCGACGCAGATCGCACCGGCCAGCACGAGCCGCAGCCGGTTGCCGGAGAGCGCCGCCGCAGGCGTGCGTGGAACCAGCGCGGTACACGCGCCATCGACGAGCGCTGGCTCAGACAGTGCGTGTTCATTCCAGGGACGTGGAAGCATCAGCGCCTTCATTGCAGCGCGCCCCAGCGTTCGGTAGCGGGTTCGGCCGACGCCCATTTCCAGTTGTCGCCGTCGCGGCAGATCGACGCGACGTAGAACGCGCTGCTCGCCGGCACATTCTTGGTGGCGGTCTGATCGACCGAGAAGACGATTTCCTTGCAGTCGAGTGCGCCGGCGCTGATCGTGCGGCTGACGGTGACGCGGCCGTGTTCGTCGTCTTCGATCGGCACCGAGTGAGTCACGCTCCACGGTGCGATTGCGCCGACGTCGAGCGGCCCGGCGATTTTGGCGATGCCGTCCTGCGTATTCTTGTGGACCACGCGTTCCGAGTACTGCACGCCGGCGCGGGCCGCGGCCAGCGCGCCGAGACCGATGCCGGTAGCGACTGCCGCATTGCTGGTGACCTTGGCCGCGAGCGCTGCGCCCGCGATACCGGCGCCGGCGGTGGCGCCTTCCGAGTAGAGCGAACTACAGCCGCTCAACGCCGACGTGATCGCCACGGCTAATGCGACGAGCGCCGTTGTATTCGGACGTCCACATGTTGCCGCTTTGGACGCGTTGGCTGTTCGCTTTGCCCATTCGACCCACACCATACTTTTTTGCATTTCCCTGTCTCTGCTCCTGCAAGTGCCTTTCGCACACGCACCGTTCACACATGTGTTTCGCGTGTGTCGACGGTGCGTGAGCGAAAGGCACGTCTTCCTTATCGTTGCGCCGTGCGCTGCCGCATTTTGCAGGATGCCATTTGTAATTGGCAGTGGGAAAGTGCAAGCAATTGCAAAAGATGGTGCGAGTCAAATCGGTTTCTGCTGGGAAGAAGCTGATTTGATTGGTGGTGCGAAGGGATTAATTATGAGATGACAGGTGCGCAAAAAGTGCCGTTGCAGCAGAGAGAGGCCTGCACAGCACGCGCACAGGGAGCGCGCAAAAAGCAGACGGCGAGCACACAGAAAACACCTGCTCACGCGAACGAACCGCGTGAGCGCCTGGCACGGCTTATTGCTCGGTTTCTTCGTCCGAGCCTTCGTCACCGCCGTATGCGCTCAGGCGGTTGTAGAGCGTTTTCAGACTCACGCCGAGTGCTTTGGCAGCCCGCCGTTTGTCGCCGCCGCAATACTTGAGCGTGCCGAGAATGATCTGCTTTTGCGCATCGGCGAGCGGCGTGCCGATCCACACGCTCATTGCATCGCCCTGCGTCACGGGCTTTTTCACGCGCGATGCGAGATGCGGATGCGGCAGCTCGACCGTCTTCTCCGCGAGAATGAACGCGCGATACACCGCGTTCTTCAACTCGCGCACGTTGCCCGGCCACGACCAGGTTCGCAGTGTTTCGATCGACCGTTTGCTAAAACTCTTGCTCGTGCTTTCCTGCCGATTCAGCAAGGCGAGGAAGTGTTGCGCGAGCAGTTCGCGATCGTTTTCACGCTCGCGCAAGGGCGGCGCGCGCAACGGGAAAACCGCGAGCCGGTACATCAGGTCTTCACGCAGACCGTTTTCCTTCACCGCTACCGCGGGGTCGCGATTCGTCGCTGCGATCACGCGTACGTCACCACTAATCAATTCGTTGCCGCCGACCCGAAAAAACGTGCCGGTCTCGAGCGCGCGCAAGAGCTTGACCTGGCGCACCGGCGCCATTTCAGTGATTTCGTCGAGAAACAGCGTGCCGCCGTTCGCATGTTCGAAGTAGCCGACGCGGGCCTGGACCGCGCCGGTGAAGCTGCCTTTTTCGTGGCCGAACAATTCGGCTTCGATGAGTTCGTCCGGAATCGCACCGCAGTTCACGGCGACGAACGGTGCGTCCTTGCGGCTGCTTTGATCGTGAATCGTGCGGGCGATCAGTTCCTTGCCCGTGCCGGATTCGCCGATGATCAGCGCGGTCGCGTCGGTGCTGGCGACGCGTTCGATCTGTTCGTACAGATCGAGCATCACCGGCGACGAGCCATATAGCAGCCCGTACGATTTCAGTCCCGCGATGCCGTCCGCGACGCGCTGCTTCGCCTGTGCCGAAGCATTGCCGCCGGCGGAGACGGTGGGCGAGTCCAGCGAGATTGACGCCATAAACGGGGAGTCCTGTGCAAATGGGGGAGCGGTGTTGCGGCGCGCAGGCCTTGGGGCAAGACGGACCCGTGCGGCCACTATCTCACAGAAATTTGATTTAACCACTTTGACGCCGCTTCCGGCAATCCATGTGACGGTCGGCGAAATAGGCCGGTGCACGCCCGGTCAGAAGTGCCTGAGCCCGTACCGGCATAGAATGAGAGTGGTGAATTTACCGGGCACGACGTTTGCGCCGTGGACTCGACATACGTGTGTTTTTGGGCGGCTCTGCTCAAAGCGCGTCAGCGGCGGACGCGGTTCTTCAATGGGCCGCTCGTGCCGGAAACAGGACGCGAAGCGCTACGTGTGGCGCAACCGTGGCGCTCGATCGGTATGCCGCGGGCGGCCGGCTTCCGGCTTGGCGCTCTCGGCGCTCACTAACGCGCAGTGCGCGACGCCGATCCGCTTGACGATAGCAAGGAGAGTTCACGATGGCACGACCTAAAATTGGCATCTTCGGCGCGCTGGTGGCCCTCGGTGGGTTTCTGGCTGTGCGACATATGCAGCGGAACCGTGCCGCGCAGGCTCAGGCGGCGCGTGAACTGAGCCGCTGGGAAGGCGAGGGCGGCACGGTGGCGACGTCGGCTGCGCCGTCCGGCAGCGTGAGCGCGGCGAGGACTGGTCCGTCTACGCCTGACACCGCGCATGGCGCAAATGGTTCGGCACATCCGAACCGCCAGGGCGACGCATGGCCGTTTCCGCGTGGCTGAGGGCCACGATGTTGACCTTGCGTGCGCCGCTGCGCCGGCGTGCCGCTTCGACAAGCGGCACCTGGCACGCGTTTCAAATTTGTCTCGATAAAGCCGTATAATAGATAAATAGACAACAATGCCGCGCAATGACGGGTGGTTTCCTCGCTGATTGTTGCGATATTGAATCAAGTCAGGGGTTCGGCACTGTCGCGGAACGTTAGCGTGTGCTCACATCAGAACGCGCACGCGGCGCACAGGCAAGCTGCTGAACGGCTTCCCACTATGCGGTTTAGCATGTTCCCCCATTCACGCTTTCGGGCTTTCGAGACGCGATGCCACACGTACTGATTGTCGATGACGATGCCGGTACCCGCGAGGCGCTTTCCGCCATCATCGGGGAAGACGGTTTGACTACCGCTACTGCGGGCGATTTGCGCGAAGCGCGCATTCAACTGGTCCGGCAGATGCCGGACGTCGTCTTTACCGACCTGAAGCTGCCCGACGGCAGTGGAGTCGATCTGTTTGAAGATCTCGATCCGCGCTCCGGTGTGGAGGTGATCGTGATTACCGGCCACGCCACGGTGGAGTCGGCGGTCAACGCGTTGAAGATGGGCGCCACCGACTACCTGGTGAAGCCGATCAACATGCAGCGCGTGAAGGCGATCCTTTCGCGCTTGCCGCGCGCCGGCGACCTGAAGGCGGAAATCGGCACGTTGCGCGGCGAGTTGCGCCGCATGGGCCGCTTCGGTTTGATGCTCGGCAATTCGCCGGCTATGCAGGAGGTTTACGACCAGATCGGCCGCGTTGCGCCGACGGCGGCCTCCGTCATGCTGATGGGCGAGTCAGGCACCGGCAAGGAAGTCGCCGCCCAGACGCTGCACCAGCTCAGCTTGCGCCGTAAGCATGCGTTCCTCGCAGTGAACTGCGGTGCGATCTCGCCGAACCTGATCGAATCGGAAATGTTCGGGCACGAGCGCGGTTCGTTCACCGGTGCGGATCGCCAGCACAAAGGCTATTTCGAACGTGCGAACGGCGGCACGCTGTTCCTCGACGAAATCACCGAAATGCCGATCGAGTTGCAGGTGAAGCTGCTGCGCGTGCTGGAAACCGGCATGTTCATGCGGGTTGGTACGACCAAGGAAATCGAAACGGATGTGCGGTTGATTGCGGCGACTAATCGGGATCCTGAGCAGGCGGTGCTGGAAGGCAAGTTGCGGCTCGATTTGTACCACCGTCTGAACGTGTTTCCGATCAGTCTGCCGCCGCTGCGCGATCGGGGTAAGGATGTTGATTTGCTCGCGCAGGCGTTTCTTGATGAACTCAACGAGCGGCATAGCACGAAGAAGCATTTTCCGGCTGCAGTGAAGGATATGTTGATGTCGTACCCGTGGCCGGGCAATGTGCGCGAGCTGAAGAACTATGTGCAGCGGGCGCACATTATGTCGGGGACTGATTCGGATAGTACGGCTACCGTGCCGTTGCAGATTACCTTGTCGAAGCCTGCGGCTGGTACGGCGATTACGATTCCGTTTGGGACTTCGCTTGCTGAGGCGGATCGGCAGTTGATTCTGGCTACGCTTGAGCAATGCGGTGGCGTCAAGACGCGGGCTGCTGAGATTCTTGGGATTAGTTTGAAGACGCTTTATAACCGGCTTGTTGAGTATGGGAATGATGCGCGGGATGAGGGGGAGGTTGCGGATGAATCACGAGTTGTCGGGGGCGCTGGCGCTTGAGGTTTTTGCCTGCTCGGCGCTTATTGTCAGTGTTCTTAGGGTGTTGGCCTTTCCTTGAATTGGTAGTGGTCTATTAGTGTTGCCCCTGTGCGGGGCAATGCTCTCAACTTAAGCCCGAAAGGGCTTGTATACG
>NZ_JALOCP010000038.1:0-76683 GCF_030511745.1 Paraburkholderia sp. SECH4
AGAAAGATAAGCAAAGAAAGCGGCTCAAACCGCTAATGCTAAGTGGGCACCGTAGCCTGCTACGGGTAGTGGTGCATCTGGAATCTGTGTTCTCCCGCATTCGACGTCAGTGACAAGGGCGTCATACTTCCCGTCTCACACTTCGTGCTCGCCGGAAGCGTTTGCCCCGTCGCGGTCGGTTATCTATCAATACTCCGTTTCTTTGCTGAAGTTTCTTCGGTGCTGTAGTCCTGTGTTCGAGGGCGCGCTTGGGAAATTTCGGAAATGGTGGCTTCGCGCGCTCTTTAGCCCAGGCAGGCGATCACTCGCGAAACGATACGTTTTAAACTCAATTCGCCGTCGAGTCAGCGATGGCCAGGCTTGGCAGCCTGCACACCACGCACGTACTCCTGCCCCGGCAGGTCGTGCGTCTGTTTCAGCGCGTCTTCTTGCTATGGGCGGGCCGTGATAGGGAGATCTTCGGGTCTGCTGGTTTGCTGTGGTGCCAGTCTGCCAACCGTATCACTGAGCCCGCTCACCACAGCGCAAATTGTGTGTTGGGCGACCCAGGTAAGTTCAGGGAGATCGCGCCATGAGTAAATCCGCCAAGAATTCACGAACCACATCGCGCCCACCCGTTGACGCACTTCAGTACGAAAAACTTGCCCTGTCTGCTTTCGGACTTGTTGACAGGCAACTAAGCCAACTGGACAAGTTGGTCACGCTTGCGGCCTCGATATTCAGGAGTCCGGCGGTGACGCGGGAAGAGAGGCATCGTCAGCGAAAATTGCTGGAAGTACTGATCGACACTGGCGAGGATTATCGGCGAGAAGTCGAGATTGATCGCGAGTTGTACCAGATCATCGCGCTTGATGCGAAGGGAGTACCCCAAAGCTGCATTACCGCGCGTCGCGCAGCGAACCTTCTGGCGAAGGCCACGCAGAGGGCGCCGGAGAACTGCAGAGGCATGCGCGCAATGGGAACCATGCGCAACAGGCAGGGACGCTTTAAAACGATCACGCGCCCTATTGCAACAGCACACTGACAAAAACCCGCGGTACTAGGCCACAAACATAAAAAGGCGCTAGCGCCTTTTTATGTTGTAACTGGACACCCATGCCACGCCAACAGGTTGTGGCACGTCATCGCATCTGTCTCGCCATCATCATCGCGATTGGAACGACAACCGCAACCGTACCCGCGGCCGGGACGGTGATTCAGCACACCGACATATCATTGAGGTGGGGGTTCTTGGGGAGTACAGAGGCGTGTCGCCGAGGCGAAGCCGACGGCCCCCACGGACCTCAACCGAAGCCGGCGGTTTCCCATGCAGACCCGTCCGCGACGCACGCAGTGCGGAGTGGGAGCTGATGAGTCCTTTGTCACTAACGCGGAATGTGCGAGAACACGGATTCCAGATGCACCACTATCCGCAGCAGACCACGGTGCCCACTTAGCAGTAGCGGTTTGAGCTGCTTTCTTTTGCCTACTTTTCTTTGCAGCCGGCAAAGAAAAGTAGGTGCCGCCCCGCACAGGGGCAACGCTAATAGACCACTAGCAAATCAAGGAAAGGCCAACGCCCCAGGCAAACAGACAAAAGCACCGAGCAGGCAAACAAAATCAACCCTGCCGAAGGCAATACCCAGCAACAGCGTCCAACACACCCTCATCCTCGCCAACCGCCGTAGCGCACTTAATCTCGACAGCAGGATACAACCCCCGACACCGCTCGATCACCTCCGGCAGATCCCTGCGAACATGCCCACCTTGCCCAAAAAACACAGGCACAACAGTCACAACAGAACACCCGTCGGAGACAAGAGACCCCACAGCGGTAGGCAAATCCGGCTCCATCAACTCAAGAAAAGCCAACAAAACCGGCCCAGCCTCAGCATCAGAGCCGCGCGCAGCGCGAACCTTCTCAGCGAGCCTCTCAAACGGCTCCCGCCACCGCACATCCCGCGCGCCATGCGCAAACAAAACAAGTCCATGCGTAGCCATGACAAAGGCCCCTAATGGCGATCAACCCATTTCAACCCAACCAGCCCGAGCACGAGATAAACAAGCCCAGGCGTAGCCGCAGTCAACGGCGCAGGCCACGTGTTCAACGTGCCGATATGCGAGAACAGCGTATTGAACAACTGGAAGCTCATCCCCAGCATAATCCCGCCGAAAACCTTCACGCCAACCACACCGGCACGCGTATGCAGATACGCAAACGGCAACGACAACACCAGCATCACGAACACCGCAAACGGATACAGCAGCTTGCGCCACAGCGCAATGTCATACCGCTGCGTGTCCTGATGATTCTCGGTCAAATGCTGGATGTAGCGGAACAGATTGAACATCGACATCCGGTCCGGCGACACCAGCAGCACCGACAAGATCTGTGGCGTCAGTTCCGAGCGCAGCGAATACTCCGGCAACTCCACCTGCTTTGCACGGTACACCGGATTCAACGCATCGGCCGGCGTGCCCGGAGGTGGGGGGACGTCGATCAATTGTGTGTCCGTCACGCCAGTCAGTTGCCAATGACCCGGCGGCTGATATGTGCCACTCTTCGCAATCCGCACGTTCGAGAGACGGAACTTCGAATCGAATTCGTAAATTCGCACGTTGCTGATCGTCGCGTCCGGCTTCAATTCGCCGACGTTGACGAAGCGCGTCACCTGCTCGCCGTCCGCGCGCGCCGTCAGCGTGTCCTTCACCCACACACCCGACTCGAAGTTGCTCGATACCGACGACCCCAATGCCTCGAGCCGCACGCGTTCCGACAACTGATCCGTGTACGGACCGACCACTTCGCCGATCAGGTAAGTCAGGAACACGAGCGGAATGCCGATTTTCATGAGCGAGCGCAGCGCCTGATTGGTGGCGAGGCCGGACACGCGAAAAATCGTGTACTCGGAATTCGCTGCCATCTGCGCGAACACGTAGATCGCGCTGATCAACGCCGCAACCGGGATGATTTCGTAGAAGCGCGACGGCGTTTGCAGCGCGACGCGCAGCACCGCGTACTGGAACTTGTAGTTGCCGTGGCCGACGGAATTCAGTTCGTTGATCAGGTCGAAGAAGAAGAACAGACCCGAAAACGCGAACAGAATAAAGATGAACGTGAGATAGATCTGACGCGCGAAGTACCTTTCATAGATGCGCATCGGTCAGGCCCCCTGCGAACGGCTGAACATCGCCCGCGTAAATAGCGGCCGGTTGCGCACGCGCAGCCAGAAGATGAACGCGACGATCACCGCCACAATAACGTGCAGGCCCACCAGTCCAACCGCGAACGACATCCGACCTTGCTCGATCCATGCCTGCACGACGTTCAACAGATTGGAATACGTCAGATAGATCAGGACGGCCATCACCAGATTGATCGTGCGGCTGCGCCGCGGGTTCTGGTGCGCAAGCGGAATCGCCAGCAGCATCAGGTTGATCGCGATCAGCGGCAGCCCCGCGCGCCAGGCGAATTCGGCGAGATTGTCGTCGGTGGGGTTACGCAGGAGCGTGAGCGTGGGCAAGCTGGTGGTAGTTGGCGTATTGACGACCGGCTGGCTCTGGATCTTCAGGCCGTAGCGTTCGAATTCCATGATGCGGAAATCGGGGTGGCCCGGTTCGCCGTCATAGCGGCGGCCGTTTTCCAGCACGACAAAGCGGTCGCCGTTCTTATGAGTTTCGGTGTGGCCGGTTTTCGACACGACCACGTTGACCTTGCCGTTCTCCGTACTGGTCACGAACACGTTCTCGACACGCGCCTGGTCGGGCGACATCTTCTCGATGAAGAACACGCGGTGGTTGGTGGCCGACTCGCGGAATTGACCCGGCGCGAGCAGCGAGACTTCGTCGCGCTGCTGGAAACGCGCGCGCAGCAGCTTGTTCTGCTGGTTCGACCACGGCCAGCCGACGAACACGAAGAACATGATGAGAATGATGATCGGCGTGGAAAAAATGGCGATCGGCTTGATGAATTGCGTCAGGCTGACACCGGAGGACAGCCACACAACCATCTCGGAGTCTTTGTACCAACGTGTCAGGACGAACAGGATCGACACGAACAGGGTCGCGACGAGCATGATCGCCAGGTAGCCGATCACAGTCAGGCCGATCAGGACCAGCACGTCGCGCGGGTCGATCTCGCCCGAGGCCGCGAGGCCGACGATGCGGATCATCATCGTCGTCAGCACGAGCGTGAGGAGAACCATGAACACGGCACCAGCCGTATACGCGAGTTCGCGCTGGAGGGAGCGTTCGAAGATCATTATTGATGATGAGGTGGGGCGCTCTCAGTGACGCACGGATTGGTTCCCGTCACGCCTCCGGTGCAGCCGCCGCGGGAAAAATAGCGGATAATTGCGGCTTTCATCCTAAGCCCAGATTTTATCCGAGGACAAGCGCGATGGACTTTAGCATAAAAGCCTGTGATTGGACCAAAGGCTCGTCAAACGGTTTCCTGACCGGGAAATCCGATTGCATCGTAATCGGCGTGTTCGAGTCGCAAACGCTCTCGGGCGCTGCGCTGGAGATCGACGTGGCCACCAAGGGCCTCCTGACCCGCGTCATCAAGGCCGGCGACATGGACGGCAAGGCCGGCACCACGCTGTTCCTGCACGAAGTCTCAGGCATCGGCGCTTCGCGCGTATTGCTGGTCGGCCTCGGCAAGCAGGATGCTTTCAGTCAGAAAGCCTACGGCGAAGCCGTGCGGGCCGCCTGGCGCGCACTGCTCGGCACCAAGATCGTCCAGGTCACCTTCACGCTCGCCCAACTGCC
Source organism: Paraburkholderia sp. SECH4 (assembly GCF_030511745.1). Lineage (NCBI taxonomy): Bacteria > Pseudomonadati > Pseudomonadota > Betaproteobacteria > Burkholderiales > Burkholderiaceae > Paraburkholderia > Paraburkholderia sp. SECH4. The sequence goes on from NZ_JALOCP010000038.1 coordinate 4,750, forward strand.
GATCCTCGAGCGCTCGGCCGATTGGGGCGTGCGCGCCGCGATCCTCGCGCTGCGCGAGTTGAGCTACCGCTTCACGCAGATGAAGAGCAAGCCGGACAACGCGCCGCGCGCCTTGAAGCGCATCGTGTTCAGCGTCAACACCGGCGATGAAAAGGCCGCCAAGCTCGCAGCCAAGCAGGGCGCCGCGCTTGCCAACGGCATGGATCTGACGCGCGACCTCGGCAACCTGCCGAGCAACGTCTGCACGCCGACCTATCTTGCCAACACCGCGAAGAAGCTCGCCAAAGACTGGAAGCTGAAAGTCGAAGTGCTCGGCGAAAAGCAGTGCGAAGCGCTGAAGATGGGCTCGTTCCTGTCGGTCACGGCCGGCTCGGTCGAACCGGCTCAGCTCATCGTGCTGCAGTACCACGGCGGCGCCGCGAAAGCCGCGCCGGTGGTGCTGGTCGGCAAGGGCGTCACGTTCGATACCGGCGGTATTTCGCTGAAGCCGGGCGAAGGCATGGACGAGATGAAGTACGACATGTGCGGCGCCGGTTCGGTGCTGGGCACGTTGCGCGCCGTCGCCGAAATGGGCCTGAAAATCAACGTGGTCGGCATTATCCCGGCTGTCGAGAACATGCCGTCGGCCACCGCCACCAAGCCGGGCGACATCGTCACCAGTATGAAGGGCCTCACGATCGAAGTGCTGAACACGGACGCCGAAGGCCGGCTCATCCTGTGCGACGCGCTGACCTATGCCGAGCGTTTCAAGCCGGCGGCGGTGATCGACATCGCCACGCTGACGGGCGCTTGCATCATCGCGCTGGGTCATCACAACAGCGGTCTGTTCTCGAAAGACGACGCGCTGGCGGGCGAACTGCTCGATGCCTCGCGTGAAGCCTCCGATCCGGCATGGCGCATGCCGCTCGACGACGAGTATCAGGATCAGCTCAAGTCGAATTTCGCGGACCTGGCCAACATCGGCGGCCGTCCGGCGGGCAGCGTGACGGCGGCGTGCTTCCTGTCGCGCTTCGCTGAAGCGTATCCGTGGGCCCATCTGGACATCGCCGGCACCGCGTGGAAGAGCGGCGCGGCGAAGGGCGCCACCGGCCGCCCGGTGCCCTTGCTCGCGCAGTTCCTGATCGACCGGGCCGCTGACGGTCGGGCCGCGGACGGTCGCGCTGCACAATGACGCATTGCAGTAAGGTTACAGGCGTCGCTGTAGACGCAAAGCGGAGCTGCCGATGACGAGAATCGATTTTCACTCGAACGTCGGCGATTCGCTGCTGTATGCGTGCCGCCTGATCCGCAAGGCGTATCAGGCGGGCCAGCCGACCATCGTGCTGGCCGAGCCCGAGCGCCTGCGGGCTTTCGACGAGCAGTTGTGGACCTTCTCGCCCCTCGATTTCGTGCCGCACTGCATGGCGGGCACGCCGCTCGCCGCGCAAACACCAATCGTGCTGGCGTCGAACCTCGATGATGTGCCACATCATCAGGTGCTGCTCAATCTCGGCGCCACGGTGCCGGCGCAATTCGCCCGTTTCGAGAGATTGCTGGAAGTGGTCGGTAACGCACACGACGAACTCGCGGCGGGCCGCGAACGCTATCGTTTCTATCGCGATCGCGGCTATGCTTTGAACAACTACAAGCAAGGCAGCTAGGCACCGAGCCAAGTCCTATTTGGCCCGCGTCGCGTGGTGTTTTGTCGGATGGATTCGACGCGCGCGCGGCCTGCCTCAGCTTGGACTCAAACACGGAGAGCGCGCGTGTCCGATCCTAACGATAGTTCGATCCCGGTTCTGAACGAGATTCTCGTGCCGGGCCATCCTGCCCAGGCGCGCCAGGCGGAGGGTGGCGCAGCGGCGCCGGCTACCCAGCCGGCGGCCGATCCCGCGACTGCGCAAGAGCCGGTCCTTACGCCGGAACCCAGGCACGAGCCTGAGCCGGTGCTTGCGCCAGAAACCCTGCAGGCGCCGAAGGAGCCGACGCTCGTGCCGGAGCCCGCGCATGTGTCGGAGCAAGCGCATCCGGCCGAGCACGCCCACCCGAAAAAGCGTTCGAGAGCACACCATGCTGCCGATCACCGACACGGACATGAGCCGGCCTTTGCGTCTGCGGGCGTCTTCGACCGGGCTGAACCGCATGCGCCGATCGAGGCGGGTACGATCGTGCCGCCGGATATCGCTCACGAAGCGCAGCCGCAACCGAATCTCGATGCCGATGTCATCGCCGAACGTCTGCGTGGACGGTTCGCGGGTTTTCTGACGGGCGAGGGGCGCGGCATTATCGAGGCACGTTGCCGCGATGCGTTGCAGGATCACACATCCTGGCTCGTCAACCAAATCACGCGCGAAGTGGCGCTGGCGCTGGAGACGGAATTGACCGGCTGGGTCAGGGAAGCGGTCGATCAGGAGATCGCGCGGCGCTCGGGCAGCGCTTGATCGTGGCTGGGGGCGTGCCGTTATCCGGGCGCGCTCACCGCTTTCATCAAGCGGGGTTCATTTGAGTTTTCGTTTAAGCGCCGTTATTTGAGCGTCATCACCCAGCTCGCCAGCGTAGCCGCCTGATCGGGCGTGAGTTGCGTATTCGCGGGCATCGGCACCGCGCCCCACACGCCCGTGCTGCCATCCAGAATCTTGTGCTTCAGATAGGTGGCGGCATCTTCGCGGCCGGCATATTTCGAGGCGACGTCATGCAGCGCCGGTCCCATGAATGGACGTGTCACCGAGTGGCAGCTCATGCAGTTCTGCTGCTGGGCAAGCGCGAGGGCGGCGGGCACTTCCGCGTGCGCCGCCAGACTGCCGGCGCCTAACATAGCGCTCAGCACGCTGGCCGCCGCGAGCGCTGCATACGACATTGATTTCATTCTGGTCTCCGTCGGTGCAGGTGCCCGACCCGTGGTGCATGCATTATAAAAGGAAAGGGGCGCACGGTTTCCCGTGCGCCCCTTTGCGCTTTTTCGTAACTGACGCAGCTGATGTGGTCTTGAACGGTGCTACGGGTCCGCCCCGGGGAGCCGAGGCGGATCAGCGCAGCGTGTGCTTAATGCCCGCTTAGCCCGTCACCGCGCCCTTGTTGGCCGGCAGCGCCAACGCGGAGTACTTCGCCAGCACGCCACGCGTGTAACGCGGCTTCGGTTGCTGCCATGCAGCGCGGCGGCGTTCCAGTTCGGCGTCGTCGATGTTCAGTTGCAGGAGCAGCTTGTGCGCGTCGATCGTGATCGAGTCGCCTTCCTGCACAAACGCGATCGTGCCGCCCACGAACGCTTCCGGCGCGACGTGACCGACCACCATGCCCCACGTGCCGCCCGAGAAGCGGCCGTCGGTGATCAGGCCGACGCTTTCGCCGAGTCCCTTGCCGATGATCGCTGACGTAGGCGCGAGCATTTCCGGCATGCCGGGGCCGCCCTTCGGGCCGAGGTAGCGCAGCACGACCACGTCGCCGGCGACGATCTTGTCGGCCAGAATGGCTTCCAGCGCGCTTTGCTCGTCGTCGAACACGCGGGCCGGGCCGGTGATGACCGGGTTCTTCAGGCCGGTGATCTTGGCGACCGCGCCGTCGACGGCCAGGTTGCCCTTCAGGATCGCCAGATGGCCTTCCTTGTACAGCGCTTGCTCGATCGGGAAAATCACCTGCTGATCGGCGCGCGGCTTGCTCGGCACGTCCTTCAGTTCTTCGGCGATCGTCTTGCCGGTGATCGTGATGCAATCGCCGTGCAACAGGCCTGCGTCGAGCAGGATCTTCATGACTTGCGGAATGCCGCCGGCCTTGTGCAGGTCGGTCGCCACGAACTGGCCCGACGGCTTCAGGTTGCAGATCACCGGCACCTTCTTGCGCATGCGCTCGAAGTCTTCGATGGTCCATTCCACTTCAGCCGCATGAGCGATGGCGAGGAAGTGCAGCACGGCGTTGGTCGAGCCGCCCGTGGCCATGATGACGGCAACGGCGTTTTCGATCGACTTCTTCGTGACGATGTCGCGCGGCTTCAGATCCTTCTTGACCGCTTCGACCAGCACCCGTGCCGATTCGGCCGCCGAGTCGACCTTTTCCTGGTCCGGATTGGCCATTGTCGACGAATACAGCAGCGACATGCCCATCGCTTCGAACGACGAGCTCATCGTGTTGGCGGTGTACATGCCGCCGCACGAACCCGTGGACGGGCACGCGTTCTTTTCGACCCCTTCAAAATCTTCCTGCGACATTCGGCCTGCCGTGAATTCGCCCACTGCTTCGAACGACGACACGATGGTCAGGTCGGTGCCCTTCCAGTTACCCGGACGGATCGTGCCGCCGTACACGTAGATGCTCGGCACGTTGGCCCGCAACATGCCGATCATGCCACCCGGCATGTTCTTGTCGCAGCCGCCGATCACGACCACGCCGTCCATCCACTGGCCCTGCACGCACGTCTCGATACAGTCGGAGATGACTTCGCGCGACACCAGCGAGTACTTCATGCCTTCGGTGCCCATCGACATGCCGTCCGAGATCGTCGGCGTACCGAAGATCTGCGGATTCGCGTCGGCGCCCTTGACCGCGGCGACGGCCGCGTCGGCCAGACGCTGCAGGCCGGCGTTACACGGCGTGATGGTCGAGTGGCCGTTGGCGATGCCGATCATCGGCTTGTCGAAATCTTCTTTCTGATAGCCAAGCGCGTAGTACATCGAGCGGTTCGGTGAGCGCGCCACGCCTTGCGTGATGTTCTTCGAACGACGGTTGTATGCCATGGGGGACTCCAATCTGTTTTGTTTTGATCAGTGCTGCGTGTGCGGGGCTCAGGTGCTGCCGCAGAGGCTGCGCTGACGCTGCCAATGCGTTGCCGGCGGCGTCGGCCGATACGGCGGTTCAGGTCAGTTCAGTTTAGTTCCGACGCGTTGCGCAAGGGTGCAGTTTTGCGATGCGCGTGTCCAATATATTATTCAGGCTCGATTAGGTCGTAAAATGTATTAATCATGTTGCCTACGATTCCTGACCTGCGCCAGTTGCGCTATTTCGTGACAGTCGCTGAAGAAAAGCACTTCGGGCGGGCGGCCGTGCGTCTTTCCATGACGCAGCCGCCGTTGTCGCAGGCGATTCGGGCGCTGGAGGAAACACTCGGCGTCGAGTTGTTCGCGCGCACCAAGCGCTCGGTGGAGCTGACTCCGGTGGGCGCTGACCTGTTGCCCGAAGTGCAGCGCCTGCTGGCGAGCGCCGAGGGGCTGCGGCCGCTGGCGCAGAGCCTCGCACGAGGCGAGGCCGGGGCGCTGTCGCTGGCCTTCGTCTCGACGGCCGATTACGGCCTGCTGCCGTTGCTGCTGCGCGATTTCGGCGCGCGCCATCCACGGGTGCGCCTCGAACTGACCGAAGCCACCAGCGACGTGCAGATCGACGAACTGGTGGCCGGGCGCATCGACGCAGGCCTCGTGATCGCGCCGCTGCCGTCGCGCCATGCCACCCAGCTCTCGTGGCTGCCGATCGCTCGCGAGCCGCTGGTGATCGCGATGTCGACGGATATGGCGCAGCGCGTGGGCCGCGCCGCCGGCTCCAAGGCTGACTCGCACGCGGAGTGGCTGGAAACGCCCATCAGCCTGCGTGACGTCGCCGACGAGCCGCTCGTGATCTTCCCAAGACGTCTGGCGCCAGGCTTTTATGACATCATTATGGATTGCTACGGCGTGGCGGGCCTGGCACCCCGGGTCGGCCAGGAGGCGATCCAGATGCAGACGATCGTGAGCCTTGTGTCGGCCGGGATGGGCGTCGCACTGGTGCCGCAATCGTTGCGTAATCTGCGCCGCACGGGTGTCGTGTACCGGCCGCTCTCCGAATCGGTGCCGGCGATCGAGACGGGGCTGGTCTGGCGCACGGCGGAGGTGAGTCCGGTGTTGGCCGGCTTCATCGAGATCGTCCGAGCGCACGCGGCCACCATGGAGGCGCAGTTCGCGGCGCCTCGTGTTTAGGCGAGCTTAGGTGAGCCGCTGCCGCGAACGCATTGCAAGCGAAACCGTCCAACGCATGCGCCGCATGATGCGCCCACCGCCGGCTGCTACTTGAAACTCGACTAGAAATCCGCTTCTGAACCTGAACTGCCCATAACAACACGATGCTCATTCACCCGAATTTCGACCCCGTTGCCATTCATCTGGGGCCGCTTGCTGTGCGCTGGTATGGACTGATGTACCTCGTTGCGTTCATCGCGGCGATCGTCGTCGGCCGCTTGCGGCTGCGTTTGCCGTACGTCGCCGCGCAAGGCTGGACCGCTAAGGATATCGACGACATGCTGTTTTACGGCGTGCTCGGTACGATTCTCGGCGGCCGGCTCGGCTACGTGCTGTTCTATAAGGCGAGCTTTTACTTCGCGCATCCGCTCGACATCTTCAAGGTGTGGGAAGGCGGCATGTCGTTTCACGGTGGCTTCCTCGGCGTGACGCTGGCGATGGTGCTGTTCGCCTATCAGCGCAAGCGCTCGTGGTTGCAGGTCACCGATTTCGTCGCGCCAATGGTGCCGACCGGGCTCGCGGCAGGGCGCCTCGGCAACTTTATCAACGGTGAGTTGTGGGGCCGCGTGACCGATCCGTCAGCGCCCTGGGCGATGCTGTTTCCAGGCGCCGCGCCCGATGATGCCGCGTGGCTCACCGCGCATCCGCAACTGGCCGCGCAATGGCATCTGAACGACGTGTTCGCGCAATATCACATGCTGCCGCGTCATCCGTCGGAGTTGTATGAGATCGCGCTGGAAGGCGTGGCGCTGTTCTTCGTGCTGTTCTTCTTCTCACGCAAACCGAAACCGATGGGCGCGATTTCCGCGGTGTTCCTGATCGGCTACGGCCTTGCGCGTTTCACGGTGGAATTCGCGCGTGAGCCGGATGACTTCCTTGGGCTTCTGGCAATGGGTCTCTCAATGGGCCAATGGCTCTCGCTGCCAATGATCCTCGTGGGCATCGGGATACTGGTGTGGTCCTATCGCCGTGCGCGGCGTGAACCGGCGCAGACGGTCGGTGCGAATTGAGCGCTACGTTTTATCGTAGTGAGCTGAGTAGCCAATGGAAAAAAGCCACGGCATGCCGTGGCTTTTTTTCATTGCAGCGGTACTTCTGGCGTAAAACGCGCTACTTCATCTGCACCGAGCCCGACACATTGACTGTTACCGTCGACGTGCCGCCTTCGATCGGCACCGGCGCGGATGCCTTAGCATCGGCACCCATTGCACGTGCGCTCATCATCATCATCGGACGGGGCATGACGCCGTTGTGGCCGACGTTGACTTCACGAATCGAATAGCCGTTGTAGCCGAACGCCTGCGCCGAAGAAGCGGCTTGCTCGCGGAACGACTTGATGGCTTCACCGGTGAGCTTCTGCTCCGCTGCACGCTGCGCTTCAGGCGACAGCGAGAACTGCACGTTGCCGACCTGCATGATCGATGCCATCTGGCCTGCGAGTTTCGACGCCGCGGCGAAGTCGTGCGACTCGAGCACAACTTCAGTACGGCCGCGCCATGCGGAAATGCGGCCGTCACGATCGGTGGACGGGTAGATAGAGAAGGAGCCGGTGCGAGCTGTTACGCCGTTCACGCCCTTGGCTTTTTGCAGCGCTGCGTCGGCGCGTTGGTTCAGCGTGGAGGTGAGCGCGGACGGATCGCTCGCTTCCTGCTCGTAGAACAGCGTGATATCGACGACGTCTTGCGGCACCTCAGCGCTTGCCTGTGCATTCAGCGACAGCACGCCGGCGGGCTGATACTGCGTCACGCCTTGCGCGCGGGCCATGGCCGGCGTCAGTGCGAACGCGGCAGGGGCGGCGCATACGAGAGCGAGAGCGAGTGCACGTGCGGTGTTTTTCGTCATTTTTGGACTCCTTGCTTGAACAGGTTGTGCACGATTGGAGCGAACTCCATGCGATGGCACAACGTTTGCGAGTCCGTTAGGCGCTTGTAACCTGAGCTTGGTTCCCTAATTTGACGTTTGCTCAACGTTTGCTTTCATCCGCGCACAGACTTGCGCGTGAAACAAGCCGCAACGGATCACATGTGCGTATGCAACGTTAAACAAGACGTTTGGTGATGAAGCGCCATTCAGCTTCGGTCACCGGCGTGATCGACAGGCGGTTGCCTTTGACGAGCACACGCATGTCCTTCAATTCCTCATGCTCGCGCAGCGCGGCAAGCGGAATCAACGGGATCTTCTTCTTGAACACCACATCGACGAGTAGCCAGCGCGGCGTTTCCTGCGACGACTTCGGGTCGTAGTAGGGGCTCTTCTTATCGAATTGAGTGGGGTCCGGATACGCGGTGGACGATACCTCCGCGAGCCCCGCAATGCCTGGCTCCGGACAACTCGAGTGATAGAACAGCACACCGTCGCCGACCTGCATCGTGTCGCGCATGAAGTTGCGCGCCTGATAGTTGCGCACGCCAGTCCACGGCAACGTATGGTGCGGTGCCTGGGCAAGATGGTCGATGCTTGCTTCGTCCGGTTCGGACTTCATTAGCCAGTAGCGCATGAATCGAATTGAACGTTAAAGGTTTGATACAGCAAGAAAAATCGAGGCCCAAAGAAAAACGGCACCGAACCGAAGTCCGATGCCGTTTGAATAGGTCCCCGCCTTAGCCGCTAGGCCGGCATCCTGAACCGGGGGTTCAGAATTGGTCGCAGTTAGCAGCACTTCGGGTACATCAGACAGAGTGACGCGCACACCCGTGCTACAAATTTCCACAACCGTGCACATGGCATTGGTTCAAGGAATATATGACCTTGGCGAACCAGGCAGGGAAGTCAAACCGATTGAATTCAAAACGTTTGCATGAATCTTTGCTCATGCACCTCGTTTGAATCCGCAGCCGATCTCAGGACCGGCTACAAGATACTTTTACATGCTGTACTGCTGAATCACAGTACCCAGTTGCTCGTTCATCTGGTGCATTGTACGCCGGATTTCTTCAGCGGGAAATGCTTCTCCGTGCCGCACGCTGCTTTGCAGCTTAAGCAGTTCCGATGCCAGCGACAGCGCGGCCATGACGGCAATGCGATCCGTGCCGCGCACGTTGCTGCTATTGCGGATCTTCGACATCTCGGCGTCGACGCGTGCAACCGCTTCAAGCAGCGCGCCTTCAGTTTCCGGCGAGCAGGCGAGACGATAGGGCACGCCGAGAATCGATACTTCGATCTGCTTGGTGGTCATGCATTTTCTCCATGGCGGGTGACGTCGCTCTCCGCTTCTTCCTCATGCGGCGCGGCCTCGAGCAGATCGAGCTGATTATCAGGCTCGCTGTGCGCGCGGGCCCGCGGCAGTTTTTCGAGGATCGCATTGAGGCGCACCTGTGCGTCGTCGATCTTTGCCGACAGCGCGTCGCGTTCCGCCTGCAGCGCATCGCGCTCCTCGCGCATCAGCGCGAGTTCCGTGCGTGTGGCCTCTGCTTCGGCACGCGTTTGGGCGAGCTGATCTTCGAGCGCGAGCCGCGCTTCATTGTGGCGTTGGCTGATCGTAATCAGCTTGCCGATATTCTGTGAAAGTGTTTCGAGTTCGGTGAGCATCTGCTGCGTCCTCTAAAGACATCGCATTTTAGCGCGGAATGTCGCAGGTTCCGACAATTGTCTCGTTTCGAGACGTAACAACATCGCTTTGTGCCGGCTTTTATCGACCATATGATGAAAAACAACTCATGCATCGGACAATAACCTGCACTTAACAGAACAGTTTGCGCACGGATTAACCATTCTTGACGGACCTGAAGGCCGCTCCTAAACTGGCCGCACTTTGGTGCTCGCGCACGCTTTTCCACAGTGTGCGCAGTTAAACGGGAAGCAGGGCGCGCGCCTCGTCTGAACGCGCTAACCTGCGCTGCCCCCGCAACGGTAAGCGACCGCATTCGTCATGCAGGTCGATCCTGATCGCGTGTTTGAAGCTGAACACGCGAGTGTGCCACTGCGCGTCACGCGTGGGAAGGCGGGATCGATGTGTCGCCAGCCCGAATACCGGCCAGAGGGAGAGGTTCGTTCCCGCGCAAACGTAAAACAACGCGGGCGCCTCGTTACGCATCGGCCCGCGGGGAAGCGGGCCGCGCACGCTATCCACAGGAATGTCATCCCATGCTGTCCCCCATCGCTCGCGCGGCGTTGCTCGCCTTTGCGAGCCTGCCGCTCGTCGTGCATGCGCAAGCTGCTGCTGCTTCTTCGTCGCCGTCTTCTTCTTCTGCCGATACGGGGGCGACCGGTTCGTCACCCGCGGTGTTGTCGCCCGTTGTCGTGACCGCGGAGCGCGGGCCGCAACCGCTCGCCGATGCGATCCCACAGACCACGCTGTTCGATCAGCAGGACATCGCCGATACGACCGCGACCGATTTGCCCGGTCTGCTGCAACTCGCGCCCGGCGCGCAAATTTCGCGCACCGGTGGCCCGGGCTCCACGACGAGTCTGTTTCTGCGCGGCGCGTCGTCGACGCAATCGCTTTTGCTGATCGACGGCGTACGGGTCGACTCCGTGAGCCTGGGCGCGCCGCAACTCGCGCAGATTCCGCTCGACCAGATCGATCACGTCGAAGTGGTGAATGGCAACGTGTCCGCGCTTTACGGCTCCGGCGCAATTGGCGGCGTGGTGCAGGTGTTCACCAAAGACGGCGGCGACCATCCGCCGCGTTTCAATTTTTCGGTGGGCTATGGCAGCTATCACACGCAGACGCAGCAAGCCGGTGTGAACGGCGCGCTGGATAAAGACGGCAACACCACCTTCAGCATTTCGCTCGCGCGCTCGAAAGACGACGGTTTTTCGTCGCTCAATCCGTCACAGGCACCCAACGCGAATCCGAACGCGAACGGCTATCTGAACGAAAGCATCTCGGCTTCGCTGCGTCACAAGTTCAGCGACAAGTGGGACGCGGGCGTCACCTATTTCCAGTCGAACGGCAATAACAGCTACGACAACGCGTACGGTGTGCCGACCGATCTGAACAACCTCTACAGCAAAGTGCGCCAGGTGTCGGTGTTCGCGAACGGCAAACTGACCGACTGGTGGACCACGCACTTCATCGTTTCCGAAGGCGACGACCGCAGCGTGGCGAATACCAACGGCATCTACAACGGCCGCTTCGATACCGACAATCGCCAGTACACGTGGCAAAACGATTTCGCGCTCGCCGCGCAGCAGAAACTGCAGGTCGGCTATGAGCATCTGGACCAGAGCCTCGACTCGGATACGTTCGCCGCTCCCGACCGGCATGTGGATTCGGGCTTTGTCGGCTACACGGGGCGCTTTGGGCGCAATCAGATTCAGGCCAACGTGCGGCGCGATCAGTATTCCGATTTCGGCGGGGCGAACAGTTACTATCTCGGCTACGGTTTCGACATCACCGAGCATTGGAAGGCGACTGCAAGCTATTCGGATTCATTCCGCGCGCCGAGCTTCGACGATCTGTACTATCCGCTCAGCGGCAATCCGTCGATTCAACCGGAGCGCAGCCATTCGATCGAAGCAGCGTTGCAGTACGCGTCGAACGCGCTTGGTGTGATGCGTCTGAGCGCGTTCCAGACGCGTTATTCGAATCTGATCGACTACGAGCAGGTTACGCCCGGCATCTATCTGGCCGAGAACGTCGGCCGTGCGAAGGTGCAGGGGCTCGAAGGATCGTGGAGCGGCCATGTGGGCAAGACGGATGTGCGCGCGTCGGTAACGCTGCAGAATCCCGTCGACCTCGATAGCGATACCGATCTGGTGCGGCGTGCAAGGCGCTTCGCGTCGCTGGCGGTGAATCGCAGCATTGCCGGGTGGCGTGTCGGCGGCGAGTGGATCGTCAGCGGCGCCCGTGAAGATAGCAGCGGCACGCTGGGCGGCTATGGCGGGGTGAATCTGTCGGCGCGCTATAACATCACGAAGGCGTGGTATGTCGCCGCGCAGATCCAGAACCTGTTGAACAAGGACTATGAAACGGCCTACTCGTATAACTCGCCGCGGCGCGGTGCGTATGTCACGGTCGGTTGGCAGCAGCAGTGACGAACGTATTTGCATGAGAACGCGCCGATGAACCGTAGCTCGAGCCCGATGTCCACGACCACGTTGCGCGTGATGAGCGCGAAGCGCGCGGCCGCGATCTGGCTCGTGCTCGCGGCAGTCGCGCTGGTTGTGCTGATGGCGTCGCTCGCGTTGGGCAGCGTGTCGCTCGCGCCAGCGCGCGTGTTGGCGGCGTTGCTGCCGTCGCACGCGTCGCATGTCGAGTCCGGCGATCTTGCCGGTGAGATCGTGCGCACGCTGCGTTTGCCGCGCGCGCTGGCCGGCTTCGCGTGCGGCGCGTTGCTTGCGCTGGCCGGTGCGCTGCTGCAAGTGCTGTTGCGCAACCCGTTGGCCGAACCCTACGTATTAGGCGTCTCCGGCGGCGCGGCGACATTCGCGCTGGTCGCGATGATCGCCGGTTGTGCGTGGTGGATCGTCGATGCCAGCGCGTTCGCCGGCGCCTTCGTGTCGATCCTGCTGGTGCTTGGCCTCGCACGCCGTGAGTTGTGGCGAGGCGAGCCGCAGGATACGTCGCCGCGTTTGCTGCTGACCGGCGCGGTGATCGCGGCCGGCTGGGGCGCCGTCATCACCCTGTTGCTCAACCTTGCGCCGGACAATCGGTTGCGCGGCATGCTGTTCTGGCTGACCGGCGATCTGAACGGCGGCGCGATGCCATGGACGGCGCTCGCCGCGCTCGTCATCGTGCTGGTGGCGATCGTGCCCGCAGCACCGCGTCTGAATGTGCTGCTGCGGGGCGACGCCGCCGCGCAGGCGCTCGGCGTTGCTGTGATGCCGCTGCGCTTGCGCGTGTATCTGGTGGCGTCGCTGGCGGCCGCCGCGGCTGTGACCACGGCCGGCACGATCGGTTTTGTCGGGCTCGTCGTGCCGCATATGCTGCGGCTCGCTTTCGGCAACGATCAGCGCATGCTGCTGCCAGCAGCGGCGCTCGGTGGTGGTGTCGCGGTGATGGGCGCGGACCTGATTGCGCGTACTGTGATCGCACCGGCGCAATTGCCGGTCGGCGTGATCACGTCGATCGTCGGCGTGCCCGTGTTCCTGTGGATGCTGTTGCGCAGGCGCCGATGATGAACGCACACAACGCCCCGCATTCGGCGCTTAGCGCGCAACGCCTGACCTTGCGTGCGGGCATGCGCACCTTGCTCGACGCGTTCACGCATACATTCTACGCAGGCGAGATCTGGTGCGTCGCGGGCCCCAACGGCGCGGGCAAGACGACCTTGCTATCCACGCTCGCCGGTCTGGCGCAGCCGTCGGCGGGTCATGTCGAACTCGACGGCGTGCGTCTCGCCGACTGGCAGCCATTGCCGCTCGCGCAGCGTCGCGCGCTGATGCCGCAAAGCGCTGCGGACGCCTTTAGCGCGAGTGTGCTCGACATCGTGATGCTGAACCGTTTTCCGCATCTGACCGGCTGGGGTTGGGAGGGTGAGGCCGATCGTGCTGCCGCGCATGCCGCGCTGAACGTTTTGGGACTCGCCGCATTCGCCGCGCGCGACGTGCTGTCGCTTTCGGGTGGCGAACGTCAACGCGTTGCTCTCGCAGGAGTGTTGTGCCAGGAAGCGCCGTTATTGCTGCTCGACGAACCGCTCTCGCATCTGGATCTGCACCATCAGATCGACTGTCTCGAAGCGCTGACCGCCTGGACGCGCGAACCTCGGCGTACAGTGATGTTTTCGTGCCACGACCTGAACCTGGCGCGCCGCTTCGCAACACATGCGCTGCTGCTCGACGGCAACGGCGGCGCGTATGCCGGACCGGTGCACGACGTGCTGACGCCCACGCTGACGAGCCGCGCGTTCGGCTATCCGTTGATTCTGATTCGCGACGGCGAGCATGAGGCGCTGATTCCCGCGCCGCGCTCGCGTCACGAATCGCCTGCGGCGCATGACACGCCGGCAGGCTAAGCGCTTTATAAAAACACTCTCTCTTTTAGAAACGTCTATGACTTCTTTGCCAGGTTTGCCGGAATTGACCGAAGTCGAACCGCTCGATCAAACGCTGCGTGCCGAACTGCAACACATCATCGATACCAAGACCAAGCCGCCCGGCAGTCTTGGGCGGCTGGAAACGCTCGCGCGCCAGATGGGGCTGATCCAGCGTACGACACACCCCACGGTCGAACGTCCGGCGATGATCGTGTTCGCCGGTGACCACGGTATTGCGCAGGAAGGCGTGAGTCCGTATCCGCAAGCGGTGACCGCGCAAATGGTCGCTAACTTTCTCACGGGCGGCGCGGCGATCAATGCCTTGAGCCGCGTCTCCGGCGTCGAGCTCGAAGTGGTCAACTCAGGCATTGCGACGCCGCTGCCGTCGACGGAGGGGCTCATCGACATTCCGGTTGCGGCCGGCACGCGCAACTTCGCGCACGAACCCGCCATGACGCACGAACAGGCACTTGCCGCGATGCAAGCGGGCGCGGCTCGTGTGCGGCATCACGCGGCGCTCGGCACCAATGTGATCGGCTTCGGCGAAATGGGCATTGCGAATACGTCGTCGGCCGCGTGTCTGATGAGCCGCTTGTGCGGCGTGCCGATCGACGAATGCGTCGGACGTGGCACGGGGCTCGACAACGCGGGGCTCGCAAAAAAGCGCAACGTACTCGCCTCCGCGCTCGCGCATCACGCCGTTTCCAATGATCCGCTCAAGGTGCTCGCCACCTTCGGCGGCTTCGAAATCGCCATGATGACGGGCGCATATCTCGCTGCCGCGCAAGCGCGTATGACGATCCTTGTCGACGGATTCATCGCGACCTCTGCGTTGCTGGTGGTCGATGCGTTCGCACCGAACGTCCGCGAGTATTGTGTGTTCGCGCATGCATCGAACGAGGCGGGGCATCGGCGCATGCTCGATCATTTCGGCGCGCTGCCATTGCTTTCGCTCGATATGCGTCTCGGCGAAGGCACCGGCGCGGTACTCGCGGTGCCGCTGCTGCGCGCGGCAGTGGCGTTCGTGAACGAAATGGCCAGCTTCGAATCGGCCGGTGTCGCAAATCGCGATGTGTAATCCGTTATACGAAGCGCTGTTGTACGACGCGCAGTCATTCAGAAGCGTGCGTCCGGCTCACTCATGAATCCGCTCGCTGAACTCCGCTATTTCTTCACGGCACTCGGCTATTTCACGCGCGTGCCGGTGCCGCGCTGGGTCGGCTATGAGCCGCACTATCTGAATGCGGCGGCGCGTTATTTCCCGCTCGTCGGTCTATTGGTCGGCGGATTGAGCGCGCTGGTTTATCTCGCGGCGTTGCATGTCTTTCCAGCGGGCGTGGCGGTGCTCCTGTCGATGGCGGTGTCGCTTCTCGTCACCGGCGCATTTCACGAGGACGGACTTGCCGATTGCGTCGATGCGTTCGGTGGCGCCTATACGCGCGAGGACGCGTTGCGCATCATGCATGATTCGCGCATCGGTGCTTTCGGCGCCATCGCGCTCGTGATCGCGCTAGCACTGAAGTGGCAAACGCTCACCGCGTTGCCGCCGATGCGCGCCGCAAGTCTGATGATTGCAGCGCATGCCGCGAGCCGTGTGTTCGCCATCAGCTATCTGGCCACACTCGACTACGTGCGCGCCGAAGGCAAAGCCAAACCGGTTGCGCAACGCTTGAGCGGCCCCGCGTTGCTCTGCGCAGCGGTGTTCGGTCTGCCGTTGTTGCTCTGGCCGAACTTGCTGGATTCGCCGAATTGGCGCTTCGCCGGCGTGACGCTCGCCGTACTGATGGCGCTGCGCTTTGCATTGGGCCGCTATTTCGTCAGACGCATCGGTGGCTACACCGGCGACTGCCTCGGCTTCGCGCAACAGATCTTTGAACTGAGCATCTACCTCGTGGGGCTCGCATGGATATCGTCCTGATCCGTCATCCTGCCGTCGCGCTCGATTCAGGGGTGTGCTACGGCCACAGCGACGTGGCGCTCGCCGAAGATGTCGAGGTATCGGCGAGTGCGCTTGCGTTGAAACTGGCGGCCTTGCAGATACCGCCGCCGCGTGTGTTGATGTCGAGCCCGTTGACGCGTTGCGCGACACTGGCCGCGGTCATGGCGAACGATTTCGGTTGCGCGCTCAGTCACGACGATCGTCTGAAGGAAATGAATTTCGGCGATTGGGAGGAGCAGCGTTGGGACGCAATCGATCGCGAGCTGCTCGACGCCTGGGCGGCTAACTTCGAGCACGCGCGTGCGCATGGCGGCGAGAGCGTCGCGCAATTCGTCGCGCGGGTGCGGGCGTGGTTCGACGCGTTTGCGCAGACACGCGAGTTGTCGCCCGCGTACGTGGTCACGCATGCCGGCGTCATGCGGGTGATCGCTTCGCTGGTGTTGGAGGTGCCGGTGGAAAGCTGTCTGCGCTGGTCGTTGGAGATGGCGGGGATTGTCTGGCTACGCCGGGATGATGAGACGCAGCAGTGGTCATTGGTGAGGTGGAATGTGTGAGGGAAGGGGCTTGGTCCCTGCAGCCCCCCGAATCGCGTCAGCTCAGCCTTATCCGTGACACTTTTTTTTCGGGAAATTTGTCGCGAAAACAGAAATCGTGACACTTTAAGACGTAAAAAGTGTCGCGATTCGCGCGATTTGTGCCACAATGTCATGAAAAAGTGTCGCGATTAGGATTTATTGCGACACATTGGCAAAAGGGTGGCGCGCATGAACAGCAGTGGCATCAAGCAGGAATTGGATCTGATCGAGCAGCTCATCGCTGCAAGCGCCGAGGGGCGAGGCGTTCGTGCGCTTGCAGCGGCACTTGCTGCGCGCCGCCATCCCATGCAACGCCGCACGCTGCAACGTCGTCTCGACGTGTTGCTCGAAGCAGGCCGGATCGTCTCGGAAGGTGCCGGCCGGGCAGTGTCCTACAAGCAGACTGCGGCTCCTGGCGAGGCTGTTTTCCCCACACAGGTTATCGCTGGCGCAAGCACTTCCGGCGAGGCCTACGTGCCCGTATCGAGTGCGGGCCTCGAGGTGCGCGCGGAAGTGAACAGGCCGTTGCACGAGCGCCGGCCGGTCGGCTATAACCGTGCGTTTCTCGAACGCTATCGTCCGAATCAGGACGCGTATCTATCGCAAGCACAGCGTGAACGCCTGCATGAATGGGGCCGTACGTCGGCGGATGTGCGGCCGGCCGGCACCTACGCACGCGACATCATGAGCCGGCTTCTGATCGATTTGTCGTGGGCGTCGTCGCGGCTCGAGGGCAATACTTACACGCGGCTCGACACCGTGCGGCTGATCGAGCAAGGGCACATTGCGGAAGGCAAAGACGCTCAGGAAACGCAGATGATCCTGAATCACAAGGCCGCGATCGAAATGATCGTCGAGAGCGCGGACGAAGTGGGCTTCAATCGATTCACCGTACTGAACCTGCACGCGATTCTCTCCGACAACCTGATGTCTGACCCGTTCGCCAGTGGCCGTTTGCGCGCGCGCGAAGTGGAGATCAGCGGCACCGTATTTTTTCCGCTCGCGGTGCCGCAGCAAATCGCGGAATGCTTCGAGGCGGTGTTGAACAAGGCCGCCCAGATCGACGATCCCTTCGAGCAGGCTTTCTTCAGCATGGTGCACCTGCCCTATCTGCAGCCGTTCGAAGACGTCAACAAACGGGTCTCGCGTCTGACCGCGAATATCCCGCTGATCCGGCAGAATCTGTGTCCGCTGTCGTTCATCGACGTTCCCGAAAAGGCCTACGTCGACGGTACGCTTGGGGTGTACGAGGCCAATCGTGTCGAGTTGTTGCGCGACGTTTTCATCTGGGCATACGAGCGCTCGTGTCAGCGTTATCTGGCGATTCGACAATCGATCGGCGAGCCGGACGCGTTTCGCCTCAAGTATCGCAATGCATTGATACAGGTGGTGCAGGAGGTGATTCGCGGTGGCCTTGCCGGTACGCGTGGCGAGATTGAAACGCTCACACAGAATCAGGTGGATGCGGCGGAACTATCTTCGTTCGTCGATGCGATCCAGTCCGATCTCGATCAACTCTATCTGGGCAATGTCGCGCGCTATCGGCTGCGGCTTTCCGAATTCGAACGCTGGCCGTTCAAGCGGGCAGACGCCGTCTCGCGCTAACGCGGCACTGCCTGCTTCACGACTTTCGCAGCGGCATCACTGCGCACCATTCTTCCTCCGCGAGCGCGCTACCTCCAGGTCTTCGCACATTTGCTTCGCCCCTTGCGCGATACGCGGCGCCGGGCGGTTGATCAGATCGCCGTCGATGGCGAACAGATTGTTGTTCGCCACCGCTTTGAGGCTCGGCCAAGCGCGCCATGTGTCGAGTTGCGGCAAGGCGGTGTCCGGTTTGGTCGCGCCGGGGGCGGCGGTGACGATCGCTTCCGGATTCGCTGCGAGCACCGCTTCGGTCGAGACGGTCGGCACCAGCGGCTCGAGTTTCGCAAATACATTGCGGCCGCCGCATAGCGTAATCACGTCGCTGACCATATGTTCGCCGTTGAGCGTCATCAACGGTTGATCCCACACCTGATAGAACACGCTGACAGGCGGGCGGCCCGCATACTGCGTGCGCAGTCGTGCGATGTCCTGACGGTATGCCGCCGCCGCGGCGTCGGCAGTCGGCGAGGTACCGAGCAATTGCCCGAGCTTCGTCAGCGACACGGCAACATCGTCGAGATGATGCGGCTCGCTGAAGAACAGCGGCACATGCATCTCACGAAGACGATCGAGTTGGCGCTGGGCATTGCCATGCCGCCACACGACGATCAGATCGGGCTTCAACGCGACGATCCGTTCGAGGTCGAGCGCCTTGTTGTCGCCGACACGCGGCAATTGCTTCGCTTCAAGCGGGTAGTCGCTGTAGGACACGGCGCCGACCAGTTTCGCGCCGCCGCCCGCGGCGTACAGCAGTTCGGTAACATGCGGCGCGAGACTGATGACGCGCTGTGCGGGAGCGGGCAGCGTGACGGTTGCGCCGGTGTCGTCGGTGACGGTGATCGCGGCATACGCGTGCAGCGTGCTCACACAAAGTGCCGCGGCGGCGGCGAGGCGTGAGAGTCGAATCAACGAACAGCCTCGCGCAGACTCTCTTCAAAGCGTGCCCATTCCGCGTCGCTGGCAGGCAGCCCGAAACGCACACTGCCCGTTGCCGTGAAGAGCCGTGTCCACACGCCGCGTCGCGCCAACGCCTTATGCAGTGCAGCGGCGCGTGCATCGTCGGTCCATGCAAAGAGGGGCGTGCTGTGTGTGGCGAAACCGTGTGCGTGCAGCAGACCTACCAGACGGGCGTTTTCGCCCTCGAGCAGCGTACGCATCTGCTGCTGCCACGTCACGTCGGCAAACGCGGCTTTGACGGCATGACGAGCCGGGCCGCTAACCGTCCATGCCCCGAGCGAACGATGCAATGCATCGAGCAAAACCGGCGCACTGAGTACGAAGCCTGCGCGCACGCCGGCGAGCCCGAAGAATTTCCCCGGTGAACGCAACACGATCAACCCATCGCGATGGGTGCTTGCCGTGAGCGACGCCGAAGGCATCGTATCCGCGAAAGCCTCGTCGACCAACAGCGTGCCGCCGCGTGCCGTGAGTTGCGCATGCCAGCGCAGCAGCTTGCTGGCGCTCAGATGCTCCGCGGTGGGATTGTTAGGATTCACGACCACCACATGAGTGAGCGCGTCGGGCAAAGTGTCCCAGGATACATCGAGTGGCACGACCTCATGTCCCGCCCGCTCGAATGCGGGCGCATATTCGCTGTACGTGAGCGGTGCGATGCCGACCCGAGCACGTGGCAACAGCGAGGGCAGTGCGCGAATCGCTGCCTGGCTTCCCGCGACGGGTAGCACATGGGCTGCATCGGGCGCGCCGTAGTAACGCGCGGCACAGGCGGCAAAACCGTCACCGTCGTCGGGCAGGCGGCGCCAGGCATCGGCGGGAACTGGGGGCACCGGATAGCCGTGCGGATTGATACCCGTCGACAGGTCGAGCCATTGCGCGTACGGAATGCCGTAACGCTCGGCCGCTTCGTGCAGATTGCCGCCGTGAACCACGGCGTCGAGCGCGGTGCCGGTATCGGCCCCGTGGCCAGCTATTCGATCAACCATGAAAGGGCACACTCAGCAACGCCAGCACGATCAGCACTGCCAGCCAGAGAATGACCGTCCGTTCGACCAGCATCAACGCCGCCGTGACATGAGTGGCCTTCGCGGGGTGTCCGAAACCGAGCGTCGGGCGGTGTTCAAGTGCGCCGTGATACACCGCGGGCCCGCCGATCAATACGTTCAGACTGCCCGCGCCCGACGCCATGACCGGCCCGGCATTCGGACTGTCCCAACGCGGCGCCTGTTCACGCCAGCAACGCAGCGCGGTGCGCGTGTCACCGAGCAAAGCGTAGCTCGCTGCGGTGAGGCGAGCGGGAATCCAGTTGAGCACGTCGTCGATGCGCGCGGCTGCCCAGCCGAAGCGCAAATAGCGCGGCGTGCGGTAGCCCCACATGGCATCGAGCGTGTTGGCCAGACGAAACCCCAGTGCGCCCGGACCGCCCGCGATCGCGAACCAGAACAGCGCGCCGAAGATCGCGTCATTGCCGTTTTCGAGCGCCGATTCGACGGCGGCGCGCGACAGCGCCGCTTCGTCGGCATGAGTGGTTTCGCGCGACACGATGCGCGAGGTCAGCAGACGCGCTTGTGCCAGATCGCGCCGCGCCAGTGCCTCGGCGATCGGCGCAATGTGGTCGTGCAGGCTGCGCGCGCCAAGGGCGAACCACAGCAGCACGACATGCACCGCGCAGGCCGCAAAAAAAGGCAGCACCGAGACGAGCCACCAGGCGATCAGCACCGGCGGCATCACCGTCAGCGACCAGGCGAGCAGCCCCTTGAGACGCAAGCGCCGGCCGGTGTTGTAGTGCGTTTCGAGGCGCATCGCCCATTTGCCGAAGCCGACCAGCGGATGCGCGGAGCGCGGCTCACCGAGCCAACGGTCGACGGCGACACCCGCCGTTGCCAGCGTCACGATCAAAGGCAGCGACAGCATCACGCGCCTCCCGCTGTCTTCAAGGAGAGGGGCAAGCCCGCGACCATCATCGTGACCTGGGTGCTCAACGCGGCGATGCGCTGATTGAGCCGCCCGAGTTCGTCGACATAGAGGCGTGTTTCCGCGCCGAGCGGCACCACGCCCAAACCGATTTCATTGCTGACCACGATGATCTTGCCTCTGGCGTTGATGAGCGCTGCTTCGAAAGCGGCAAAGTGCGTGTGATAGTGATCGACCGGCAAGCCGTCGCCGTCCGGTGGGCACAGCAGGTTGGCGAGCCATAGCGTCAGGCAGTCGATCAGAATGCAGTGACCGGGAGCGTCGATTTGCGTGACGGCGCCGGCGAGATCCACGTCTGCCTCGTGCAAAGCCCAATGCGCCGGACGCCGCTCGCGATGATGCGCGATCCGCGCGCTGAATTCGGCGTCGTCGGCTACGCGCGCGGTGGCGATGTACGTGACGGGGAGGGCGCTGTCGTTCGCCAGTTGTTCGGCGTGCAGGCTCTTGCCCGAACGGGCGCCGCCGAGAACGAAGGTGAGGTCGCGGGAAATCATCGCGTGATTGTACCGGCGTGCAGCGCGTGCCGGCACGATGGGATAATGCCGCGTTCATCGCCCGAATTCATTGTCCGCATTCATTGTCTATTCACCGCCCAAGCCGATATTCCGTGACCGCCATTTCGAACCCGCATGACGCCGTACCTGTGCCGCGCGGCACGCTGATGATTCAGGGCACCACGTCCGATGCCGGCAAAAGCACGCTCGTCGCGGGCCTGTGCCGGCTGGCGCGCCGCGCCGGCGTGCGGGTCGCGCCGTTCAAGCCGCAGAACATGGCGCTTAATAGCGCGGTGACGGTCGACGGTGGCGAGATCGGCCGCGCGCAGGCCTTGCAGGCGGTGGCGGCCGGTATTGCCGCTCACACCGATCTGAACCCCGTGCTGCTCAAGCCGACGAGCGACCGTGGCGCGCAAGTGATCATCCACGGCAAGGCGCGCATGAATCTCGATGCTCGCGCCTATCACGACTACAAGCCGGTCGCCTTCGAGGCGGTGCTGGAATCGTATGCGCGTCTGCAAGCGGCGTACGACACGATTTTTGTCGAAGGCGCGGGCAGTCCCGCCGAGGTCAATCTGCGCGACCGCGATATCGCCAACATGGGTTTTGCTGAAGCGGTCGACTGTCCGGTCGTGCTGGTGGCCGACATTGACCGGGGCGGCGTGTTCGCGCATTTGACCGGTACGCTCGCGTGTCTGTCGGACAGCGAGCAGGCGCGCGTGCGCGGCTTCATCATCAATCGCTTTCGCGGGGACGTCAGTTTGCTCAAGCCCGGGCTCAACTGGCTCGAAGCGAAGACCGGCAAACCGGTGCTTGGCGTGGTGCCGTATCTGCACGGTCTGACGCTCGACGCCGAAGACATGCTGCCGCCCGAGCTGCGCGCGGCGCACAGCGGCGATACGAGCCGGATGTTGCGGGTAGTCGTGCCGGTATTGCCGCACATCAGCAATCACACCGATTTCGACGCGCTGCGCGCACATCCGCAGGTCGATTTTCATTACGTGCGAAGCGGCACGCCGCCCCCGCCGGCCGATCTGATCATCCTGCCGGGCTCGAAGAATGTGCCGGGTGATCTGGCCTTTTTGCGTGCGCAAGGCTGGGACGCGGTGCTGCAACGGCATCTGCGCTACGGCGGCCGCGTCATCGGAATTTGCGGCGGCATGCAGATGCTCGGACATGAAGTGGCCGACCCGCACGGCGTGGAAGGCGCGCCTGGAACGAGCGCGGGCCTCGGCTGGCTCGATTACTCGACGGTGCTGACGCGCGAAAAAACACTCAAGAACGTGACGGGGCGTCTCGCGTTGCCGGGGGCGCCCGAGGTGGCCGGCTACGAGATTCACATGGGCGAGACGCAAGGCCCGGCGCTCAGCTCGCCCGCGCTGCAATTGGGCGAAGCGTCAAACGCGCATCCCGACGGCGCGATCTCGGCCGATGGCCAAATCCTCGCGACCTACGTGCACGGGCTGTTCGATACGCCGGCCGCGTGCGCCGCACTGCTGGCGTGGGCGGGACTGAGCGACGCCGAGAAAATCGACTACCCGGCGTTGCGTGAGGCCTCGCTGGATCGTCTGGCCGACACGCTCGCCGAGCATCTCGATCTTTCGAAGCTTTTCGCTGTGATTGGCTGAGCGAGGTTGGCTGGATGGTGGCGATTAAATCCCATTGGGAAATAATCAAAGCCCAAGAAGCAGTTTTTCACCTCATTTGGTTCGAATACAGTCTTGACATCGACGCCCGATACGGGTCGTCTCCCTCTCGTAAAGGAACTCGTCATGAACTCGAACCGCTCCGCCGATCTGGCCGCCTTGATCCTTCGTCTGGCCTTGGGCGTTCTCTATCTCGCGCACAGCTTGCAGAAGATCTTTGTTTTCACGCTGCCGGGAACGGCGCAGTTTTTCGTTTCGCTCGGCTTGCCGGGCTGGCTCGGCTATGTGACGGCGTTTGTCGAACTGATTGGCGGTATTGCGCTGCTGCTCGGCGTGCAGGTCCGTTGGGTCGCGCTGGTGCTGCTGCCGTTCATGCTCGGCGCAACGTCGCAGCATCTGCACAACGGCTGGGGGTTCGCGTCGCCGCACGGCGGCTGGGAATATCCGGCTTTCTGGGCAGTGACTCTGGCTGTGCAGTCGCTGCTTGGCGCCGGCGCGCTGGCGCTGAGCGGTGCGAAGGCGCCGCGCGCAGTGGCCGCCTGATACGTTTCACTCGGGCACGAAACCGCGCCGGCACTCCACCTCGCCGGCAACAAAAAAGCACGCGCCGTGTGGCCGCGTGCTTTTTTTGTTGCGCTGAGGAATGCGTACTTCAGGCGTTCCGGGCATTCCGGACCCTGCGCCGCACCCCCCCGCGCCAGTCAATCAATACAACACGATCTGCGTGCAGCGAAACAGCGCCATCGTCTTGCCGTTCGGATCGGTGACGGTGGCGTCCCACACCTGCGTGCTGCGACCCAGATGGACCGCCTTGGCAACCGCGCGGATCGTGCCTTCCGTCGTCGTGCCGAGAAAATTGCTTTTCAGCTCGATGGTCGTGAAATTGCGCGCCGTCTCGGGCAGGTGGGCGAGGCATGCATAGCCGCAGGCGGTATCGGCGAGGCCGATCACCGTGGCGGCATGCAAAAAGCCGTTCGGCGCCAGCAACTCCTCGCGCACGGTCAATTCCGCGGTCAGAGTGCCTTCCTCCAGCGCCAGAACATGCACGCCCAGCAAGCCGGGCAGCTTGCCCTTCTGACGTTCGTGCAGGCGCTCGATGGAGTATTCCGGACGAAGTTTGCTCATGAGATTCGGGTCCTCGATGGAAAAAACAGCGATGTAAGGCGGTCAATAGCCGTTTGGGGGCTTCGGCCCCGGTGAATTTGTCGATATTATCAACGGCTGGATCGGCGGGTGAACCTGAAACCGGTGCGGATCAGGGCACATCTGCGCAAGTCAGAGCAAACTGCGCGGTAAACCGGCTGGCGGCGCCCAGCCTTCTTTCCGGGAGAATTCATGACGGTAATCGTGGTGGCGAATCCGAAGGGCGGCGTGGGCAAAAGCACGCTGTCCACCAATCTGGCCGGCTATTTCGCCTCGCAAGGGGAATGGATCGCGCTGGCGGACATGGACAGACAGCAGTCTTCGCACGCGTGGCTGTCGCTGCGGCCGCCTGCGTTGCCGGCCATCGAGACCTGGGAGGTCGACCTGGAAAACCCCGCCAAACCGCCCAGAGGTCTGGAACACGCGGTCATCGACACGCCGGCCGGGTTGCACGGCAATCGCCTGAATATCGCGCTGGATCTGGCCGACAAGGTGATCGTGCCGCTGCAGCCCTCCATGTTCGATATTCTTGCCACCCAGGATTTTCTCGAGCGGCTGGCGAAGGAGAAGGCGGTCAGGAAAGGCGCAATCGAGATCGGTGTGGTGGGCATGCGCGTCGACGCACGCACACGCTCAGCGGAGCAACTGCATCGCTTTGTCGAGGGGTTGAAGCTGCCGGTGCTGGGTTACCTGCGCGACACGCAGAATTACGTGCAACTGGCGGCGCACGGCCTGACCTTGTGGGACGTCGCGAAAAGCCGCGTGGAGAAGGATCTGGAGCAGTGGCAGCCGATCATCCAATGGACCAACGGCGCCGGTAAGAAGGCTTGAAGTGAATAGCAGGCGGCGAGGCCGCCCGCTACATGGAACCGTGCCGCGCGGTGAAAGGCCGGTTCAGATCCCGCTCAGGTCCAGTTCTGGGTCGGCACGTGATCGCGACTGCCCTTGATCTTGTTGTTGTCGTCGACAAATACCAGATCCGGTTTCCAGCCTGCCTTCAGTTCCGCTTCGTCGACCACGGCGAACGCCGCGATGATCACCAGATCGCCCAGTTGCGCGCGCCGCGCGGCCGAACCGTTCAGCGAAATCATGCCGCTGCCGCGTTCGCCCTTGATCGCGTACGTCGAGAAACGCTCGCCGTTGTTGATATTCCAGATGTCGATCCGCTCGTTTTCGACGATGTTCGCGGCTTCCAGCAAGTCCTCGTCGATCGCGCACGAACCTTCGTAGTGCAGTTCGCAGTGCGTGACCGCGACGCGATGGATTTTCGACTTCAGCATGTTGCGTTGCATGACCAATCCTTTGTGGCTTCTTATGCGCGTTTGCGCAAACTAAGACGGCTTCAGATTTCGAGGTTGTCGATGAGACGGGTGGTGCCGAGCTTGGCGGCAGCCAGCACGACCAACTCCGCATTCGCGTCTTGCGCGCCCGGAGGCAGCAGATTCGAGCGCTTGCGCACCGCGATGTAATCAGGCTGCCAGCCGCGCGCGGCCAGTGCCGCCATTGCCGCCTGTTCGAGTTTCGCGAAGTCGCGATCGCCGGCGAGCACCGCATCGCGCACGCGATTGAGCTCGGCGGCCAGCATCGGCGCCTCGGCGCGTTCGGCCGTTTGCAGAAAGCGGTTGCGCGAGCTGAGCGCGAGGCCGTCGGTATCACGCACGGTTTCCGCGGCGATGATGTCGGTCGGCAGCGCGAACTGGTGGCACATGCTGCGCACGATCATCAACTGCTGGTAATCCTTCTTGCCGAACACCGCGACGCGCGGCTGCACGCACGACATCAGCTTCATCACCACCGTGCACACACCCTGGAAGAAACCAGGCCGGAATTCGCCTTCGAGGATGTCGCCCAGATCGTGCGGCGGATGCACGCGGTACTCCTGCGGCTCCGGGTATAGATCCCGTTCCGTCGGCGCGAACAGCACGTAGACGCCTTCTTTCTGCAGCTTCTCGATGTCGGCCTCGAGCGTGCGCGGGTATTTGTCGAAATCTTCGTTCGGGCCGAACTGCAGGCGGTTCACGAAGATGCTCGCCACCACCGGATCGCCGTGCTGGCGCGCGAGGCGCATCAGCGACAGATGGCCCTCGTGCAGATTGCCCATGGTCGGCACAAAGGCGGTGCGATTCTGGCCGCGCAACTGGTCGCGCAATTCATGGATCGAGCTGATGACTTTCATGATCGGACAGGGATTTCCTCGCGCGGCGCGAGACTCGGTTGGCGCAAAAACTCAGGTTTTCGCGTGGCCCGCGGCCTCACTGGTAATGACAGGTTCGGAGCGCGGGATTGTAGTGGATTTGTTCCCGGGGTGCACCGAAACGAGGCGTGTGCGGCAGCGCTGGCGCATGCAGGCCTCGTTTTGCGGCATCAGGTCGGCAGATAGGCGAGGCGCACATAGATCGGTGCGAACGGCTCGGCCTGCGTGATTTCGATGAGCGACTCACGGCACAACTCCAGCATGGCGATGAAGTTCACCACGACCACCGGCACGCCTTTGCTCGTGTCGAACAGGTCCGAGAACTCCATGAAGCGCGCGTTCTGCAGTCGCCGCAGGATCGTGCTCATGTGCTCGCGCACCGACAATTCCTCGCGCGAAATCTTGTGATGCTGAACCAGTTTGGCGCGCTTGATCACGTCGGCCCACGCGGCGCGCAGGTCTTCGCTGTCCACATCCGGGAACCGCGGCGTGATGCTTTGCTCGATATACACCTCGGCGCGCAGGAAATCGCGGCCAAGCTGCGGCAGATGGTCGATGCGCTGCGCGGCGAGCTTCATCTGCTCGTATTCGAGCAGGCGGCGCACCAGTTCGGCACGCGGGTCTTCGGCTTCGTCGCCGCTATCGGCCTTCTTCACCGGCAACAGCATGCGCGACTTGATCTCGATCAGCATCGCGGCCATCAGCAGATACTCGGACGCGAGTTCGAGATTGGTCTGGCGCAACTGGTCGACGTAGCCGAGGTATTGGACCGTGACATCCGCCATCGGGATGTCGAGCACGTTGAAGTTCTGCTTGCGGATCAGGTAGAGCAACAGATCCAGCGGGCCTTCGAACGTTTCGAGGAACACTTCGAGCGCGTCCGGCGGAATGTACAGATCCGTCGGCAGCTTGAAGAGCGGCTCGCCGTACAGGCGTGCGAAAGCGATGCCGTCTACAGTGTCCGGCGTCGAATCGGTGGCGGGCGCGGCAAGCGCGGCGTCAGGCGCCTGTGCGGCGCCCTTTGCCTCGTCGGCGTGACTCACGCGCTTAGAAGTTTTGATAGTACGAGTAAGGCGTCTGCTCCACGCGCGAGGCTGTCTGCTCGGCGCGTTCTTCGAGGTCGATCGGCTGTTTGTCCCACAGCAGCGACCGGCCACGGCGCTGCTCAGCTTCCAGATTCGGTTTTTGTTGCTTGAGCTGGTTCAGGAACTGCGTGATGTCCGATTGATACATGGCTAGACGTCCGTGGTTTGGGGAGTGGCGGCTGCTTGGCGGGAACAAGCGAGAACCCGCGCGGCATCGCTCCTATTCCATAATTTTACCGCATGCGCCGCGCGTGGTCGAAAAACGATGGCCGGCGCGAGCGGCCCGCCTGCAAAAACGCCTGGAACCCGCGCTGCTGCGACGCGTCAAAGGCGGGCGCGTGGCCGGCGGGGCGGTGTGAATTCGCGCTGTGCGTCCGGGCGGACATCATTACCCGTGCCGCATGGGCCGCGGTGTACCGGCCGAAAGGGCTCGCCACGCCTCACGCTGCAAACGCTCCTTTAAGAGATGGCGCGGCTTCACCGATGTGGTCAAATAGCGAGCTTCGGCCGCCGCGGCGAGCCCGAGCGACAGAATTCATCAACCACGGCCGGAGGTCCCGTTTGGCGGGGTGTGCGATCGAACAGCCGCATAGGCGGCGCGGCAAAACCGGTGACGAGCGAGGGCCTCTGACGCCCATTCGGCGCTGGCTGCACGCGTGGCTGGCATTCGGCATCGTCATGCTCATGCTTGCCTCGGTCGACGCGCACGCGGCGCGGCGCCCGCCCGCCAGCTACAAGGTCGATATCGAAGCCACGCCGCGCTCGCTGCGCAAATTGCTCGAAGCGCATCTGGACTTGGCGCGCTTCGCCAAGCGTCCCGACATCAGCGACGACCAGTTTGAGTTTCTGATTACGGCCACCCCGCAACAGGTGCGCGATCTGGCCGCCACCCAGGGCTATTTCTCGCCGGTCGTGCGCACCGACGTGCGAACCGTCGACGACCAGAAGCGTGTGACCGTGAGCGTCGATCCCGGCCCGCAAACCCTCGTCACGTCGATTTCGCTGTCGTTTCGCGGCCCGGTGCTGACCGAAGACCCGGCGCAGGAAAATGCCGCGCGCTTCGCGTTTTCACTACACGAGGGCGACCCGTTTTCGCAAGGCGACTGGGACGACGCGAAAAACGCGTCGCTCAAGGCGCTGCAGTCGCGCCGTTACCTGGGCGCGAAGATCTACCACTCCGAGGCGCGGATCGACCCGCGTACGCACGAAGCGAAATTGTCGGTTACCTATGACAGCGGCCCGACCTTCACGATGGGCAAGCTCGACGTGTCCGGCACGCGGCGCTATCCGGAACAGATCGTCGACAACGTGAATCCGATTTCAGCCGGCGATATTTACGACGTGCAGCGCATTACCGAATTGCAGCGGCAGTTGCAGAACACCCCGTACTACGCGAGCGTGGCGATCGACGTGGACAGCGATCCCGCCAAACCGGTCGAGACGCCGATGCACGTGAAGGTGTCGGAATATCCGTACAACAGTATCCGCGGCGGGGTGGGTTATTCGACCGACAACGGCCCGCTGATCCAGGGTTCGTATTCGTATCTCGACACATTCGGCAAAGCGTGGCCGTTCACGGTCGACGGCCGCATCGACCAGATCCAGCAGTACGGGCAAATCCAGCTCGCAATGCCGCCGGGGCCGCGCGCGTGGACCAATAGCGTGCTGGCTTCCTACACCACGACCGACGTGTCCGACACGCGCATCTACAGTATCCGCGGCGGCGTGCAGCGGGCCCGTACGTCGCAGTTCATCGACTACAACTACGCGATCCTCTATTACCAGGATCGGCTCGATCAGAATTCGGCCGCGCCGACTACCAGTCGCGCGCTGGTGCCGTCATGGTCGTGGACCCGCCGCAATACCGACGATCCGCTGTTCCCGCGTTCGGGCAACCTGATTCACGTCGAAGCGGGCTTTGCGGTCAAAGGCGTGCTGACCGATCAGACGTTCGCCCGCGGCTACGCCCGCGGCCAGCAGTACCTGCCGATCGGCAAGGAAGACCTCGTGCTGTTCCGTGCCGAACTCGGCGGCGTGTTCACGAGCGGCAGTTCGAGCGGGATTCCGGCTTCGCTGCTGTTCCGCGCGGGTGGCTCGAATTCGATCCGTGGCTACAGCTATCAGAGCATTGGTAATAACGTCGACGGCTCGGTGCTGCCCACCAAGTATCTCGT
Organism: Paraburkholderia sp. SECH4; assembly: GCF_030511745.1. NCBI lineage: Bacteria > Pseudomonadati > Pseudomonadota > Betaproteobacteria > Burkholderiales > Burkholderiaceae > Paraburkholderia > Paraburkholderia sp. SECH4. The sequence continues at coordinate 34,448 of NZ_JALOCP010000038.1, forward strand.
GACCGCGTCGGCGGAGTACCAGCATTGGTTCAATCACGACTGGGGCGCAGCCGCGTTCTTCGACGTCGGCACCGCTACCGACACTTGGGGCGAGAAAGTCTTTTATCCCGGCGCCGGCGTCGGCGCGCGCTGGCGCAGCCCGGTCGGTCCGGTCAATGTCGATGTCGCCTACGGGATCCGCAACCGGAGCGTGCGACCGTACCTGACCCTCGGCATCGCCTTCTGATGGAAACCTCCTTTTACATGATCCACGCATGACCACGGACGTTTCCGCCCAACCCCCCGCGCAGCCGCCCGGCGCTCTTCCGCCAGGAGAGCCCGGACAGCAGCCTCCGCCCGATGCGCCGCAGCCCAAGCGCCGTCGCGGGCGGTTGTTGCTGAAAACGCTTGCGTGGATGGTCGCCGTGCTGGTGCTGCTGGTCGCCGTGGTGATCGGCCTGGTGTATGGCGCGCTGACGACTGAGCGTGGGACGGCTTACGCGTGGCAGGCGGCCGTCAAACTGCTGGGTGGCAAGCTGACCGGCACGCTCGAGAGCGGCGCTATCGCCCACGGCGTGCAACTCCGCCAGGTGCGCTGGCGCAGCCTCGACGGCAGCGGCACCGATATCCAGATCGACCGCGTGGCCGGCCGCTGGGAACTGACACACAAGCCTTGGCGCTTCGCGATCGACTATCTGCATGTCGGTACGATCGACGCCCGGGTCGGCTCGTCGTCGTCGAGCAGCAGCGGGCCGCTGAAACTGCCGCAAGACTTGCGCTTGCCGATGCAGCTCGAGGTGCGCGACGTGCAGGTCGACAAACTGCTGTTGCGCGAGGGCGGGTCGACGACCGAGCTGTCCCGTTTCATGTTCCATGGCCGCAGCGATGGCCGGCACCACGAGGCCGCGATCGAGCGGCTCGACACGCCGTTCGGCGCCGTGACGGCGACGGCGAAGCTCGATGGGGTGCGGCCGTTTCCGCTGACCGGCGATCTTGGCTATTCGGGCAAGGTCAACAACGAGGCGGTGCAGGTGGGTGGCCATCTGAGCGGTTCGCTGGAGAATCTCATCGCCGAACTCGATGCTAGCGGCATGAAGCTCGCCGGCCATGCGCGAGTCGAGGCCACGCCGTTCGGCGACGTGCCGTTGCAACGTGCCACGTTGACTTTTGATCACGTCAACCCGCAGGCGTTTGCGCCAGGCGCACCGCTGGCGGATCTGGCGGTGCGGGCTGAACTGCAGCCGGTGGGGCAGGCTGCTGCGGGGGCGGCAGCAAAAGCCGCAGCGGGGTTCTCCGTCGCCGGCCATGTCTCGATCGTCAACGCCAAACCCGGTGCGATCGACCAGAACCTGCTACCTGTGATCGATGCCAACGCCGACGTGCGGCTCGACGCGCAGGCGCAGCGTATTTCGAACCTGAAGGTGCGGCTCGTGAAGAGCGCCACGCTCACCGGCGGCGGCGCGCTGACCGGCAGGCGCGGCCAGTTCGATCTGCAGGTCGCCGGACTCGACCTGAACGCGCTCGAAGCGACCGTGCGGCCTACCCAGCTTTCCGGTCCGATCGGCATCCGTCTGAACGACGACGTGCAAAGCCTGACCCTCGATCTCGCCGACCCGAAAGCGGGGTTGCGCGCGCAAGGCAAGGTGACCTTCGATCCCGCACGCATGAGCTTCAACGACGTGCGTGTCACGTCGGGCAAGGGCCGCATCGATCTGTCCGGCGCGCTCAAGCACGACGCGAATTCCACCTACAACCTGAAAGCGCAACTGACTGATTTCGATCCGTTGACGCTGACTTCGCAGATGCCGTCGCGCACGCCGGCGACCCCCACGGCGGGGACCGCGAAGGCGACGAAAGCGCCGCAGGCCACGAAACCGGAGGCGGCCCAGGCGAACGAAGCGGCGGCACTCGCGGGCAGCACCGCCGGCGCGAAAAGCGCGGCGCCCGGCGATAAGGCCGCAGCGGTGGTCAAGAACACGGCCAAGGCGGTGGTGAAGGCTGAAGTCGTTCAGCGCAAAGTGCCGCCCAGGCCGTCCAAAGCGCCGCCCGCACGCAAGATCGAGGCACGCGTGAACGGCACGCTCACGGCAGCCGGCATGCTCGGCCCGGTCTTCAGCACCAAGGCCGAATTCAAACTCGGCCCGAGCGTCTATGACGGCCTGCCGTTGACGGGCGGCGGCGTGGTCCAGTTGTCCGGCTCGCGGATTCTGCCGAGCCGCGCGAATCTCTCGGTGGCGGGCAATCAGGTGGACTTACAGGGCAGCTTCGGCGCGCGCGGCGACCGGCTGCGTTTTCGTGTCGATGCGCCGGAACTTGAACGCCTCGGTTTCGGCCTCGCCGGTCTTATCGCCGCGGATGGCGACGTCACCGGCTCGTTCGCGCATCCGAATGTCGTGCTGAACTACAAGGCAGACAGTGTGGTGTTCAGCAGTAACCGCATCGGCCATGCGGAAGGCCATGCCGAATTGCGCGACGGCGCGAACGGCGCGCTCGTTTTCACGACCGACGCGCGCAATCTCAGCGCCGGCGGCGTCGATCTCACCACGCTTACGGCGCGCCTGTCGGGCACGCGCGCCAACCATACGCTGGAGGCGGCGGCCACCGGCAAATTGCAGGACCGTCCGCTCGATCTGACACTCGCTGCCAACGGCAAATTGACCGAAGCACGCGACGGTACGCGCTGGGATGGCACCGTGACCCGCCTGCAGAATCGCGGCACACCGGCGCTGAATCTCGAGTCGCCGCTCGCCGTGAGTGCCGGACCGAATCACCTGACGCTTGGTGCGACCCGCCTCACGCTCGAAGGCGCGGTGCTGAGCCTGAAATCGTTCGCGTTCGACCACGGCAAGATCCAGTCCGCGGGCACCTTGACCGACATTTCGCTCGTGCGCCTGCAGGATCTGCGGCGGCAAATCACCGGCGAACCGCCAGCCGTCAAAACCGATCTGATGTTCGACGGCGACTGGGACTTCGCGCTCGGCAGCACCGCGAGCGGCCACGTCCAGTTGAAGCGTCGCAGCGGCGACGTCACGGTCGAGATCGGCCGTGGTCTGGCGTCGCTGGGCATCACGGATATGAGCGCGCGCGCCGAATTCAGCGGCGGCAACCGGCTAAACGCGACCGTGCACGCGCAGGCCAGCCGGATTGGCGTGATCGACGCCGACGCGCACACCACACTCGTAATGCGCGACGGCTTCCTGACTGTCAACGAAGAGGGCGCGGTCAGCGGGAATGTGAATGCGAACGTGCCGTCGTTGAAAACGACCGGCGGGCTGTTCGGGCCGAGCTATCTGCTCGACGGCCACCTCGCGCTGAAACTCGCGCTCGGCGGCACGGTCGCCAAGCCGAACCTGACGGGGTCGCTGCTCGGCGATGGCTTGTCAGCGACGATGGTCGACCAGGGCGTGCAGTTGAAGGACGGCGTGGTGCGCATCGCGCTCTCGCAAAATCTGGTGGACTTCCAGCAGGTCGAGTTTCACGGTGCGAGCGGCACGTTGCGCGCCACCGGCCGTGTGCGCCTGGATGGCGCGCAACCGGATCTGTCCGCGAGCATCGTCGCGGACAAGCTGGAATTGTTTGCGGCGCCGGACCGCAATCTGTCGCTGTCGGGCAGCGCGAGCGTGGCGAACGCCGGGGCAGAGGGCGGCATGGCGATCAACGGCAAATTCGTGGTCGATCACGCGCTGTTCGATATGCCGGAGCAGTCCGCACCGAAGCTTGGCGACGACGTGGTGGTGGTGCGTCCGGACGGCACGGTGGCGGGCGAGCGGCCACCGCCGCAAGTGGCGGGCACCAACAAGCCGATCGGCCCGTTTGCGCCACGCGCCAATATCGACATCAGTCTCGGCAACAGCTTCCGTTTCCGCGGTATGGGCGCGGACCTCGGCCTGACTGGCACGATCACCGCGATGAGCGCGCCGAACCTGCCGTTGCGCGCGGTCGGTAATGTCCGCGTGACGCAGGGCTCGACCTATACCGCGTTCGGCCGCAAGCTCAACATCGAGAATGGCTTCTTTACGTTCAACGGTCCGGTGGCCAATCCGGGCATCAACATCCTGGCCATGCGCCGCAATCAGCAGGTCGAGGCGGGCGTGCAGGTCACGGGCACCGTCCAGTTCCCGGTCGCGAAGCTGGTGTCCGAGCCGAACGTGGCGGATAACGAAAAGCTCTCGTGGCTGCTGTTCGGACACGGCACGGATCAGGGCAACAACCTCGGTCAGCAAAGCACCATGACGACCGCGCTCGCCTTGCTCGGCAGCGCGAGCGGCAAACGGATCGCGCAGACCTTCGGGCTCGACGAGTTCTCGATCGGGCGAAGCGAAGTCGGGCTGACCGATCCGCAAGTGGTGATGGTGTCGAAGGCGATCAACGAGTGGCTCGTGGTGGGCTACGAGCAGGGTCTGCAGTCGGCGAGCAATGCGATCAAGGCGACGGTGAACCTCACACGCTATTGGTCGGTCGCGGCATATGGCGGCACGTTCGACGGCATAGAACTGCTGTACACGCGGCGCTTCGATCGGGTCCGGTGGTGAGTTGATGGAGGCTACGGCGGTGGCCGTGGTGTGAACAACGCCACGACACAAAAGAAAACGGCACGCCTTTTAAAGCGTGCCGTTTCTGTTGATGCCTGCAGCGTTCGACGCCGCGCGCGTTATTTCACGCGCATGCCCGGCTTCGCACCGCTGTCCGGCTCGAGGACGTAGAGGCCCGGCTCGGCTTTCTCGTCGGTGGCCGAAGCCGCCAGCACCATCCCTTCGGACAGGCCGAACTTCATCTTGCGTGGCGCGAGGTTCGCGACCATCACCGTTAGCTTGCCGACAAGTTGCTCCGGTTGATAGGCCGACTTGATGCCCGAGAACACGTTGCGCGTCTTCTCTTCACCGACGTCGAGCGTGAGTTGCAGCAGCTTGTCCGAGCCTTCCACCGCCTTGCAGTCGACGATCTTCGCGATGCGCAGATCGATCTTGGCGAAGTCGTCGATCGAGATGATGTCAGGCGTTTCATCCTTCTCTGCGGCGGCTGCTTTCACTGCCTTCGACTTGGCCTTGGCATCCGCCGGCGCCGCGGCTTCCGGCGTGGCTTGCAGCGAATCGCGATTCGCTGCGATGAGCGCCTCGATCTGCTTCGGATCGACGCGGGTCATCAGATGCTTATACGCGTTGATCGGGCGCGTGGAGGAGAGCGGCACGTTCGCGTCGGCCCACACCAGCGGTTCGATGGCGAGGAAAGCTTCGACCGCTTCCGCCAGCTTCGGCAGCACCGGCTTGAGCGCCAGCGACAGCAGACGGAATGCCTCGATGCTCACGCTGCAGGTCTCGTGCAGCGCGGCCGCATTCGCCGGGTCTTTTGCCTGATCCCACGGCTTGGCGGTGTCGACGTACGCATTGACCGCGTCGGCCAGTTCCATGGTCTGACGCAGCGCGCGGTTGTACTCGCGCGCCTCATAGTTCGCGGCGATTTGCGGCACGGCGGTGCGCAGCGTGGCGAGCAACGGGTGCTGCATGGCGCTGTCTTGCACGCGGCCGTCGAAACGCTTGATCAGGAAACCGGCGGCGCGGCTCGCGATGTTCACGTACTTGCCGACCAGATCGCTGTTCACGCGCGCCTGGAAGTCGTCGAGGTTCAGGTCGAGGTCTTCCATCGTGCTGTTCAGCTTGGCGGCGAAGTAATAGCGCAGCCACTCCGGGTTCAGGCCCGTGTCGATCACGCTTTGCGCGGTGATGAACGTGCCGCGCGACTTCGACATCTTTGCGCCGTCCACGGTCAGGAAGCCGTGCGCGAACACGTTGGTCGGCGTGCGGTGGCCCGAGAATTCGAGCATGGCCGGCCAGAACAGCGTGTGGAAATACAGAATGTCTTTACCGATGAAGTGGTACTGCTCGGCGGTCGAGCCCTTGCGAATCCACGCGTCGAAGTCGAGGCCGCGTTTTTCAGCGAGGTTCTTGAAGCTCGCGTAATAGCCGACCGGCGCATCCAGCCAGACGTAGAAATATTTGCCCGGTGCGCCCGGAATTTCGAAGCCGAAATACGGTGCGTCGCGCGAAATATCCCAGTCGGCGAGCTTGGCTTCGCCGGCGTCGCCGAGCCATTCGCGCATCTTGTTGGTGGCTTCCGGCTGTGCCAGACCGCCCACCCACGCGCGCAGGAAATTCTCGCAGCGCGGATCGGACAGGCGGAAGAAGTAGTGCGTCGAGGTCTTACGAATCGGCGTGGCGCCCGAGACGACCGAATACGGATTGATCAGATCGGTCGGCAGATAGGTCGAACCGCACACTTCGCAGCTGTCGCCGTATTGATCTTTCGCGCCGCACTTCGGGCATTCGCCCTTGATGAAGCGGTCCGGCAGGAACATTTCCTTGACGGGGTCGTATGCCTGTTCGATGTCGCGCGCTTCGATCAGGCCGGCTTCCTTGAGCGCCAGATAGACCGATTCGCTCAGCACGCGATTCTCTTCGGAATCGGTCGTGTAGTAATTGTCGAACGAAATCCCGAAGCTGTCGAAATCGCGCTTGTGTTCCTGCCAGACGCGGTCGATCAGTTGCTTCGGCGTCAGACCTTCCTTTTCCGCGCGCAGCATGACCGGCGTGCCGTGCGTGTCGTCGGCGCCCACGTAGTAGACCTCGTGCCCGTGCATTCGCAACGTCCGGACCCAGATGTCCGTCTGGATATATTCAACCAGATGGCCGATATGGATTTGCCCGTTCGCATACGGAAGGGCCGACGTGACGAGAACCTGGCGACGGCCTGACGGCGCGCCTGCGGAGAGATCGGTTGCGGGTGCTGACATAAGGATGGTGGGAGCCTGCGGTGGGACGAAACGTTGATTCTAGCAGGGCCGGCGCCCGGCGCGGGCTGGGCCGCTTGGGCCGCGGCTGGGTCGCTGCCAGGGCAGGACGGTGTGTCCCCCAGGGAGACTTCCTGCGGAGCGAAAACCGAGCGCCCAAAAAAAACCGGGGCTATTAACCCCGGAGCAACAACGACAAGAGGAGAATGGTGACGCGGCGGCTTCGCCAGCCACGTACCGTAAAGACAGACCGCGGATTTTCGGCAGAGTTCGAAATTTTTTTCGTTCTCGCGCGAGATTTTGTTTCCCCCGCTTTTTACGGCTTGCCGGACGCCTCCGGCTAAGGTGGCAAGAGCCAGTGGCAAGAACCACCCGGCGCCCGGTTGCTTCTCCCTCTTAAGTCTGTGCCGTTATTGCGTGGCGTGCTGAGCCGTAGCGCGCAGATAGATTTCCACGCGACGGTTTGCGGCACGGCCGGCTTCGGTGTTGTTGTCAGCGACCGGCTGGTTCTGGCCCATGCCGCTTGCCGACAGGCGTTGCGGCGCGACGCCGCGTTGCCCCAGATAACCCGTCACGCTTTCAGCGCGGTTGACCGACAGCGTCTGGTTGTAAGCCGGCTGACCCGTGCTATCCGTGTAGCCGATTACCTGGGCGATCAGTTCCGGATTCTGCTGCATGGTCTGCGTCAACTGATCCAGCACCGGCGCGAACGACGGCTTGACCGCGTAGCTGTTGGTATCGAACGTGACCGAGCTCGGGATGTTCAGCTTGAGCGAGCCGTCCGGCTGCTCGGTGATCTGCGTGCCGGTGCCCTTGGTGGCGCCCGACAGCTTGTTGTGAATGGCTTGCCAGTTGTAGCCGGTGATACCGCCCACCGCTGCGCCGGCGCCCGCTCCGATCGCCGCGCCCTTGCCACCGCCGAAGATCGCGCCGATCGCCGCGCCGGTGGCGGCGCCCACGCCCGTGCCGACGGCGGTGTCCGTACCTTGTTGGCTTGCACAGCCTGCCAGCAACGAACCTGCAACGGCGAAAACAGCCAGGCGAGTCATGATTTTTGCATTCATTTTTTGATTCCTCTTGAGTGAAGCGAGTAAAGCGGGTGGAAGCGATCAATCTATCCGTCGAACGTGACGGCCGTAAAGCGCGTTACTCGACAATATGAGAATCCTGCGTCTTCCCTGTTCCCGGTCCGACAGTGGAGAAGGGTCTTCCGGCAAGGCTTGGCGTCAGCCACTACAATGATGAATGAAGTACGCAGCGATGCGACCCCATGGCGTTCCGCCTGCCCGAAGGGTGCACGGCGTGCCTGGTTTTAGCAATGCTGTCTAACAATTTTTTTCAAATTCTGGCGCGTGGCGAAGACTTGGATTCCACCGCGCCGCAAGTGTTCCCCACGGAGTGTCAATGAGTATCGATCGGGCTTTGGTCGACGCTGCCCTCGCGGCCGTCACTGACCCCAACACGGGCAAGCCCTACGCGGCTGCCAAAAACGTTAAGAACGTGGCCGTGGAGGGTGACACGGTTAGCCTCGAGGTGGTACTCGGCTATCCGGCCAAACGGCAGTTTGAAGCGATCCACACGCAATTCACCGACGCGCTGAAAGCCGTTCCCGGCGTGGCAGGCGCACGCGTCCAGGTGTCCCAGCAGATCGCCGCGCACACCGTGCAGCGCGGCGTGAAACTCTTGCCGAACGTTAAAAACATCGTTGCTGTGGCGTCGGGAAAGGGTGGGGTCGGCAAGAGCACGACCGCGGTGAACCTCGCGCTGGCACTGGCGAGCGAAGGCGCGTCGGTCGGCATCCTCGACGCGGACATCTACGGCCCGTCGCTGCCGATGATGCTCGGGATTGTCGGCCGTCCGGAATCACCCGACGAAAAGTCGATGAATCCGATGACCGGCCACGGCTTGCAGGCCAACTCGATCGGCTTTCTGATCGAGCAGGACAATCCGATGGTGTGGCGCGGCCCGATGGCAACCTCAGCGCTCGAACAGTTGCTGCGGCAGACCAACTGGCAAGACCTCGACTACCTGATCGTCGACATGCCGCCGGGCACCGGCGACATTCAGCTAACCTTGTCGCAGCGCGTGCCGGTGACGGGCGCCGTGATCGTCACGACGCCGCAGGACATCGCGCTGCTCGACGCGAAGAAGGGTCTCAAGATGTTCGAGAAGGTCGGCATTCCGATTCTCGGCATCGTCGAGAATATGGGTATGCATATCTGCTCGAATTGCGGCCACGAAGAGCATATCTTCGGAGCGGGCGGCGGCGAGCGGATGGGCAAGGAATACGGCGTCGACGTGCTCGGCAGCCTGCCGCTCGACATCGCCATCCGTGAGCAGGCCGACTCCGGCAGACCCACCGTCGTGGCCGACCCGCAAGGGCGTATTGCGGAGATCTACCGGTCGATCGCGCGCAAGGTTGCGATCCATATCGCCGAGCGGGCGCGCGACATGACCTCGAAGTTTCCCAGCATCGTTGTCCAGAACACCTGACTAGCCGTTCGGACAAGGGGTTAAAGCGGGGCCAAGTCGCCAATTTGCGTCTGGTCTCGCGGTATCATGTCGACTTCACAAGTTCGGCTCGGCGGCCGCAGGGGCGGCCACCAGGTCGGCAAGAGGATCGCATGGGAAAACGAATCGACGGGCAGGCGGTGCATGCGTTCATCGTCCTGGCTGCCAGCAGTGTGCTGTTATGCGGTTGTAGCACGTTCCTGAGACCACAGGAAAAGCGTGCCGACGCGCAGTTGCTGCCCACCGTGGGCAATCAGGCACGCGGTCTCGTCACGTTCATCGAGCGTTCGGACGGTGTGCAGGTCACCTACAATCTCACGGGCTTGCCGCCCGATAGCGATCACGCGTTGCAAGTGCATGAGCGAGGCGACTGCAATGCCGCTGACGGCTCCAGCGCCGGCCAGGTGTTCTCGCCGGCAGCCGAGCGTCTGAAAGCCGGTGCCCGGGTCGAAGGCGATCTCGGCAACATCCACGCGGACGCGAACGGCGTGGCCACCGGCTTCATCGTTGCGCCGGACGTGTCGCTCGACGGTATCCGCTCGGTGTTGCAACGCGCGGTCCTGTTGCATCACGACGCGACCGACCCTTATGCGTATCCGCAGCATGGCGCGGGCCCCGCGCTCGCATGCGGGTTGATTCGCCAGTGAGGGCAATGCCCTGCGGGTCTCATCCGGTGCAAGCGGTTAGCCGTTTGAATGGCCTTGCGGCAAGCCTTTTGCGGTGCAGGGGACGGCTCTCAGGCCCGGCCCGCGGCAGCATTCTCCTGATCGCGTAAAATAAGCGCCTTTCGGCCGGGGTCGCCGAGCCCGGGGCGCGTAGCCGGCGGCGCCCGGCCCGGACCTTACGCCGGATCGTTACCCGTCACACATCTGTCACTCAAGTCGAGCAGCGTTCACCTATGACTATCAAATCCGACAAGTGGATCCGGCGCATGGCCGCGTCGCACAACATGATCGAGCCGTTTGCACCGGATCAGGTCCGCGTCTCCGAAGACGGCCGGAAGATTGTCAGCTACGGCACCTCGAGCTACGGCTACGACATCCGCTGCGCCGACGAATTCAAGATCTTCACCAACATCAACTCGACCATCGTCGATCCGAAGAACTTTGACGAGAAATCGTTTGTCGATTTCAAGGGCGATGTCTGCATCATCCCGCCGAATTCGTTCGCGCTGGCCCGCACCGTCGAATATTTCCGCATTCCGCGCAGCGTCCTGACCGTGTGTCTGGGCAAATCCACGTATGCGCGTTGCGGGATCATCGTCAACGTGACGCCGTTCGAGCCGGAATGGGAAGGACACGTCACGCTCGAATTCTCGAATACGACACCTTTGCCTGCGAAAATCTACGCGAACGAAGGCGTCGCCCAGGTGCTGTTTTTCGAAAGCGACGAAATTTGTGAGACGTCGTACGCGGATCGCGGCGGCAAATATCAAGGTCAGCACGGCGTCACGTTGCCCAAGACGTGACGTCGGCAGCGTACTGACCCACCAGCTATTCGGGTGACCGCTGCTTAGTCAAATGCAGCGGTCGTTCTTTTTGGAGAATCGCCCATGAAGTTTCGTTTTCCCGTCGTCATCATTGACGAAGATTTTCGCTCCGAGAACATCTCGGGTTCCGGCATCCGGGCTTTGGCCGAAGCTATCGAGAAAGAAGGCGCGGAAGTGCTCGGGCTGACGAGCTACGGCGACCTGACTTCGTTCGCGCAGCAGTCGAGCCGCGCATCGTGCTTCATCCTCTCGATCGACGACGACGAGTTGCTGCCGTACGTCGATAACGTGGTGGTGGAAGGCGAGACGCCCGAACTGGCGGCCGCGATCATCGCGCTGCGCGCGTTCGTGACCGAAGTACGCCGCCGCAACGCCGATATTCCGATCTTCCTGTACGGCGAAACGCGCACCTCGCGCCACTTGCCGAACGACATCCTGCGCGAACTGCACGGCTTCATCCACATGTTCGAGGACACGCCGGAGTTCGTCGCGCGCCACATCATCCGCGAGACCAAGGTGTACCTGGATTCGCTCGCGCCGCCGTTCTTCAAGGAACTGGTGCAGTACGCGGACGAAGGCTCGTATTCATGGCATTGCCCGGGGCACTCGGGCGGCGTCGCGTTCCTGAAGAGCCCGCTTGGCCAGATGTTCCACCAGTTCTTCGGCGAGAACATGCTGCGCGCCGACGTGTGTAATGCCGTCGACGAACTCGGTCAGTTGCTCGATCACACCGGCCCGATTGCCGCCTCCGAGCGCAATGCGGCGCGCATCTTCAGCGCGGACCACGTGTTCTTCGTGACCAACGGCACGTCGACCTCGAACAAGATCGTCTGGCACGGCACGGTTGCGCCGGGCGATATCGTGCTGGTGGACCGCAATTGCCACAAGTCGATCCTGCACGCGATCACGATGACCGGCGCGATTCCGGTGTTCCTCACGCCGACGCGCAATAACTTCGGCATCATCGGCCCGATTCCGCGCAGCGAATTCGAGCCGGAAAACATTCGCAAGAAGATCCTGGCGAATCCGTTCGCCCGCGAAGCCTTGGCCAAGAATCCGGACCTGAAGCCGCGCATCCTGACCATCACGCAGAGCACCTATGACGGCGTGATCTACAACGTCGAGATGATCAAGGAAATGCTCGGCGACTGGCTCGATACGCTGCACTTCGACGAAGCCTGGCTGCCGCACGCCGAGTTCCACGAGTTCTATCAGGACATGCACGCGATCGGCGCCGGCCGTCCGCGCATCGGCGCACTGGTGTTCGCCACGCACTCCACGCACAAGCTGCTGGCCGGTATTTCGCAGGCTTCGCAGATCGTCGTGCAGGATTCGAAGAACAGCCGCTTCGACAAGCATCGCTTCAACGAAGCGTATCTGATGCACACGTCGACCAGCCCGCAGTACGCGATCATCGCCTCGTGCGACGTGGCCGCGGCCATGATGGAAGCGCCGGGCGGCACGGCTCTGGTTGAAGAGTCGATTGCCGAAGCGTTGGATTTCCGCCGCGCGATGAGCAAGGTCGACGCCGAATACGGCGACGACTGGTTCTTCAAGGTGTGGGGCCCGGAGACGTTCGCGGAAGAAGGCATCGGCTCGCGCGAAGACTGGATGCTGCGCCCGAACGATGCGTGGCACGGCTTCGGTCCGCTCGCCGAAGGTTTCAACATGCTGGACCCGATCAAGGCGACCATCGTCACGCCGGGTCTGGATATGGACGGCGGCTTCGGCGAGTCCGGCATTCCGGCTGCGATCGTCACGAAGTATCTGGCCGAGCACGGCATCATCGTCGAGAAGACCGGGCTGTACTCGTTCTTCATCATGTTCACGATCGGCATCACCAAGGGCCGCTGGAACTCGATGGTGACTGAGTTGCAGCAGTTCAAGGACGACTACGACAACAACCAGCCGCTGTGGCGCGTGCTGCCCGAGTTCGTCTCGCATCATCCGATGTACGAGCGTGTCGGTCTGCGCGATCTGTGCGAGCAGATCCACAGCGTGTATCGCGCGAACGACATTGCGCGCCTGACGACCGAGATGTACCTGTCGAGCATGGAACCGGCAATGAAGCCGTCGGATGCGTTTGCCAAGCTCGCGCACCGCGAGATCGACCGGGTAGCGATCGACGAACTCGAAGGCCGCGTCACGTCGATCCTGTTGACGCCGTATCCGCCGGGTATTCCGCTGCTGATTCCTGGCGAGCGCTTCAACAAGACCATCGTCAACTATCTGCGTTTCGCGCGCGAGTTCAACGAGCGCTTCCCGGGTTTCCACACGGATATCCACGGGCTTGTCGGCGAAACGATCAACGGGCGCATCGAATACTTCGTCGATTGCGTGCGCGCCTGACGATGTGGGGGGTGAAGTCCCTGCTGGGCGCTGACGGCTGGCGGCGCGCGTTTGGCGCGCTGACCCTGACGTCGGCGCTGTCGGTGGGGCTGCTTGCTGTGGCGCTCGGTGTGATGCCTTCGGCGGCGCATGCCGAAGTCGCCGCTGCCGACCCGATCGACGCGTCGATGCGCACCTGTCTTGCGCGCAGTGACATGTCGTCGACGGCGGGGCAGGTGCAGTGCATGGACACCGCGCGGATCGGCTGGAAGGCCGCGTTGGACGGCGCGTGGCAGCAGCTTCAGGCGAAGTTGCCGCCGGCGCAACGCAAACCATGGGAAAAGAGCCAGGCAAGCTGGCTGGCCTCGCGCGATGTCGAGAAGCAGTTGCTGGCGGCCGTGTTCGCGACGACGCATGGCTCGATGTATGTGCTGGCCGAAGCCGATATGCAATTACAGCCGGTGCGTGACCGCGCGCTTGCGCTGCGCAGCGCCTTGGCCAGGACCAGCGCCGGCGGCGGGGACCCACCGCGCCCTCCGCGCGCCTGTACCGCGGACGCGCAATGCGAACACGCGATGTTCGATCTGAACCGCTATTACCGCCGCTTGCAATCGAAGATGCCGGCGCGCTCGCGTCCGACGCTCGCGCGCGCCCAAAAGGCCTGGAGCGCGTATCTCAACGCCGCCACGCCGGTGATCGACGAAGGCAGCCGTATCGATATCATCGGTGCGCGGGTGGCGACGCTCAAGCGCTTGTCGGAGACGGTCGGCAACGACTGAGTGTTCGCGGCTTACGTGAGCAGGTAGGCTTCGGCTTGCGACGAGGGCCGCGCAAGTGCCGGCTCCCCTAGCAGGTCGCGCATGGCGTCTTCGATACCGAGCGACATTGTTTCGAGCGCGAGGTCGTTGTCGTCGGTACCGAAGGGCTCTTCGATCTGCGAGGCGATCGCTTCGTGCGCCATGAAGGTGTACGCGACGAACACTGCGAAGACCGGCGTGAAGATGCCGATGCTGTCGACCAGTCCGAACGGCAGGGACGCGCAAAAGAAATACACCGTGCGGTGAATCATCACCGAGTAGGCGAAGGCCAGCGGCGTCGACACGATACGCTCGCAACCGCCGATCACATCCGACAGGCCATTCAGGTTCCGATCGAAAGCGAGCACCGCCATCGGATCGATCGCGCCTGTTTGTGCGTGGCGCTGCACCCATTCGCCGAGAAACAGCAGCAGTGTTGCCGGTTTGTAGCGCGACGCTATGACGCGGTCGAAAAGCGCTTTGGGCAGGCGTGCTGCGAGATCTTCACGCGGGTCGCTATTGCGGAGCTGGTGACGCAGGGCATGGGGGAGGGCGCTGAGGGCGGCGACGAACTCCTTGATGTCTTCCTTCGGCAACTGTTTATTTTGCAGCGTGAGGGCCTGGCGGGTGAGCGAGCGGGACTCGTTCAGCAACTGGCCCCAGAGCTTGCGGGCTTCCCACCAGCGGTCGTAGCTGGCATTGTTCCGGAAGCCTAGAAAGACCGCCAACGCTATGCCTATCAGGGAAAATGGGGCGGTGGTATTGAGATTGAGCGAGACCGGCAGCAGGTGGTCGTGGGCGGCTACCGCGACGATCGCGATGCAGAAAATCAGGAATAGCCTCGGCAGCAGTTGCGGGAGGACGGAGCCTCTCCAGGCAAGCAGCATGCGGAACCAATGGAGGTGGGGGCGGATGATCATCGCAGCGGGTTTTTGCCTTCGGCGGGTGGGGTTCTATTATCGCTAAAGGTGTTGGACCATGGTTTTTTTTGCCTTTGGCGGCGGCATTGTCCGTGTTCTTAGGGCTTTGGCCTTTCCTTGAATTGTTAGTGGTCTATTAGCGTTGCCCCTGTGCGGGGCGGCACTTACTTTCTTTGCCGCCGCAAAGAAAGATAAGCAAAGAAAGCGGCTCAAACCACTCCTGCTAAGTGGGCACCGTGGTTTGCATAGGGTAGTGGTGCATCTGGAATCCGTGTTCTCGCGCGTTCAGCGCTTGTGACAAAGGACTCATCAGCTCCCACTCCGCACTGCGTGCGTCGCGGACGGGTCTGCAGGGGAAACCACGGGCTTCGGTTGAGGTCAGTGGGGGGCCGTCGGCTTCGCCTCGGCGAGGCGCGAGCGTCAAAACGTAGCGGGTGGTTTTAAGAAGTACACTTCGGCGCGCGCAGCGCCGCCGGAAGTATGACGCCCTTGTCACTGGCGTATGCACGTGCACGAACACAGATTCCAGATGCACCACTACCCGTAGCAGACCACGGTGCCCACTTAGCATTAGCGGTTTAAGCTGCTTTCTCTTGCCTACTTCTCTTTGCAGCCGGCAAAGAGAAGTAGGTGCCGCCCCGCACAGGGGCAACGCTAATAGACCACTAACAAATCAAGGAAAGGCCAACGCCCCAAGAACACTGACAAAAGCGCCGCGAAGGCCAAAAAACAACCCTTAATCCCGCGGCGAAGAAGCCGCCCCATGACTTAACCAATCGAGCACAGCAGTAGCATCATCATCCGCGCCTTGTCGCGCCTTAGCGACCGTCTCAGCCACATCGGGGCTAGGCACAGCGCGCCGAATCGCCACACCAACGGCAAGAATATCAATCATGACGAGATGCAGAATCCGCGAAATCATCGACAACTGCGACTCGCGAATCTCAATGTGATCGGTCTCCAAAGCAACAGTAGCCCGCTTGGCCAGCGCCGTGTTGCTGGACGTAATGGCAATCACCTTCGCCCCCGCCTGCATGGCGACATCCAGCACACGCAATAACTCAGGCGCACGTCCCGACTTCGACACGGCCACAATCACATCACCCTTGCCAAGCAACGCAGCAGACGCCGCCTGCATATACAGATCGCCATAGGCAATCGTCGGAATACCAAACCGGAAGAACTTGTAATGCGCGTCCTGCGCGACGATATTCGAATTGCCGAGCCCATAAAACTCGATCCGCCGCGCGCCGTTCAACAGATCAATGGCCCGCTCGACCTGGTCGAAATTCAAATGCTCGCGCAACTGCAGAATCGCCGACACGGTGTTGTCCAGCACCTTCGCGCCGAAGTCCGTCGCGGTATCGCCCAGATGCACCTGGCTATGACTCACCGGAATCGTGCCGGTCAAACCCGTCGCCAGCTTCAGCTTGAAATCCGACAAACCCTGGCAGCCGAGCGAGCGGCAAAAACGGATCACCGTCGGCTGGCTCACGTCGGCCTTGCGCGCGATATCCACGATCGGATCGTTGATGATCGAACGCGGATGATTCAACGCGAGATCGGCCACGCGGCGCTCGGCCGGCGTCAACGCGTCGCGCATCTGGCGAATCCGCTCGAACACGGCCGATGAGCTGCCGCCCGCGCGGTTCGACAACTGCTCCGCGAGAATCGCCGACACACCCAGAAACGCCGGGTATTCAGCGGTAATCACGTAGGTCGGCACGTTCTGCAAGTACGCCTCGAAGCGGCCCTTCGCCTCGAACCGTTTGCGAAACGACGAACGCGAGAAGAACTCGCCGAGCCGCGGCACGACGCCGCCGCCAATGTAAATGCCGCCCAATGCGCCGAGCGTCACCGCAATATTGCCGGCGAAGGTGCCGAGAATTCCACAGAACACGTCGACGGATTCGGCCGCGAGCGGCTCGCCATCCAGCGCGCGTTTGACGATCTCGACTGTGTCGACGTTGGCCGACACACGCTTCTTGTCGCGGCCCGCCAGCGCACGGTAAATTACTTCGATGCCGGGACCCGCGGCCACACGTTCGAACGAGACGTGCGACCACTTCTTGCGTGCGTACTGCAGCACGATGTCTTCGCGTTCGTCGGCCGGCGCGAAGGTGGCGTGGCCGCCTTCGCTGCCGAGCGCAATCCAGCGGTCGTCGGCGGGAATCAGGCCGGATACGCCCATGCCGGTGCCCGGGCCGAGCAGGCCGATCACGCTGTTCGGACGGCGCGCGCCGCCGCCCACCTGCACGCGCTGCGCGTCGGTCAGGCCGGGCAGCGCCATGGCCAGCGCGGTAAAGTCGTTCACCACCAGCAACGTGTCGAAGCCGAGCGCGCGGCGCGTGGCTTCGATCGAAAAGCTCCAGTCGTGATTGGTCATGCTGACCTGATCGCCGTCGACCGGGTTCGCAATCGCAATCGCCGCGTGATTCACGCGGCCGATCTTGGTGTCCTTCAGATATTTCTTGATGACTTCGGCAACGCCCGGATAGTCCGCGCACGGATAGACCTGCACCGAGCCGATTTCGCCCGGGCTGTATTCGAGCGCGAAACGCGCATTGGTGCCGCCGATGTCGGCGAGCAGCCTCGGTCCGTCGGCGTGCTGGCCCGCGCCCGGAACAGCCTTAGTTTGCACACCAGTAGACATCGAGTCTCACTCCCTTGTCGTTTGCCAACTGCGAGATGGCATTTTTTTGTAGCGAAGCGGCGGCGGCATTCAGCACGTCCATCTTTCGCGGTCCTGCGATCAGCAAAAACAGGTGCTTAACTTCTTTCAGAGCGGAGAGCGACCAGCTCACACGCGCATGGGGTGCGCTGCCGGGATGCACGGCAACGAAGCGCTCGGGGGTGGCGATCGCGTAGTCCCATTCGGGCGCATCCGCGAAAATCGACGCGGTGTGACCGTCTTCGCCCATGCCGAGAATCGCGACGTCCGGCACGGCGCTAAAGCGCGCGTCGGCGTTCAGCGCGGCAACGTGCGCGTTCAGGTCTTGCGTGGCATCGACCAGCGGCCAGAAAGCAGCATTTTTTGCGGCGTTCTGCAACAGCGTGTCGTGCACGAGTTGCGAATTGCTCGCGCTGTCCGTGTCCGGTACCCAGCGGTCGTCGACCAGCGTCACGGCAATGCGCGCCCAGTCGAAGGATTGCGTGGACAACGTCTGCAGAAACGGACGCGGGCTGCTGCCGCCGGACACTGCAAGCATTGCCGGGCGCGCGTCGTTGGTTGACGTAGCCGTCTGTGCGGCGAGCGACGCATGTAACGCGTCGCCAACCGCCTTCGCCAACGCGTCGGATTGGGCGCGTTGATCGTCGAAAGCGTGAAGCTCGATCACTTCTCCTCCGTGCTGCTTTCTTGTTAGATCTGCGGAACGTGCCATGCTGCTCTCACGCGATGCCTGCAAGTGGGATGACTTGCAGGCGCCTTCGTGATACCGGCGCCATTCCGTTCAGTTCGTCGGTGGGTCTTGCAGGCGCCGTGCCGTGCTTCGATCGGGATCGCGCATGGTACGACGCCGTAATTCAGTTGATTCAATTCTCTTCTTCGAGCCAGCAGGTGCCGTGCTGCGCCAACATCGCGCTCGCCGCTGCCGGCCCCCACGTGCCTGCTGCATACGGCTTGGGCGGCTTGTTGGCAGCAGCCCATTCGTTGAGGATCGGTTCGACCCAACGCCATGCCGCTTCCTGCTCGTCGCGCCGCACGAACAGCGCGAGGCGGCCGTTGATGACATCGAGCAGCAGACGTTGATACGCCTCCATTTGCCCTTCGCGGAAGAAGCGGTCGAACGCGAGGTCGAGGTGGACGCTGGCGAGGTTCATGCCTTCGCCTGGCTGCTTCGCGAGACAGTAGAGACGAATGGTTTCGTTCGGCTGCAAACGGATCACGAGACGGTTCGCACCGCCGCGCAACGCGGACGCGCCGAGTGCCGAATGCGGCACCGCACGAAAATTCACCACGATCTCGGCGACGCGATCCGCGAGACGCTTGCCCGTGCGCAGGAAAAACGGCACACCGGCCCAGCGCCAGTTTTCGATTTCCACCTTCACCGCAACGAAGGTTTCGGTGGTGCTGTCCGTCTTCACGCCAGGCTCGGTGGCATACGCCGGCACCGCGCTGCCGCGGATCACGCCCGCATGATACTGGCCGCGCACGGCGACCTTGCCGATATCGCGCGGATCGATCGGCTTCAACGCGCGCAGCACGCGCAGCTTTTCGTCACGGACCGAGTCGGAATCCATCGAATGCGGCGGTTCCATCGCGACGATGGAAAGCAGTTGCAGCAAATGGTTCTGCACCATGTCGCGCAACGCGCCGGTGTTGTCGTAGAAGTCGCCGCGCGCTTCCACGCCGAGTTCTTCCGCAATCGTGATCTGAATGCTTTCCACCCATTCGCGGCGCCACAGCGGTTCGAACAGCACATTGCCGAAGCGCAGCGCGAGCAGGTTCTGCACCGGCTCCTTACCGAGGTAGTGGTCGATCCGGTAGATCTGTTCTTCAGCGAAGATTTCACCGACTGCATCATTAATTGCGTTGGACGACTTGAGGTCGTAGCCGAGCGGCTTTTCCAGCACGATGCGCGAATTTTCGTTGAGCCCCACCGACGCGAGCGCGCGGCAGATCGGCACGAACAGCGACGGACCCGTGGCCAGATAGAACACCCGAATGCCGGGGCGGCCGCTCAAGGCGTCGCGCAGCAGCGTGAAGTCTTCGGGGTTGCCGAGATCGATCTTCACGAACTCGATACGGTCGAGGAAGCTCGCCCATGCTGTTTCATCCACACCGTTCTTCGACACGTGCGGTTTGACGTGCTCATTGACCCAGTCAATGTAGGCAGCACGATCAGCCACATGCCGTGCTACCGCGACGATCTTGCCACTGTCGGCCAGCATGCCGCCTGCACGGTGCGCTTCAAACAGTGCCGGCAGGATCTTTCGCATGGCCAGATCGCCGGTTCCGCCGAAGAGAACGAAGGTGAAGCTTGAATCGGTTTGCATGTGTCTCCGTCGATATCCTGGGGTCGCCGTGGGGACCGAAAAAGGGCGACCGTAGTCCGATAAAATATTTTTTGACACTGAATTGTAGTTTAACTACAATCCAAATCAAGAGGTAGCGCTAATTCGATGAAAAAAGCGTGCGCTGTGAGGCTAGATGCGCGTTTTCCCGAATCGGCAGGCGTCCCCTTCATGTTAACGGACATTGCGTGCGAGCACGTGCCAGCATGCCCCCGGCAGCCCTTACGGAAGGCCGGAAAGCTAACCTGGCGTCAGGGTTAACGTGCAAGGCACCTCGAGTCTGCCGCGCGCGACGCGGGCAGGCAAAAATCAAAAGAGGAGACAGTCAGTTGCATCCCGAACCACTCATCTCTTGAGCTTCCAGCGGCCGGATATCGGTCCGCCGGCACATGCCTTAACGCATGCGCCCGACCGTGCTCGATCGCCCAGTGTTTTGCCTGTTTGAACCAACCACAGCACCCTGGCGACATCAGGGGCCATTTGTTTTTTGTTCAGGTGTCTGGAGGAGATAAGCAATGAAATTTCGCGCGATCATGGGCGCTTTGTGCGCCGCAGGTCTGATGTGTGGCGTCTCGGCTGTGCAAGCTGCCGAGTCGATCGAAGTGTTGCACTGGTGGACTTCGGGCGGCGAATCGAAAGCCGTCGGCGTCCTCAAGGACGACATGACGAAGCAGGGTTACACGTGGAAGGACTTCGCGGTTGCTGGCGGCGCGGGTGCGGCTGCCATGACGGCACTGAAGACGCAGGTGATCTCGGGCAACGCGCCGAGCGCTGCGCAGATCAAGGGTCCGCTGATCCAGGACTGGGCTTCGCAAGGCGTGCTGGTGCCGATCGACTCGGCCGCAGCCGACTGGAAGAAGAACCTGCCGCCGGAAATCGACAAGATCATGCACGCGGACGGTCACTACGTGGGAGCACCGTTCTCGGTGCACCGCGTGAACTGGCTGTACATCAACAAGGCAGCGCTGGACAAGGCAGGCGGCAAGGTGCCGACCACGTGGCCTGAGTTCTTCGCGGTGGCCGACAAGATGAAGGCCGCGGGCATCCAGCCGATCGCGATGGGCGGTCAGCCGTGGCAAGACCTGACGCTGTGGGAAGACGTGGTGCTGTCGCAAGGCGCAGGCTTCTACAAGAAGGCGCTGGTTGATCTCGACGAGAAGACGTTGACGTCGGACCAGATGGTCGGCGTGTTCGACACGGTCCGCAAGATCCAGGGTTACTTCGACGCGGGCCGCACGGGCCGTGACTGGAACCTGGCAACGGCGATGGTCATCAACGGCAAGGCCGGCATGCAGTTCATGGGCGACTGGGCCAAGGGCGAGTTCGCCAACGCCGACAAGAAGGCGGGCTCGGACTACATCTGCGCTGCGGTTCCGGGCACGGAAAAGGCTTACACGTTCAACGTCGACTCGTTTGTGTTCTTCCAGCAGAAGGGCCAGAAGACTGCAACGCCGGGTCAATTGGCACTGGCCAAGACGATCATGTCGCCGGAGTTCCAGGAACAGTTCAGCCTGAACAAGGGTTCGATCCCGGTTCGTCTGGGCGTGTCGATGGCCAAGTTCGACGACTGCGCGAAGAAGTCGTACGCGGATGAACAAGTGGCGATCAAGTCGGGCGGCTATGTGCCTTCGCTGGCACACGGCATGGCGCAACCGGATGCAGCAGCCGGCGCGATCTCGGACGTGGTCACGAAGTTCATGAACTCGCAGCAAGATTCGAAGACCGCGGTTGCCGCGCTCGCGAAGGCTGCGAAGACCAAGTAAGTGACGTAAGCGAAGTGGCGCGCCTGGTGGTTCCCCTCGTGGGTGCCGGGCGCGTTCTTCGGATTGCTTGCAGCCGTTGCGTTACTTAGGGCGAGACACTTCACCCCTGGTTTCATCGAGTCACACCTATGCCGTCCCGGTCTCGCGTCTTTCGTGAGTGAGCGCCCCGGCGGTACAGTTTCAGCAGGAGTCGAGTAGTGACTGCTTCTATCAGCGGAAACGGGAAAACGGCCACCGTGACCCGCCGCACGTCGCCGATGGCGGCCCTTGCCGATCGCTGGATTCCGAAGCTGGTGCTCGCACCCAGCGTCGTGATCAGCCTGATCTTCGTGTATGGCTTCATCGCCATTACCGGCTTTCTGTCGCTATCGAATTCGCGACTGATGCCACGTTATGAATTTGTCGGTCTCGACCGTTATCGCGAACTGTTCGATAACGATGTGTTCTGGACTTCGGCTGCCAACCTCGGCTGGTTCGGCATTCCGTTTATCGGTATCTGTATCGGCCTCGGTCTGTTCCTCGCGATCCTGCTCGATCAGCAGATCCGCAATGAAGGCGCGCTGCGCGCCGTGTTCCTGTACCCGATGGCGCTTTCGTTCATCGTGACGGGTACGGCGTGGCAATGGATCATGACGCCGAGCGTCGGCCTCGAGAAGGTGTTCCACGACTGGGGCTGGACGAGCTTCTCGTTCAGTTGGCTCGGCGACCCGGACAAGGCGATTTTCTGCGTCGTGGTCGCGGCGGTGTGGCAATCCACCGGCTTCGTGATGGCGCTGTTCCTCGCGGGCCTGCGTGGTGTAGATGCTGAAATCTTCAAGGCTGCGCAGATGGACGGCGCGGGCTTGCCCACCATCTATCGCAAGATCGTGATTCCGAGCATGCGTCCGGTGTTCTTCTCCGTGCTGCTGATTCTCTGCCACATCACGATCAAGACCTTTGACCTGGTCGTCGCGCTGACCGCGGGCGGTCCGGGTACGTCTTCATCGCTGCCGGCTATTTTCATGTACACGTTTTCGTTCAATCGCGGGCAGCTGGGCGTCGGCGCGGCATCGTCGATGATGATGCTCGCCACCGTTGTGGCCGTGCTCGTGCCGCTGATGTATCTGGAATCGAGGAGCACGCGCAATGCAGCCTAAGATGACGATCAGCCGTGCCGTCATTTATGCGGCCTTGATTCTGTTTGCCCTGTATTTCCTGTTCCCGCTGTACGTGATGCTGTCCACGTCGTTCAAGGATGTCGACCAACTGCGCACCGGTAATTTGCTCACGCCGCCGACGCACTGGACCATCGACCCCTGGATCAAGGCATGGAGCGGTGCGTGTACGGGTGTGCGCTGCGACGGCATGCAGCCGTTCTTCATGAACTCCGTGCGCATGGTGATTCCGGCCGTGCTGATCTCGTCGATCATCGGCGCGTTCAACGGTTATGTGCTCACGCACTGGCGTTTCCGCGGCGCGGATCCGATCTTCACGATGATCCTGGTCGGCTGTTTTATTCCGTTCCAGGCGATCCTGTTGCCGATGGCGCGTTTCGAAGGCTTGCTCGGCCTGTCGAATTCGATAACCGGTCTGGTGGTGGTGCACGTGATTTACGGTATCGCCTTCACCACGATGTTCTTCCGCAACTTCTACGTGAGCATTCCGGCTGAACTCGTGAAGGCCGCGCGGATCGACGGTGCCGGTTTCTTCACGATCTTCACGAAGATTCTGATGCCGGTGTCGCTGCCGATTTTCATGGTGTGCCTGATCTGGCAATTCACGCAGATCTGGAATGACTTCCTGTTCGGGATTGTGTTCTCCGGTGTCGATTCGATGCCGATCACGGTGGCGCTGAACAACCTCGTGAACACCTCGACCGGCGTGAAGGAATACAACGTGGACATGGCCGGCGCGATTATCGCCGCTTTGCCGACGCTGCTCGTCTATATCGTCGCCGGCCGCTATTTCGTGCGCGGTCTGACGGCGGGCGCAGTCAAGGGCTAAACCATACGCATCGCGGTGGCGCTTCTTCCGGGAAACGCCGCCGTCATCCGACCAGAGTTTTCAAGCAGTACCAGAGACAAGAGGATTCACAGCATGGCAAGCCTTTCCATCCGTGACGTGTACAAAACTTACCCGAATGGGGTGCCGGTTCTGAAGGGTGTCAACATCGACATCGAAGACGGCCAGTTCCTGATTCTCGTCGGCGGCTCGGGCTGCGGGAAGTCGACGCTGCTCAACATGATCGCCGGCCTCGAAACCGTGACCAAGGGCGAGATCCAGATCGACGGCAAGACGGTGAACAACCTCTCGCCGAAAGATCGCGACATCGCGATGGTGTTCCAGTCGTACGCGCTGTATCCGTCCATGACGGTGCGCGAGAACATCTCGTTCGGCCTGGGCATCCGCAAGGTGCCGAAGCAGGAGCAGGCGCAGATCGTCGACCGCGTGTCGAACACGCTGCAGATCACACACCTGCTGGACCGCAAGCCGGGTCAGCTCTCCGGTGGTCAGCGTCAGCGCGTGGCCATGGGCCGTGCGCTCGCACGCGATCCGGTGATGTTCCTGTTCGACGAACCGCTGTCGAACCTCGACGCGAAGCTGCGCATCGAAATGCGCTCGGAAATCAAGCTGCTGCATCAACGCCTCGGCACGACGATCGTCTACGTGACGCACGATCAGATCGAAGCCATGACGCTCGGCGACCGCATCGCGGTGATGAAAGACGGCATCGTCCAGCAGTTCGGCGCACCGCAGGAAATCTACGACTCGCCGGCGAATCTGTTCGTGGCTGGCTTTATCGGCGCGCCGCCGATGAACTTCATCCAGGGCAAGCTGGTGGAGCAGGGTTCGGGCGTGGGCATCGAACTGGATACGGGCGGCATGCGCGGCGTGCTGAACCTGCCGTTCGACTCAGCCAAGGTGAAGTCGCACGTGGGGCGTGAAGTGATTCTGGGCCTGCGCCCGGAGCGGATCACCGACGCACGCGGTGCGCATGGCGACCACGCAAATCTGCAGCCGATCGAAGTGAAGGTCGACGTGATCGAGCCGACCGGACCGGACACGCTGGTGTTCGCGCAGGTTAACGGCAAGCGCATTGTGAGCCGTGTGCACCCGGCCTCGAATCCGCAGCCGTTGACGAATACGACGCTGTTGTTCGATGCGTCGAAGGCGGTGTTGTTCGATCCGACTAATGAAGAGCGGATTGCCTGAGGCGGGTAATTCGCTGAGCGATCCGCTTTGAAGAAAGCCCCATGCGTTGCGAGACGCATGGGGCTTTTTTTCATTTGCCAGGTGCTGTTTGGATCGGGTTGCAGTGGGCTCGGAGCATGGCGCTCCGCGACGTGACGTCAAACGTCCTTGATGCGCAGATCCGGATTGTTCCGCGCCAGCTCGGTGACCCACTCGGTGAAGGCGCGCAGCCGTGAACTCAGATTGCGGCGATGTGCGTACAGGATCGACAGCGGCGTACCGGGGCTCGTGTAGTTCGTGAGAATTTCCTTGAGCGCGCCTTGCGCAATCAGATCCGCGACCATGAAGCGCGACGGCTGGATGATGCCGTGGCCGAGCGCGCTCGCGCTGATGTAGACGCTGCCGTCATTCACCGCGAGCACGCTCTTCAACGTGACCTTGACGATCTCGCCGTCCACCTCGTACTCGAATGGAAAGGTCTTGCCGCTGCGCGCGGAAACGTAGTTGACCGCGCGATGCTCGCTGAGCTCCTCGAGTGTGGTCGGCGTGCCGAATTGCTCCAGATAGGCGGGCGACGCGCAGGTCACGATCCGCGCCTCGCCGATGCGCCGCGCGACGAGACTCGACTCTTCCGGCGTGCCCATGCGGATCACGCAATCCACCCCGTCCTGAATCAGATCGATATTGCGATCCGCCAGCCCAAGCCGCACGTCGATCTCGGGGTATTGCCGGTAGAAGTCGTCGAGCGCGGGCAGCAGCAACGCTCGGGCGAGCGTGCCGGACGTATCGACGCGAATCGTGCCGCTCGGATGTTCGCGCTTGTTCGACAGCGACGACTCGGCATCGGCGACTTCGGCGAGGATGCGCACGCAGCGGTCGTAGAACAGCGCGCCGTCTTCGGTGACGCTGACCTGCCGCGTCGAACGGTTCAGAAGCCGCACGCCGACGTGTTCTTCCAGAGCCTGAATGGTCCGGCTGACTTTGGCGCGGGGCAGGTCGAGCGACTCGGATACTTTGGTGAAGCTGTTCGCCTCGACCACACGCGTAAATATCTCCATCGCTTCGAAACGGTCCATGTTTTGCCTTATGAGTGATGGGCGGAAGTGGGTTTCGAAGTGAAGTGTATCGCTTGGAAATAGTGTTGGCGCGCTCGCGTGGTTATGTCGGGTCCGTGCCGGGTTCGTACGATCAATCCCGATCAGGCGCGCCAAGTGGGAACAGCGGGCGATACGGGCGTGCTTCGTCGACTGCGCGTGCGAACGATGGCCGGGCCAGCAGCCGCTTCCGGTAGGCGAGCACGTGCTCAAAGGCCGGGCCGATGCGATGCGTCCAGTCGGCGTAGAAGAGGAACGGCGCGGCGCCGCAGTCGGCGAGGCTGAACGCATCGCCGGCCGCCCATTCGCGCCCGGCCATCACCGTGTCGAGCCAACCGTAGGCGGTGTCGAGCATGTCGCGGGCTTCGGTCACGGCGCGCGGATCACGCTCCGGCTCGGCGCGCAGACTGTCGTACACGATCTTTTGCTGAGGCGTGGAGATGTAGTTGTCGAAGAAGCGATCCATGCTGCGCACTTCCAGCGCGGTGCGGGCATCGGCCGGCAAAAGCGGCACCGGACCCGGGTGATACAGGCCGAGATACTCGATGATGATGCTCGCCTCCACCACGGTCCGGCTGCCGTCGACCAGCACGGGAAAGCGCTTGATCGGCCAGAGCGCGGCGAACTCAGCCATGACCTGCGGGTCGTCGTGCGCGAGCAGGCGCAGTTCGAACGGCGTGCCGTTTTCGTAAAGCGCGGTCAGCACCTTCTGGCAGTAGGAGGAGAAGGGGTGGGCATAGAGCTTCAGGGTCATCGTGGTCACCTAGGGCGGTTTGCGAGGAGCGCTGTGGCGCGCTGACGGCCGGAGGGGCCGTTTACCTGACGACGAACGGCAGCGGTGGGAATCGACAACCTTGCGACAGCCCAGAAAATTTTAGTGGAAGGCGAATGTTGGTCCGAATCCGGCAAAGACCGGACGCTAGAAAAAGCCTGTGCGCGGCGATTTGTTACGACAAAACGTCACAAACTTTCAAGAAACATAGTGTAACATTTGAAAAAATTGTAAGAAATCGACGTGACCGCGACGTAGCCGGTTTGCCGCCGTAATCAGAAAGACCACCGGGGCGTCACGCAATAAATAACGAATAACTCGACGCACGGAGCCTTTGCATGTCAACGATCACCACGACGTCTGTGAACAGCGCGACTGCCAACGCGCAGAACCAGGTGCAGCAAGCGGCGCAATCGATTATCAATGGCTCCACCGGCAACTCGACGATGGACGTGGCGTCGCTGGTGTCGGCCCTCGTGAATGCGAAGACGGCTGGCCAGACGGCGGCGCTGAAGGCCAAACAGACGAGTGATACCACGACCTTGTCCGCGTACGGCGCCCTGAGTTCCGCGTTGAACGCCTTGCAGGCCGCGATCAAGAGTCTCTCGGACGGAACCACCCTGTCGACCTTCGGGGCCACCGCGAGCGGCAAAGGCATGGACCCCAAGGCGGGTCCCGGCGCGGTCGCCGGCAGCTATTCGATTGACGTCAAGCAGATCGCTGCGTCGCAGAGTCTGTCATCAGCGGCGTTCGATTCCACCGCCAAGTTGGGCACCGGCAAGTTGACCATCGCGGTCGGCGCCAAGTCGATGGATGTCACGGTCGACAGCACGAACAACACGCTGAGCGGCATCGCCAATGCGATCAACAAGGCGGGCAACAATCCTGGCGTCACGGCCACCATCGTGACCGGCACGGGCGGCGCCCACCTGGTGTTGCGCTCGACCACCACCGGCGCGGCCAACACGATCAACGTGTCCACCAGCGGCGTCCAGAACGACGCAGGCCTGTCGAGCCTCGGCGTAACCTCCACGCCGGGTGCGAACGGCGCGGCGTCCACGATCGTATCTTCGGATACCAGCAAGGCCTGGCAGCAAAGCGAAGCCGCTCAGGACGCGCAGTTCACCATCGGCGGGATTGAGGCGAGCAGCTCCACGAACGCGGTCACCTCGGCAATTTCCGGCGTCACGCTGAATCTGTCGAGCGCCGCGGTCGGCACCACGCAGACACTGACAATCGCGCCGGATACGACCGCGCAGAACACGGCCATCACGAACTTCGCCAATCTCTACAACACTGTCGTCACGACCATCAACTCGCTGTCCTCGTACGACAAGTCGTCGAAGACCGGCGGCGCGCTGCTCGGCGATTCGACGCTGACGACGATCAAGAATACGTTGGCGTCGATCGTTGGCGGGGGCGTCGGCACGGGGTCGTCAGCGGTGGGGCTCGCTTCGATTGGCATTACGCTGAAGGGCGATCCGGCGGACGGCACGCTGGTCATCGACAGCAAGAAGCTGAGTACGTCGCTCACCAGCAGCCCGGCGCAAGTCGCCACGTTGTTCAACTCGACCAACGGCATCGGCGTCAAGCTGAACAAGAGCATTGCCGACTTCGTGAAGACGGGCGGCATCATCGACACCCGCAGCACGGCGTTGAATGCCGACCTGAAGAGCATCACCACGCAGCAGACCACGCTCGCCAATTACAGCGCGCAGTTGACGAAGCAGTACCAGAATCAGTTCACCGCGCTCAACACGCTGATGGCGACGATGAACAACAACTCCCAGTACCTGACGGCGCTGTTTGGCGGCTCGAAGAGTGCGGGGGCGTTGGCGACCAACAAGTAAGGCTGCTTTAAAGCGCGCGCCGCCTGAATCCGGGCGGCGCGCTTTTGATGAGGGCAGTTTGATGAAACAAGCTTAGTGAGGCAGCCGGACGTTGAACCTGAACGTCGCCAGCCTCGCGAGCAGGATAAAAGCGGTAGCGATCAACACGCTATAAACCGTATCGACGTCCATATAGTCCAGCAGCACGTACAGCCAGCACCCCACAAAAGCGCATGTCGCGTACGGCCGCGAATCACGCAAAATCAGCGGCACCTCGTTGCACAGCACGTCGCGAATCACGCCGCCGAATACGCCGGCCAACACACCCATCATCACCGACGTGAACCACGGCATCTGCGCGTCGTGCGCGATCGACGTGCCTGAAATGCTGAACAAACCCAGCCCGATCGCATCGGCCACCAGCAGGACCCGCTCGGAGAGCAGGCGCGACGTCATCTTCAGGAGCGTTGGCGCAAACAACGACATCACGAAGATCGCGATGAGATAGGTCTGATGCTCGACCCAGTAAAAGGGCCGCCGCTCCAGCAGCACGTCGCGCAAGGTGCCGCCGCCGAAGGCCGTCGCGACAGCCACGAGGAAGGTGCCCACGGCGTCGAGCCGGCGGGTCCTCGCTTCGATAAAACCGGAGATCGCGTACGCGAAAATAGCCAGCGCTTCCATGATGGTCAGCGCCAGCGTCAGCCTCGGATGGATCACCGGGACTCCGTCAGGACTTGGGGGAAGCCGGCAATACGCCCGGCTGTAACAGCACGACCACTGCACCCGCGCCGCCGTCATGCGGACGCGCCTGACAGAAAGCGATCACCTCAGACTTCTGCACGAGCCACGCGCGCACTTTGCCCTTCAATACGGGTTCTTTCCCGATCGACCCGAGGCCTTTGCCGTGAATCACGCGCAAACACCGCAGGCCACGTTTCACCGATTCACGAATGAACTCGGCCAGCGCCTCGCGCGCTTCCTCGCGACGCATGCCGTGCAGATCGATTTGTGCCTGCACGATCCAATCGCCGCGCCGCAGTTTGCGGACGACTTCCTGGCTCACGCCGGGACGGCAATAGGAGAGCGTTTCGTCGGTTTCGAGCAGGATCTCGGGATCGAACTCGTCGGAGATCGCTTCATGCAGCACGGCTTCTTCGTCGAGTTTGGTTTGCACCGGCAGCGGCGACGGAGGATTGCGCGGCAAGCTGGCGCGCGGCGGGACCGCCAGTGGCGCAACTGCGCCGATTTCGCGGCGAAACAGATCGGCGTCCGCCGACGCTTCGCGTTGCGCCGCCGCTGCAGCCGCGCGCTCACGTTCACGCCGTTGCGTGTCGCCCTTTAACGCATCGCGCAACGCGCCGAGGCCGGCTAGACCTGCGGCCGGCTCGATCTTCGGTTTGACGGCGGGTGCGGATACCTCGGGCGCGGGCTGGGCAACGGCACGCGCGCGCTTCGGTTCGCTAGGATGGGGCTGATTCTTCGGCATATCGCTAATACACAGAAAAGTAGATCGATCGCGCGAATCCGACGCGAACAGGATGCAAAAAAGGCCGCTGGCTTCTCAGCCGCGGCCTTCTATCAAGCAGGCGGCCGGGCCATGCCCAGCCGCCATTTTACCGTTGCGCTTATGGTTACAGATGAGGTTGCAGATCAGCGGTCGGCTTCGGCGCTCATCACGTGCTCACCAATCTCTTCGATGGTTTCCAGGTAACGCTGCGCGTCGAGCGCGGCCATACAGCCCGTGCCTGCGCTGGTGATCGCCTGACGATAGACGTGATCCTGCACGTCGCCCGCCGCGAACACGCCCGGCACGCTGGTCGCCGTTGCGAATCCGTTCAGACCGCCCTTGGTGATGATGTAGCCGTTCTTCATCTCCACCTGGCCTGCGAAAATGTCCGTGTTCGGCTTGTGGCCAATCGCGACGAAGATGCCTTGCAGCGCGATGTCCGTGGTGTCGCCGGTTTGCGTGTTCTTGATACGCAGGCCGGTCACGCCGGACTGGTCGCCGGTCACTTCGTCGAGCGTGCTGTTCCACTTGATCTCGACCAGGCCTTCCTTTTCTTTCGCCAGCAGACGGTCGATCAGGATCGGTTCGGCGCGGAACTTGTCGCGGCGATGGATCACCGTCACCTTCTTGGCGATGCCAGAAAGATAGAGGGCTTCCTCGACTGCGGTATTGCCGCCGCCGATCACGGCCACATGTTGTTGTTTGTAGAAGAAGCCGTCGCAAGTGGCGCAAGCCGACACGCCCTTGCCCATGAACAATTCTTCAGACGGCAGGCCGAGATACTGCGCCGATGCGCCGGTCGAGATGATCAGCGAGTCGCAGGTGTATTCGCCCGAGTCGCCAATCAGGCGGATCGGCTTCTCATCCAGCTTGGCCGTGTGGATGTGGTCGAAAATGATTTCGGTGTTGAAGCGCTCGGCGTGCTCCAGGAAGCGCTGCATCAGCTCCGGGCCTTGCACGCCGTTGCCGTCTGCCGGCCAGTTTTCGACGTCGGTCGTGGTCATCAGTTGGCCGCCCTGGGCGAGACCCGTGACGAGTACCGGCGACAGGTTGGCGCGTGCCGCGTAGACCGCTGCCGTGTAGCCGGCGGGACCGGAACCGAGAATCAGAACTTTGGCGTGTTTCGTGGAAGTAGCGGGCATGATCGAAATCCTTTTACGGCGCCCGGCTCGCCCATGCGAGGCCGCGCGACTTGAGCTGAAACTATAGATGGGTATCAGAGCGGCATTATAAAGGGCGGCACGCCGGCCTGCTCCATGAAGCTTTCCGATCGTGGCGATAGCGTTGCTGCGGGCTTCGGCGGCCTTTCGTGTGGTCGATCGGCTAAGTTACCGTCATTTACAGCCTCGCGTGAGGCACTGCGTTTACAATAGGCCGCATCGATGGATCCGGCAGCCGGGACCGGGTCTGGAGCCGCCTTAAGCGCCGCTTCGGGCCGCGACTCCAGCGGCAAATCGGCCACACAAGCAACAGGATCAATGGCAAAAGCTCCCTATTCCGCGAGCGCGCAGGCATTGCCGCACCGCATGTCGCGCCTTTTCACCGAAATCCGCTGGATCTTGCAGGTCGCGCTCGGCGTGTTCCTGCTCATGGCGCTCGTCAGCTACAGCCGGCACGATCCGAGCTGGACGCATGCCGCGCAGGTCGACCACATCGCCAACTGGGCGGGCCGCGTCGGCGCGTGGACGTCCGACATCCTGCTGCTGCTGTTCGGGCTGTCCGCCTACTGGTGGATCGTGCTGCTCGGCCGCCATATCTCCGCCAATTACCGCCGCATCACTCGCCACGAGGAACTGCAGGATGACGCGCCGCGCGATGCCGGCTGGCTCGCGGACGCGTTCGCGTTCATGTTGGTGTTGCTCGCCTGCGACGGTATCGAAGCGTTGCGCATGTGGTCGCTGAAAGTGCAGTTGCCGCGGGCGCCGGGCGGCGTGATCGGCGAGGCGGTGGCGCGCGGCATATCGCATGCGCTCGGCTTCACGGGCGGCACGCTGGCCCTACTTATCGTGCTCGGCATCGGTTTGTCGCTGTATTTCCGTTTTTCGTGGCTGTCGGTGTCGGAAAAGGTCGGCGAGTCGATCATTTCGGCGGTCACTTTCGCCAAGCTGCGCCGCGAGGCCGGCCGCGACCGTAAATTGGGCGAAGCTGCCGCGGTGAAGCGCGAAGGCAAGGTCGAAAAGGGCCGCGTGCGGATCGAGGAGCACGAGCCGGTCATGATCGTGCCGCCCATCGTCACGCCCGCCAAATCGGAACGCGTCGAGAAAGAGCGGCAAGTGCCGCTGTTCACGGACCTGCCGGGCGACTCCACCTTGCCGCCGATCTCGCTGCTCGACGCAGCGCCGGCCGCGCAGGAAACCATTTCCGCCGATACGCTCGAATTCACCTCGCGCCTGATCGAGAAGAAGCTCAAGGACTTCGGCGTCGAAGTGAGTGTGGTCGCCGCGTATCCGGGCCCGGTTGTCACGCGTTATGAAATCGAGCCGGCTACTGGCGTGAAGGGCAGCCAGATCGTCGGTCTGGCGAAGGACCTGGCGCGTTCGCTGTCGCTGGTGTCGATTCGCGTGGTCGAAACGATTCCGGGCAAGAATTTCATGGCGCTGGAGTTGCCGAACCAGCGCCGTCAGACCGTGAGTCTCTCGGAGATTCTCGGCTCGGCGGTTTATGCGGACGCGGCTTCGCCGCTCACCATGGGCCTCGGCAAGGACATTGGCGGCAAGCCGGTATGCGCAGACCTCGCGAAAATGCCGCACTTGCTGGTGGCCGGTACGACCGGCTCGGGCAAATCGGTGGGTATCAACGCGATGATCCTCTCGCTGCTCTACAAGGCGAGCGCCGATCAGGTCCGCATGATCCTGATCGATCCGAAGATGCTCGAAATGAGCGTCTACGAAGGCATTCCGCATTTGCTGTGTCCGGTGGTCACGGACATGCGCCAGGCGGGTCACGCGCTCAATTGGGCGGTGGCCGAAATGGAGCGCCGCTACAAGCTGATGAGCAAGCTCGGCGTGCGTAACCTCGCCGGCTACAACAACAAGATCGACGAAGCCGCCAAGCGCGACGAGAAGCTGCCGAATCCGTTCAGCTTGACGCCGGACGATCCGGAGCCGCTGTCGCGTCTGCCGAACATCGTCGTCGTGATCGACGAACTGGCCGATCTGATGATGGTGGTCGGCAAGAAGGTCGAAGAACTGATCGCGCGGATTGCGCAGAAGGCGCGCGCGGCAGGCATCCACTTGATTCTGGCGACGCAGCGTCCGTCGGTCGACGTGATTACCGGCCTGATCAAGGCCAACGTGCCAACGCGCATGGCCTTCCAGGTGTCGTCGAAGATCGACTCGCGCACGATTCTCGACCAGCAGGGCGCGGAATCGCTGCTCGGCATGGGCGACATGCTGTACCTGCCGCCGGGCAGCGGCTTGCCGGTGCGTGTGCACGGCGCGTTCGTGTCGGACGAAGAAGTGCATCGCGTCGTCGACAAGCTCAAGGAGCAGGGCGAGCCGAACTATATCGAGGGCATTCTCGAAGGCGGCGTGACGGGCGAAGGCGACGAAGGCTCCGCGGGCGCAGGGGGATCCGGCTCGGGTGACGGCGAGGCCGACCCGTTGTACGACCAGGCGGTCGATGTGGTGCTGAAGAACCGCCGTGCGTCGATTTCGCTGGTGCAGCGGCATTTGCGCATCGGCTATAACCGCGCGGCGCGCCTGCTCGAGCAGATGGAGAACTCAGGCGTGGTGTCGGCGATGTCATCGAACGGCAATCGAGAGATTCTTGCGCCGGCGCGGGAAGCGGAATAGGCAATCCATACGGCTAGTCCACCGGACCAGCCTCAAAGCACCGCGTATAAGCCCCGCTTAAGGCTTTGTGCTTAAGCTGTGACCCAAGGCTGAGGGCTCGTCCCTCGGCTGCGCGGTTCAAGCCAGCCGCCACGGCCACCCGGCCGCTGCCCACAAAGCCCGCCGCTGTGACCGCCCAACAAATTCAATCAAGGGAGAAAACACCATGCAGCTATTCGCGCAGCAGCACGCTCGACAGAGTGCTCAACCCAACCGTGTCAGCCAACTCGTTCGTACGATCGTACGTGGCGTCGGCAGTGTCGCGATCGGAGCGTCGATGCTCGTCGCGTCACAGGCATTCGCGAGCGGCACCGAGCAACTGAAGGCATTTGTCGCGCAAGTGCATTCCGCGCGCGGTACCTTTGTGCAGCAGGAAGTGCGCGCGCCGAGCAAGGCGCAAGGTGCAAGCGGCGCGAGCGGCGTGCTGTCCACGGCTGGCAAGACCGGCACATCAAGCGGCACGTTCACGTTCGCGCGTCCCGGCAAGTTCATCTGGCAATACGAGAAGCCTTATGCACAACTGCTGCAAGCCGACGGCGACAAGCTGTACGTGTACGACAAGGATCTGAACCAGGTGACGGTGCGCAGTCTCGGCGGCGCGCTCGGCGCGAGCCCGGCGGCGATCCTGTTCGGCAGCAACGATCTGGACAAGAACTTCACGCTGCGTGACGCAGGCGTGAAGGCCGGCATCGACTGGCTCGAATTGACGCCGAAGGCGAAAGACACGCAGTTTCAGCGCGTTGGCATCGGCTTCAAGGACGGCAATCTTGAAGCGATGGAACTGCACGATGTGTTCGGTAACGTGACGCTGCTGACGTTCTCGAACATTCAGAAAAACCCGCCGCTGCCGGCCGATGCATTCAAGTTCACGGTGCCGAAGGGCGCGGATGTGATCAACGGTTAAGCGGGTTGTTGCAGTAAGCTGATTTGCAGGAAGGCTGCGCATGGAGCGCAGCTTTTTCATTGCCGATTGCCGATTGCCGATCGCGCTGCGCGCCCGACGCGCTATTCGCCCTTTCCGAACCTGCGCCGGCTGAGCAGAACCGCTACTCATCCACTTCCAGCACCTGCACGGGATGCGCAGCCTTCATATCGTCGATAAACGCTTCGACAATATCCGTCCGATGTTGCCGCGCCCGCGTGACCATATGAAACGCCACCCGGTACTTCATCTGTGCGGGATTCAACGCGGCCAACAAGCCTTGCTTCACGAACGGCGCCGCGAAATGCCCCGGCAAATAGCCAAGATGATGCCCCGACAGCACCAGCATCGCGACCGCTTCCATATTGTCCGCGAGCGCGGTGACGTTTTGCGGCGTGGTCGAACTTTCGGCTTCGGGCAGCGGATAACTGCGCCACGCCCATTCGTGAGCCGCGGCTTCGGCAGGTGACACCTCGCCGGCAGAAGCAAACAGCGGATGCCCCTTCGCGCAATACGCGAACTGATCTTCGGCGAACACCTCGGTGTATTCGAGCGACGGCACGCGATGCCAGAAATAGCCGATGCCGATCTGAATGCGGCCGTTCAGCAGCAGTTCTTCGAGTTCACCCGGCGAGCGCACCAGAATCGAAAACCGCACCGACTGATCGCGCGCCCGAAACCGGCCGATCGCGTCGCTGATGCGCGCGCTCGCCGATACCGGTGTGTGGCCGATCATGCCAATATCGAGCGTGCCGACCAGTTTGCGGCCGACATTGCGCGCCTGCATGCCGAAAGTATCGACGGCGGACAGTAGAGCGCGGGCTGCGTCGATAAATTGCTCGCCGCGCGCGGTCAGGCTGAAGCCGCCGCGGCCGCGTTCGCACAGCCGGTAGCCGAGGCGTGTTTCCAGCGTGGCGAGTTGTGTGCTGATGGTCGACTGGCCGACGTTGAGCGTGGCCTGGGCCGGCGAGACACCGCCGGCGTCGACGATGGCGAGGAAGACGCGGATCAACCGCAGGTCGAGATCGGTGAGTTGGGAGAACATACGGCAGGATACATCGCTACGAATCAATGTGAAGTTTATTCTGTTCGTATTTTAACTTGCGGGAAACTGCTCAAGAATCGAGATTCGCCCGGCAAGGTGCGCTTTTTCTATTGATCCTTCGGCCGGTTGCACGTATTTGCTTACTGCCCCTCTTTTCATTGCCGAGACACGATGAATACTTCCTCCTTCATTTCCCCCGATGCCGGTGAACGGCCGCAGCCGCTGTCCGGCAACGCAATGCCCCGCTGCGGCGGCATTGCGACGATGATGCGGCTGCCGAACGTCGGCTCGGCCGAAGGGTTCGACGCCTGCTTCGTCGGCGTGCCGTTCGATCTCGGCACCTCGAACCGCACCGGCGCGCGCTTCGGGCCGCGCCAGATCCGCAGCGAATCGGTGCTGCTGCGTCCGTACAACATGGCGACGCGCGCCGCGCCGTTCGATTCGCTGCGCGTGGCCGACCTCGGCGACGTCGCGATCAATCCGTACAACCTGCACGATTCGATCAAGCGCATCGAAACCGCCTACGACGAAATCCTCCAGCACAACTGCAAGCCGATCACACTGGGTGGCGACCACACGATCGCGCTGCCGATCCTGCGCGCGATTCATCGCAAGCACGGCAAGGTCGGTCTGATTCACGTCGACGCCCACGCTGACGTCAACGACACGATGATGGGCGAGAAGATCGCGCACGGCACGCCGTTCCGCCGCGCGGTGGAAGAGGGCTTGCTGGACTGCGACCGCGTCGTGCAGATCGGTCTGCGTGGCACGGGCTACGCGGCTGAAGACTTCGACTGGTGCCGCGATCAGGGCTTCGAAGTCGTGCAGGCAGAGGCATGCTGGAACCAGTCGCTGGCGCCGCTGATGGCACGTGTGCGCGAACGCATGGGCGACGGTCCGGTGTACATCACGTTCGACATAGACGGTATCGATCCGGCTTTCGCGCCGGGTACGGGCACACCGGAAATCGCCGGATTGACGGTGCCGCAGGCGCTGGAAATCATTCGCGGCTCGCATGGCTTGAACATCGTCGGCTGCGATCTGGTTGAGGTCGCGCCGCCGTACGATCCGTTCGGTACGACCGCGTTGCTCGGCGCGAATCTCGCGTTCGAATTGCTGTGCGTGTTGCCGGGTGTCGAGTATCGGGCGTCGAAGCGGTGAACTGACCACGATTGATGGCGCATGAAGAGAAAAGGCCTGCATTTGCAGGCCTTTTCTGTATTGCGAGGATGCTTGCACGACTCAAGCGTATGCAGTTTTCCGAGTCGACACCAGCGCCAGATAACACACCGCGCCGATCACCAACGCGGGCAAGGTAGCGCCCAGATTCGGCAGCCATTGATTGATCGCCTGATACGCCACGATCCCGATTGCCCACGACGCGAACGCGCTCAAATGCCAGCCGCCCGAGAAGCCATAGCGGCCGCGCACGTCGCCGAGCACGGCGGCTTCAATGCGACGCTTGCGCACGATGAAGTGATCCACCAGCACCACGCCGAACAGCGGCGCGAACACCGAGCCGATCAGTAGCAGGAAGTTCTGATACTTCGCCATCGGCACGAGCAAGGCGATCGCCGTGCACAGCGCGCCGAACGCCGCAGACAACAACGGCACGCTGCCGCGCGTCCAGAACGTGCCGGTCGAGACCGCTGCGGAGTGGATGTCGGCGAACGCGTTGTCCACTTCGTCGATCAGGATCAGCAGCAGGGCGAGGCCGCCGCCTGCTTGCGCCAGCGCGCCGGTCAGCAGCGCATCGCCACCACCGGCCGCGAGACCGTAGATCGCACCGAGTGCGTAAAACCAGATGTTCGCAATGCCATAGCCGAGCAGCGTGCCGCGGAAGGTCTCGCCGGGGCGTCGGCCGAAGCGCGTGTAGTCGGCGATCAGCGGCAGCCACGAGAGCGGCATCGCGACCACCAGATCGATTGCGCCGCCGAACGACATCTCGCCGGTGCCCGGACGGCGCATCAACTCGGCCAGATCGTGTTTGGCAAGCAGATTCCACGAGAGCCACGCGGCGCCCGCCAGCAGCAGCCAGATGCCCCACGTGCGCAAAAACCGCCGCACGAACGACAGCGGGCCGCTGATCGCCAGCAGCGTCGCGAGCAAACCGAAGATCACGGTCCAGATCAGCGGCATCGAGAAACCGAAGGCCTGTTTGGCGAGCGCATCGGCGGAATCGCGCATCACGATCACCTCGAACGAGCCCCAGCCGACCAGTTGCACGGCGTTCAGCACAGCAGGCACCGAAGCGCCGCGCACACCGAGCGTCGGCCGCAGCGACGACATCGCCGCGAGCCCCGTATCAGTGCCGATCACGCCGGCCAGCGCCAGCAATACGACGCCGATCACGCTGCCGATTACGATCGCCAGCAACGCATGCGGTAGCGACAGCCCCGGCACCAGCAGCGCGCCCGCCTGCGCGACCAGCAGGCCGATGCCGAGCGAGAACCAGAGCGCGAAAGCGTCGCCGGTGCGGAACGCGCGGCGCGAGTCGGGCACCGGCGTGAGCGGTGCGTAGGTGGAACCGGCGTCGCCGGCGAGTGGATCTTGTGCCATCTAATCTTGTCCCTGTGTCGACCGGAGTTAGCGCTTTAGCTGTCGACCAGAGTTTGCGCTTTAGCGCGTTACTCCGGTCCCATGCAAAGCTCTTACTCCGGTCCCATGCAACATAGTTG
Source organism: Paraburkholderia sp. SECH4 (assembly GCF_030511745.1). Lineage (NCBI taxonomy): Bacteria > Pseudomonadati > Pseudomonadota > Betaproteobacteria > Burkholderiales > Burkholderiaceae > Paraburkholderia > Paraburkholderia sp. SECH4. Next base: position 72,886 of record NZ_JALOCP010000038.1, read on the forward strand.
CGGTTGGTGTTGCCTCTAAATTCGCGTGCGATGCCGGTGTTGCCGGCCAATCCGCGCGCGATGTTAGCCTGTCAGGCTGTCGGCGAGATTACTGGCTAGTCGGCGCGCTCATCGCCCGAGCGCCGTCGCTGTCATAATGCGTGACGTTGCCCGCACTCTTGCGTGCCGGCTTTGTTCATCCGGCAGCACGCCGCCTTCACACGGACCGCGTCCGGAAAAGCCGAGATTATCCCCAAAACGTCATGTTTGAAGAAACCCGTGCCAATGTTCCGCTCGCCGAACGCCTGCGGCCCCGCAATATCGACGAAGTGATCGGCCAGAAGCACCTGCTCGGCCCGAACAAGCCGTTGCGGGTCGCATTCGAATCCGGCGAAGCCCATTCGATGATCCTCTGGGGCCCGCCCGGCGTCGGCAAAACCACGCTCGCGCGGCTTATGGCCGACGCGTTTCATGCCGAGTTCATCGCGTTGTCCGCGGTGCTCTCGGGCGTGAAGGATATCCGCGAAGCCGTCGAGACCGCGCAAATTCATCGCGCGAACGGACATCAGACGCTCGTGTTCGTCGACGAAGTGCATCGCTTCAACAAGAGCCAGCAGGACGCGTTCTTGCCACACGTCGAGTCGGGCCTGTTCGTGTTCGTCGGTGCGACGACCGAGAATCCATCGTTCGAGGTGAATAGCGCGTTGCTCTCACGAGCCGCCGTCTACGTGCTGAAGAGTCTCACCGACGAAGAACAACGCGAGCTGCTCGACCGCGCACAGAAAGAACTCGGCGGCCTCACGTTCACCGACGAAGCCCGCGACGCCCTGATTGGTTCCGCCGACGGCGACGGCCGCAAGCTGCTGAACAACCTGGAAATCGTCGCGCGCGCGGCGGCCCAGCAGAAGAGCACCGAAATCGACGGCGCTTTGCTTGGCAGCGCGCTCGCCGAGAATCTGCGCCGCTTCGACAAAGGCGGCGACGCATTCTACGACCAGATCAGCGCGTTGCATAAATCGGTACGCGGCAGCAGCCCGGACGGTGCGCTGTATTGGTTCTGCCGCATGCTCGACGGCGGCGCGGACCCGCGTTATCTCGCACGGCGCATCGTGCGCATGGCATGGGAAGACATTGGCCTCGCCGACCCGCGCGCGGCGCGCATCGCGCTCGACGCCTCCGAAACCTACGAACGCCTCGGCACGCCTGAAGGCGAACTGGCGCTGGCGCAGGCGATCATCTATCTGGCGGTCGCGCCGAAGTCGAACGCGGGTTACAACGCGTACAACGAAGCGCGCCGTTTCGTGAGCAAAGACCAGTCGCGCGGCGTGCCGGTGCATCTGCGTAACGCGCCGACCAAGCTGATGAAGGAACTCGGCTACGGTCACGAATACCGCTATGCGCACGACGAACCTGATGCTTATGCCGCCGGCGAGACCTATCTGCCGGACAACATGCGCGACCCCCATTGGTACGAGCCGACGTCGCGCGGTCTTGAAGGCAAGATCGGCGACAAGATGGCGCGTCTGGCCGAGCTCGACGCGCAGTGGCGCAGCGAGAACAAGCCGAAGAAGGGCTGAGCCTTTTCGCCTGGGCTTCTGCGGCGGTTTCAGATGCCGTGTCGCCATTCCGCACGTCTTGACCATCTAACGCACCGGCCGCCCGCGCCGGTGCGCTAAAATCGCTGCTTCATACAACGAACACCCGCCCCATCCCATGCTCGACATCCAGTTGCTGCGCAAAGACCTCGACGGCGTCGCCAAACGCCTCGCCGACCGCGGCTATACCCTCGACGTGGCGGCCTTTGCCGCCCTCGAAGCGGAACGCCGCGACACCCAGACCCGTACCGAAGAGATGCAGGCGCGCCGCAACACTCTGTCGAAGCAGATCGGCGGGATGAAAGGGCGGGGCGAGGATACGTCGGCGCTGATGGCCGAAGTGGGCGGGATTGGCGACGAGATGAAGGCGTCGGCGGCCAAGCTCGACGATATCCAGAAGCGTCTGTCCGACCTGCTGCTCGGCGTGCCGAACCTGGCGCACGAAAGCGTGCCGATGGGTCAGAACGAAACCGGGAACGTCGAAGTGCGCCGCTGGGGCACGCCGCGCCAGTTCGATTTCGAGGTGAAGGATCACGTCGACGTCGGCACGCCGCTCGGCCTCGACTTCGAGACCGGCGCGAAACTGTCGGGCGCGCGTTTCACGTTGCTGCGCGGCCAGATAGCGCGGCTGCATCGCGCGCTGGCGCAGTTCATGATCGACACGCACACGCTGCACCACGGCTATACCGAGGTGTACACGCCGTATATCGTGAATCCGGAGATTCTGTACGGTACCGGCCAACTGCCGAAATTCGCCGACGACATGTTCCGCGTCGAGAAGGGCGGTGACGAGAACACGGTCACGCAGTATCTGATTTCGACGTCGGAAATTTCGCTGACGAACACGGTGCGCGACAGCATCGTCGAAGCGGACACGTTGCCGATCAAGCTGACCGCGCATTCGCCGTGCTTCCGCTCGGAAGCGGGCTCGTATGGCCGCGACACGCGCGGGCTGATCCGCCAGCATCAGTTCGACAAGGTCGAAATGGTGCAGATCGTCGCGCCGGAAGCGTCGTATGACGCGCTGGAGCAGATGGTCGGCCACGCTGAGGCGATTCTGCAGAAGCTTGAGCTGCCGTACCGCGTGATTACGCTGTGCACTGGCGATATGGGTTTTTCGGCTGCCAAGACGTATGACCTGGAAGTGTGGGTGCCTGCGCAGAATACGTATCGCGAAATCTCGAGCTGCTCGAACACGGAGTCGTTCCAGGCTCGCCGGATGCAGGCGCGCTTCCGCAATGCGCAGGGCAAGCCGGAGCTGGTGCATACGCTGAACGGTTCGGGGCTGGCGGTCGGCCGCACGCTCGTGGCTGTGCTGGAGAATTTCCAGAACGCGGATGGTTCGGTGACGGTGCCGGTGGCGCTGCGTCCTTATCTTGGTGGGGTGGAGCGGCTGGAAGTGCCGGCGGCTCGATTGGCGCCGGGCTGATGCAGCGGCTAAGGCCGCTGCCGATTGCCAAGTCCCTTTGAAATTTTTTGGCCGAGGGGCTTGGAAATCGGATTCAGCTGTTCTATAATCTTTCTCTCCCAAGCAACGACCCGCTTGGATCTGACGAAATAGCCTTGTTGCTGTGAGTTGGAAGACCCGGAAAGGTGGCAGAGTGGTCGAATGCGCTGGACTCGAAATCCAGTGTACCTTTAGGGGTACCGTGAGTTCGAATCTCACCCTTTCCGCCAAATTTAGAAAACAGGCCCTTCGGGGCCTGTTTTCGTTTCTGCCCGCGAAAAAGAGCCGTTCTTTTGAGCAGGGTTCGCCGCGTGTTGCCCCCACGCATCTTGCACACGCGTGGCGGTCTGCGGGTGGTTTGCCGAGTTGAAGGGAGGCATGGCTGAGCTTGCCGCTGAGCGCGAAGGCAAGATAACTCTGCGCAAGGTCGATGTCGAAATGCCGGACGTCGTACAGGGCCCCGCTGAAGAGATAAAGACGCGGCGAGAAGGCCTACATGCGTCGCAAGCCGCGATGGCGCGCCGGCTTCGTGTCAATCCCACGTACCTACCAGAACTGGGAGCAAGGGAAAGCAAAGCCGAATGCTCAGGCTGCTGTCTTGATCAAGCTGGTTGAGAAATACCCAGATACGTTGGCAATGTACGCTTCTCTTTAAGAACCGCCTTTGGGCGGTTTTTTATCGCGTGTAATTTTTCACCAAGCCTTTGTTTAGCGGATGCACTCGCTAGGGAAACGCTGATTAATGTACTGCCCGTTCGGTTTGCAGATGAAGCGGCG
>NZ_JALOCP010000039.1:0-75511 GCF_030511745.1 Paraburkholderia sp. SECH4
CCGCACAGGGGCAACGCTAATAGACCACTAGCAATTCAAGGAAAGGCCAAAGCCCTAAGAACACTGACAACAAGCGCCGCAAAAGGCAAAAAACCCGAAAACCTTCAAACAACCCCCTCCGCCGCAGGCGCCCCTAGCGCATTACGAATAGCATTAGCCAGCTCAGCGGCTGCAAACTTAGCCACATACCCATTCGCCCCAGCATTCTTCACATGCGCCTCATTCGCCGCACCGGTCAAAGAAGAATGAATAATCACCGGAATATCCCGAGTCCGCTCATCAGCCTTGATCTGACGGGTCAACATGAACCCGTCCATCTCCGGCATCTCGAGATCGGTCAACACCAGCGCGATACTGTCCTTCACCCGCGTACCATTAGCCTGCGCTTCACGCGCGACCTGCTGCAACGTATTCCATGCCTCCTCGCCAGTCTTGGTCATCACGTAGTCCGCGCCGATCGCGCTCAACGCCTGCTCGATCAGCTTGCGCGCAAAACCGGAATCGTCAGCGGCGAGAATCTTCGCGCCGGGGCGGATGCCAAGCGCCTCACCCACAGAGGTCGGGTCGACGCTCGGATGCTGTGACGGAAACACGTCGCGCAACACCTGCTCTACGTCGATTACCTGCGCGAGCCGCGAATCGCCCGTGTTGCCGTCGATACGTGCAATGCTCGTCACCAGATTGCCACCGGCCGCGCCTTCAGCGGAAAGCACCTGGTTCCACTCAAGCCGCACGATGTCGTCCACTTCCTCGACTGCAAAAGCCTGCGTCGAACGCGCGAATTCCGTCACCAGCAAAATGTTCAAGCCGCGCGTCGGCTCGCAGCCCATCAGGCGCGGCAAGTCGATCACGGGAATAATCTGGCCGCGAATGTCCACCGCGCCCATCACGAACGGCGAAGAACCCGCAATCGGCGTCACCGGCGGCATCGTCGAGATTTCACGCACCTTGAAGACGTTGATGCCGTAGAGCTCATGCGCGTCGCTGCCGGGAACCGAACCCAGCCGATACAGCAACAACTCGAATTTATTGGAACTCGTCAGATTGCTGCGTTCGTCGTTCGCGCGGTGATCTACTGCCATCGAATCTCTCCAGGGATTGCGGTGCGAGTGGTGCGCCATGCATACCGTTCGTTCGGCCCCGGCGCGTGCCCTACCTTTCTGTTATCGGCGCAGCAGCAGGAAAGTTCAGTGAATTCAGGCGGTTTGCCGATGCTTTCTGGTTAACCCCCGCCGCTATTCAGGGCAGGAAGAGGCCGGCGGCTCTACAGCAAAAGCAGGAAATTCGTATGAAGGTTACCTAACGTTACAGAAGCGACAGCATGGTTTCACATGCTGGGTGATGCGCCTCCTAGAATGCACAACGATAAGAGCGCGGCGCCGTTAGCCAGTCGCAAGCGACTTGCAAGGTATCAATGCAATCGCGCGCAATGGCCAAGGCGCACTCGCATCGCCGTCGTTTCGCTTCCACTCCAAGGAGAACGTATGATCCGCTTGCCTCTCGCCGCCATCACCAGTGCCTGCATGGCCAGCCTTATGGTCGTCGCTACAGCGGCCAGTGCTCAAACCGCGGCCGCGCCGGATGCCGTTCGCATTCATGCCGCCGACCAGGCCTTCATCACCGACGCCACCAAGGCTGTCTCCACGCAACGCGATGCCGCACGCATCGCCACTTCGCGCTCCACCGACCGGGATGTGAAGGCATTCGCAGAACGCGTGTCGAACGACAACGCGAAAATCTCCGACGCGCTGCGCGCCGCCAGCCCGCGTGGCGTCGACGTGCCGAAGAACGATCCGGACCCGGCGGTGCTCGCGAGCATCAATAACCTGCGCGGCGCCGACTTCGACAAGACCTACATCGAGCAGGTCGCACTCGCCGGCGAACAGAAAGCGCTGTCGGCCTTCCAGGCGGAAATCGCTTCGGGCCGCGACGAACAATTGAAGGACGCAGCGAAAAAGGCGCTGCCGACCATCCAGGAGCACTACGCGATGGCTCAGGAACTCGCCAAGCGTAAGCATCTGACTGCGCAGTAAGCCGGACACTAGACACACCCGGCACAGTCCACGCATCAAGGCGCGCGTCACGTTGCGGCGTGACGCGCGCCACCAGGCGGCATAGAAAAACGCCTCAAAAGGACGCTTAAAAACACGTCTAAAAAAGACGCCTGAAAAACCGCCTCCAAAATAGCCTCCAAAACCAGCAGCCCTCCCTCTCGCTCGCGCGCATCCAAGGCCGCTTGCACACAGCAGTCCAAACGCGTTCTTTTCGGCGATAATCGGCTTCGTTCTTTCAGGCCTGACCCGCGTGGCTTCCGCCGCGACTCAGGAAGCTTGCAAGCGGTTTCCCGATTCCACACGCATTCCATCAAAGCTCACCTCATGAGCAAGCCTGCCAATCTCCCGCAACAGTTGGACCATATGCTTCGCCAAGCCGTCGCGCTTCAGCAGAACGGCGCATTCGCCGAGGCCGAAGAACTCTACCGTGAGATTCTCGAACTGAAGCCACGCCATTTCGAGGCGCTGCAATTGTTGGGCTCGCTCGCGCTGCAGGCGGGTCGTGTCGAGGAGGGCATCGAGTTCCTCAGCAAGGCGCTCGCCATCAATGCCAAACAGGCGCCCGTCCATTCGAATCTCGCCTATGCGCTCAATGCCTTGCAACGTTTCGACGAAGCACTCGTGAGCGCCAATCGCGCGATCGCATTGCAATCGAAATTCCCGGACGCACTGAACAATCGCGGCAACGCGCAAGCCGGCCTGAACTTGCCGCTCGAAGCGCTCAGCAGCTTTGACCGCGCAATTGCCTTGATGCCGGATTTCGCGCAAGCCTGGAACAATCGCGCCTGTGTGCTGCGCGATCTGGGCCGTCCCGCCGATGCTCTCGCAAGCTGCGATCACGCGCTCGCATTGCAGCCGACCTACCCCGACGCGTGGAGCAATCGCGGTAATGCGCTCAGCGATCTGAATCAGGCGGACGAGGCGCGGCAAAGCTATCAGCGCGCGCTCGAACTTGCACCTGCATTTGCCGATGCATGGAACAACCTTGGACTGACCCAGGTCGATCTCGGTGAGCACGCGCAAGCGTTGCAGAGCTACGAACGCGCACTGGCCGTCAATCCCGTCGCTGCCGAGACGCATTGGAACCAGTCGTTGTGTCTGCTGCAACTGGGGCAGCTAGAAGCGGGATGGAAGGAATACGAATGGCGCTGGGAGCGTAGCCGGATCAAAGCAGGCAGGCGCACCTTTGCGCAACCGCTTTGGATGGGCGATTTTTCGATCGACGGTAAAACGATTCTGCTTCACGCCGAGCAGGGTCTCGGCGACACGCTGCAGTTTTGCCGGTATGCCGGGATGGTGTCGAAGCTCGGCGCGAAAGTCGTGCTGGAAGTGCCGGGTGAGTTGATACGGCTAATGTCCACGCTCGACGGAGTGGATCAATTGATCGACGCGGGCGAGGCACTACCGCCGTTCGATTGTCACTGCCCATTGCTGAGTCTGCCGCTCGCGTTCAGGACCGATCTCGCGAGCATTCCGTCAAAGACGCCTTATCTGTTCGCCGACCCGCAAGCAACGCGTGAATGGCACGAACGTATCGCTGCACAAGCAGAAGGGCGCCTGAAAGTCGGACTCGTGTGGGCTGGCGGAAACCGGCCGCATGTCGCCGAACTCCGCAAGAACGACGCGCGCCGTTCGATTACGTTCGAGCGGCTCGCACCGATTCTTGATGTGCCGAACGTGCAGTTCTTCAGTCTGCAAAAGGGACCGTCTGCGCTTCAGTTGCCGCGCAACGATTCACACCCTAACGTCATTGACTACACTGAAGAGCTCGAGGACTTCGCTGACACGGCCGCGCTGGTGGCGAACCTCGACCTGGTGATATCGGTGGACACCTCAACCGCGCATCTGGCCGGTGCGCTGGACAAACCGGTATGGATTCTGAACCGCTTCGACACCTGCTGGCGCTGGATGCTGGAGCGCACCGATACACCGTGGTATGCGCAAGCGAGATTGTTCCGGCAGCCGGCATTGGGCGATTGGGACAGCGTGATTCGAAGCGCGCGTGACGCGTTGGCCGGGTTCGGCGGCACGTTTGCCGAGACGCGCGTAGACTGAACGTCCGTTTATCGACGGCTAGGTCACGGAGAATCATCAATGGAATACAGACATCTGGGTGCATCTGGTTTCAAGGTGCCGGTACTGAGTTTCGGCACGGGCACATTCGGCGGCAAGGGCGAATTTTTCCAGGCGTGGGGCGCCACCGACGTCGCCGAAGCGCGTCGCTTGCTCGACATCTGTTTCGATGCGGGCATCACGATGTTCGACAGTGCCGACATCTATTCGAGCGGCGCTTCCGAGTCGGTGCTCGGCGAAGCGCTCAAGGGCAAGCGCGACAAAGCGATCATTTCGACCAAAGCGACTTTCCGTTTCGACGACGGTCCGAACAATGTCGGCTCATCGCGCTTTCATCTGATTCAGGCGGTGGACGCAGCGCTCAAACGTCTGCAAACCGATTACATCGATCTGTTCCAGTTGCACGGTTTCGACGCGAAGACGCCTATCGCCGAAGTCATGTCGACGCTCGACGATCTCGTGCGCGCCGGCAAGATCCGCTACACAGGCGTGTCGAATTTTTCCGGCTGGCATCTGATGAAATCGCAGGACACCGCGGATCGTTACGGCTATCCGCGCTATGTCGCGAATCAGACTTACTACTCGCTGATCGGTCGCGATTACGAATGGGAGCTGATGCCGCTCGGCGTCGATCAAGGCGTGGGTGCGGTGGTGTGGAGTCCGCTCGGTTGGGGACGTCTCACCGGCAAGATCAAGCGCGGTCAGCCGTTGCCGGAAACGAGCCGTCTGCACAAAACCTCTGACATGGGGCCGCCGGTGCCGGACGAGTACCTGTTCCGCGTGCTCGATGCAATCGACGAGGTTGCGGCCGAAACCGGCAAGACCGTGCCGCAAATCGCGCTGAACTGGCTGCTGCAGCGGCCTACTGTATCGACGGTGCTGATCGGCGCGCGCAACGAAGAGCAGTTGCGGCAGAACCTGGGCGCAGTGGGTTGGAATTTGACGCCCGAACAGGTGGCGAAACTCGACGCTGCCAGCGCTGTACGTCCCGCGTATCCGTACTGGCATCAGGAAGGATTTACGGAGCGTAATCCGAAGGCGGTTTAAGCACGCTTCTGTGGCTTTGTCACGGCGTAACCACGCGCTCCGGCTCGACGGCTATTTAATGAGTTCTGCCGGAGCGGCGAACAGTTCGCTGTAATAGCGGCGACTGAGGTTGTTGTCGCGCATCGCAAGCGTCGCTCGCCGATCTGATCCATCACGCCGTCATAACGTGCATACTCAGCGGGGCGTTCGGTATCGGCTGGTTTGCCGGCGCTAGGGAAGTGGGCGGTGCCGCGAGTGAACGCGCCCGGCACCACGATCGAGGTTTCGATACCGAAGCGCGCGATTTCGTCGGCGAGGGTGACGGCCAAAGAATCCATCGCCGCCTTGGCCGCACCGTAAGGGCCGAGGAAGGGAGGAAAACCGCCCTTGGTCGTCGTGCTGCTGATCCACAACATCAAGCCCGCTTCCTGCTGGCGCAGATACGGCAGCACCGCACGGTTCACGCGCTGCGCGCCGAACAGGTTGGTGTCGAACACCTTCACCATTTCTTCGGGTGTGAACGCTTCGCTCGGGCCGACCACCAGATGTCCCGCGTTCTGCATCACCACGTCGAGCCGTCCTTGCTCTCGGACGATCGTCGCGGCGGCGGCATCGGCGGATTCTTGCGACAACACGTCGAGTTCGAGCGGATGCAACTGGATGTCCTTCGCTTGGGCGAGCGCCCGCATTTCGTCGGCGCGCGGCTTGTTACGTCCTTCGACATCGCGCATCGTCGCGTAGACGATATGGCCGGCTTCGGCCAAGGATTGTGCGGTGAGCTTGCCGATGCCCGTACCCGCGCCCGTCACCAGAATGACGTTCTTCTGCATTTTTCTTCTCCGATTCGATGAAAGTGATGCGACGTAAAGGTGCTGTCAGAGAGGCGCTTTACGTGTTTTCAAGCTGGATTAAGTGGGTTAGGCCACGCCGCCGTTGGCGCGCAGGATCTGGCCATTGACCCAGCCTGCATCCGGACCGGCGAGGAAGGACACGACCGAGGCGATGTCGTCCGGCTGGCCGAGGCGTTGCAGCGGCGGCATCTTCGCGAAGGTCTGGATCTGTTCTTCGGTCTTGCCGTCGAGGAACAGCGAGGTCGCGATCGGGCCTGGCGCCACCGCGTTGACGGTGATGTTGCGGCCGCGCAGTTCCTTGGCGAACACATGCGTGAAGGCTTCGACGGCGGCCTTGGTGCCGTTGTAGATCGCGTAGCCCGGCATGTTCAGCGCCAGTGTCGTGCTCGAGAAGTTGACGATGCGTCCGCCGTTGTTCATCCGTGCTGCCGCTTCGCGCAGCGTGTTGAAGGTGCCGCGCACGTTGATGTCGAAGGTCTGGTCGTACAGCGCGTCGCTGGTGTCGGCGAGCGGCACTGTCTTCAGCACGCCGGCGTTGTTGACCAGCACGTCCACTTTGCCGAGTTGCTGTTCGGTGGTTTCGAACATGCGACGCACGTCGTCGGCGTTCGACACATCGGCCTTCACTGCGATGGCCTTGGTGCCTGCCGCCGTGAGTTCCGCGACCAGCGCATCGGCTTCCGACGAGCTCGATGCATAGTTGACGGCAACCGCAAAGCCGTCCTTGGCGAGGCGTTGTGCAACCGCTGCGCCGATGCCACGGGATGCGCCGGTAACGATGGCGACTTGGGCGTTCTTGATCGTGTTCATGATTCGGTTCCTTCTGTGTGGTGAGTTGGTGAAACGAATCATGGTCGCTTTCGTAACAGAGATAATCGGGTTAAAATTGCGATAATCATTCCATTTACTTCAATAATTGACCGATGAGCGGCCGGATCGCCGGCCCGGCACAAAGGCATCAACCATGGATCGTTTCGAGGAAATGCGGGTGTTCATCCGGATCGCCGAGCGGCAAAGCTTTACGCGCGCGTCGGACGATCTGCAGATTCCGCGCGCCACCGTCACCAACCTGATGAAGCGCATGGAGCAGCGGCTCGGCGCGCGGCTTCTCGAACGCACCACGCGCTCGGTCCGCCTCACGCATGACGGCGAGGCGTACTACCGGCGCTGCGTGCGGCTGATTGCCGATATGGAGGAGGCGGAGGGCTCGTTTTCCAACATCGCGCCGAAGGGCCTATTGCGCGTGAATCTGCAGGGCACCTTGGCCCGGCACTTCGTCGTGCCGGCGCTGCCGGCGTTTCTCGCGCGGTTTCCCGACATTGAGTTGACGATCGGCGAGGACGACCGGCTGGTCGATCTGGTGCGGGAGGGGATCGATTGCGTGTTGCGGGCGGGCAATCTGCAGGATTCGTCGATGGTGGGGCGGCGCGTGGCGCAGTTACCGCAAGTGACAGTGGCGAGCCCGACTTATCTGGAGGCGTATGGCGAGCCGGCCGATCCGGCGGCTTTGTCTACGCATCGGGCGGTCAATTATCTGTCCAGCGCGACCGGCAAGCCGGTGCCGCTCGAATTCAGAATCGACGGCCGGGATACCGCCACGTACCTGCCGTCGACGGTATCGGTGACCGGCGCCGATCTCTACACAGGCTCGGCGGTGGCCGGGCTCGGCATCGTGCAAGTGCCGCAATACCGTGTGGCGAGTGAACTGGCGTCGGGTCGGCTGAAGATCATTCTCGCGGACTTTCCGCCGCCGCCGATGCCGGTTTCGGTGCTGTATCCGCAGAATCGCCAGTTGTCGTCGCGGGTGCGGGTGTTTGCGCAATGGTTGCGCGATATTTTCGAGGCGGCGGGGGCGCAGACGGGTGCACCGTAAACGTGTGAGTTCAGCGCGTGCGCGCGGCGATTGGCATATGGTCCGAGCAGTCCGTGCTTTTGCGTAAGCCGCGCTGCGTATCGTGGGATCATACGGGCTGTGCTGGGCGATATTGCTTTTTGCACGGTACGGAAAAACAGGAGCAGGACGATGATCGATGGACTGGTGGGCGGGCGCTTATACGGCGAGGCGCAGATCCGCACGGGGCAGAATGGTAAGCGCTTTGTGACCTGCAAGGTCCGGGCGACCACCAATGACGGCGATACGATTTTCGTCAACGTGATTGCGTTTGATGATGATGTGCAGACGGCGTTGCTTGCTCTGTCTGACGCAGATAGTGTCGCGTTGAGTGGCGCGTTGACGCCGAAGGTTTGGACTGACAAGAATGGGTTGATTAAGCCTGCTGTGGATATGGTTGCGCATAAGGTGCTTGTGGGGTATTTGCGGGAAGGGTAATGGTTTTTTGTTGCCTTCGCGGCGCTTTTTGTCTGTGTTCTTGGGGTGTTGGCCTTTCCTTGCATTGTTAGTGGTCTATTAGCGTTGCCCCTGTGCGGGGCGGCACCTACTTCTCTTTGCCGGCTGCAAAGAGAAGTAGGCAAGAGAAAGCAGCTCAAACCGCTACTGCTAAGCGGGCACCGTGGTCTGCTACGGGTAGTGGTGCATCTGGAATCTGGGTTCGTGCACCTGCAGGCGCCAGTGACAAGGGTGTCATACTTCCGGCGGCGCTGCGCGCGCCGAAGAGTACTTCTTAAAACCACCCGTTACGTTTTCGCGCTCCCGCCTCATTCGGCGTGGTGGCTCGGCGTGTATCGCCTCGATTGCTCTCGGCACTTCAGTGTTTTATTCGAAGTGCGAAATTCGAACTCGTGCTCGTTCGACCTAGCGATAAGTCGGAGGTCGAGAAACAATACTTCGAATATCCGGCGGTAATCTCGCATTCATCGCTTCGCCGAGACGAAGCCGATGGACCCCGCTGCGCCAACCGAAGCCGCTGGTTTCCCATGCAGACCCGTCCGCGACGCACGTAGTGCGGAGTGGGAGCTGATGAGTCCTTTGTCACTAACGCGGAACGTGGGAGAGCACGGATTCCAGATGCACCACTACCCGCAGCAGACCACGGGCCCCACTTAGCATTAGCGGTTTGAGCTGCTTTCTCTTGCCTACTTCTCTTTGCAGCCGGCAAAGAGAAGTAGGTGCTGCCCCGCACAGGGGCAACGCTAATAGACCACTAACAATACAAGGAAAGGCCAAAGCCCTAAGAACACTGACAACAAGCGCCGCGCAGGCAACTGAGTTCCATATGCCCCGAACAAGAGCAACACCAATCAGCCCATTACAAAACGCGGACACGCGTCACCCCAGGAAAACCTTCAGTAAGCACTCAGCCAGGCATAAACCCGCTATTTCGCGATTAACAACATCCTGAATCCCCGAAAGCATCCTAATATCAAGGCGAACTGAAAAAACGACAGGGGAAAGCCATCATGTATCGTCATCGTTCGCTGGGTGTGGTGACGGGCGCGTCGCCGCTCGCAAGCGTCGACGTGTTGAGCAGGATGACCGCGGCCTGGCGCCGGCCCGGCGCGGCCAAGCCGTTCGACTTCGTCCTCGAGCAGCATTCGTGGCAAGGACCGGCGACGCCAGGCGCCGCGAGCGCGCCATTCAAGATCCACGTGTTCGACACGATTCGCGCCTTCGAGAAACGCGGTGTCGACGCGATCGTCCTGCCGTGCTTCCTCAGCCACACCTTCATCGACGAACTCTCGGCGAACGTGGCGCCGCCGATCGCCAACATCATGGCTGCGCTCTCAGCGCACGTGCGACAGGCTTTCCCATCGGTCCGCCGTATCGGCGTGCTGACTTCCGGCACGATCCGCCGCCACGGCCTTTTCGAACGCTATTTCGACAATGCGCGGTTCGACGTGCTGCATCCACGTGACGAAGCGGGCGTCGATTGCGTAACGAGCGCCGTGTACGGCGACCAGGGCATCAAATGCGGGCATCTGTACGGCCGGCCAGTCGAGTTGTTGCGCGCCGCTTGCGCGGACCTCATTGCGCAAGGCGCGGAGATCATCGTACCCGGACTCGCCGAAATCCCCCTGGTGGCGCGCGCACTCGGCACGCTGGAAGTGCCGTTCGTCGATACCAATCTCGTCTACGCGCGCTACGTCGCAGCGGCGCAATATGCGCAGCCGGAGCGGCGTTTCAAGGTGGGCGTGCTGGGCGGCGTCGGCCCGGCGGCGACTGTCGATTTCATGGCGAAACTGGTGAGCAACACGCCCGCTGCCCGCGATCAGGACCACATCAAGGTAATGGTCGAGCAGAATCCGCAGATTCCGGATCGCACTGAAGCGCTGCTCGGCAACGGCGACGATCCGACGCTCGCGCTCTATGCCGCATGCAAGACGCTCGAAGAGGGCGGCGCCGATCTCATCGCGATTCCGTGCAATACGGCGCATGCGTTCGTCGATCGGATTCAGCCGGCATTGACCATTCCGATCGTCAATATGCTGACCTGTACCGCCGATTATCTGCGCGAGGCTTTCCCGAGCCTGCGCGAAGTCGGTGTGCTGGCCACCTCGGGCACGCTGGCGAGCCGGGTCTACGAGAAGGCGCTCGAAGCATGCGGCTTCGTGCAGATCGCGCCAGCCGCGACCGCGCAGGCCCGGCTCATGAACGCGATTTATGGGCCGAGTGGCGCCAAGGCGGGCTACACGTCGGGCGAGTGCTGTGACGACCTCGCCGCTGCGGTGGATGATCTGGTCGCGCAAGGCGTGCAGGTCATCGTGCTGGGCTGCACCGAGTTGCCGCTGCTGCTGCGCGGTTCGACGCTGAAGCGGCCGGACGGGTTGGTGGTGCAGCTTGTCGATCCGACCGAGGTGCTGGCAAAACGCTGCGTGGCTTACGCGCTGGGCGGAAGCGGAGTGGTGCAGGCCGCTTCGGAACCGGTGGAGCCGGTGATGGGCCGGTTTAACGTGGAAAGCGTCTTCGGCTAGGGTCGGGCAGACCCGGCTGGTTCCGGCTTGCGCGCGGCCCCGTGCCGCGCCGCGCTGCGCCGGAAAACCTTGTATTTCCCTCCCGCCGCCGCCATCCCTGGCCCGAGGCGCTGCGAACGCGCAGTCGTGCCGTGTCATGGAAAACTGTATAAATATACAGTATAGTATCCCCCTGCAACCCGGCCTTTGGCGTGTCATTCCGCCAGCCTGGTATCCCGAACTTGCGCGGTCGCGAGGCGTCCGTGAGAGGTGGTCCACTCATTCAGACGGTCGGAAAAATTGGCATCTAACGGAATTATCCGCATTCGCGGCGCGCGCCAGCACAACCTGAAGAACGTCGATCTCGATGTACGAACCGGCGAAATGACAGTCGTCACCGGGCCGTCCGGCTCCGGCAAATCGAGCCTCGTGTTCGACACGTTGTACGCGGAAGGGCAGCGGCGCTACGTCGAAACCTTCAGCGCCTACGCCCGGCAGTTTCTCGATCGCATGGACCGGCCGCAAGTCGACCGGGTCGACGGCGTACCGCCCGCCATCGCGATCGACCAGACCAACCCGGTGCGCAGTTCGCGCTCCACCGTCGGCACCATGACGGAACTCAACGATCACCTGAAGCTGCTGTACGCGCGCGCGGCCGAACTGTTCGATCGCAAGACCGCGCAGCAGGTGCGCCACGACACGCCCGAAACGATCTACGCCGAACTGCTCGAGCGCACCGCGGAGCATGATCCGCGGCTGGTCGTCACGTTCCCGGTCGAGTTGCCGGAGACAGCGTCCGAGCAGGAAGTGGAGCAATGGCTCTCCGCGAGCGGTTATACGCGTGTGCAGGCGCAGCGCGAAGTCGACTCACCCACCGGCAGGCGCAAGCTGCTCGACGTGGTGGCTGACCGCTTCCGTTTGAGCTCGGTCGACAAGCAACGGGTGGTCGAAGCGATCGAGGCATCGCTCAAGCGCGGCGGCGGCCGCGTCAATATTTACGTGCTGCCGGCTGCGCCAGAGGCACTGGAAGCCAAAGAAGCCGAGCCGCAAATCTGGCGCTTCTCTACCGGGCTGCACAGCCCCGAGAGCGACCTTCGTTACGCGGATCCGCAGCCGGCGCTGTTCTCGTTCAACTCGGCGTACGGCGCGTGCGAAGTCTGCCGCGGTTTCGGCCGCGTGATCGGCGTCGACCTCGGCCTGGTGATTCCCGACGCGCGCAAGACGCTGCGCGACGGCGCGATCAAGCCGATGCAAACGCCGGCCTGGAAAGAGTGCCAGGACGACCTGATGCGCTACGCGGCGAAAGCCGATATCCGCCGCGGCACGCCTTGGGGCGAGTTGACGGACGCCGAGCGCGACTGGGTCATCAACGGCTCGCCGGACTGGAACGGCAAGTGGCAAAGCCATTGGTACGGCGTCAAACGCTTCTTTGAGTATCTCGAATCGAAAGCGTACAAGATGCACATCCGCGTATTGCTGTCGAAGTACCGCAGCTATACGCCGTGCGAGACCTGTGGCGGCGCGCGTCTGAAAACGGAATCGCTGTTGTGGCGCCTCGGCAGCAAGCAGAATGCGGACGAGGTGCTGGCGGCCGAAAAGCGCTTCATGCCGCGTGGCGTCGAGTGGAAGCGTGCACAACTCGAAGCCTTGCCGGGTCTGACCGTGCACGATCTGATGCTGATGCCGATCGAGCGCATCCGGCGTTTCTTCGACGAGATCAGCCTGCCTAGCGCCTTGCTCGACGACGCACTCAAGCTGTTGCTCGCCGAAGTACGCACGCGCCTCAAATATCTGTGCGACGTCGGCCTTGGGTATCTGACGCTCGACCGGCAAAGCCGCACGCTGTCCGGCGGCGAGGTGCAGCGGATCAACCTGACCACGGCGCTCGGCACGTCGCTGACCAAAACGCTGTTCGTGCTCGACGAGCCGAGCATCGGCCTGCATCCGCGCGATCTTAACCGGATCGTCGAGGCGATGCATCGGCTGCGCGATGCGGGCAATACGCTGGTGGTGGTCGAACACGATCCCTCGGTGATGCTCGCGGCGGATCGGCTGATCGACATGGGTCCGGGGCCAGGCGAACGGGGCGGTTCGATTATTTACGACGGCGCGCCTGAGGCAATCCGTTCGTCTGGCACGCTGACCGGCGAGTACCTGGGTGGTCGCCGGCATGTGGCGGACGCGGCGCACTGGTCGCAACGTCCGGTGGATGACCGCACGCCGCGCATCGTGCTAGAAGGCGCAACCGAACATAATCTGCGCGACGTCACGGTCGAAATTCCGCTGCAGCGGCTCGTCTGCGTGACGGGTGTGTCGGGTTCCGGCAAGTCCACCTTGCTGCAGGACGTCTTGTATCCGGCCATGGCGCGGCATTTCGGTCTCGCCACCGAATCGCCCGGCTCATTCAGGAGCCTGAGCGGCGCCGACCAGGTCACCGACGTGGTATTTGTCGACCAGTCGCCGATTGGCAAGACCGCGCGCTCGAATCCGGCCAGCTATGTCGGTGCTTTCGACGAAATCCGCAAGCTCTTCGCCAAGGCGCCGCTCGCGCAGCAACGCGGTTACGGCCCCGGCATGTTCAGCTTCAACTCCGGCGACGGGCGCTGCCCGACCTGCGGCGGCTCGGGCTTCGAGCATATCGAAATGCAATTCCTGAGCGACGTCTATCTGCGCTGCCCAGATTGCGATGGGCGCCGTTATCGCGCGGAGCTGCTCGAAGTGAAAATCGAGCGCGGCGAACCGGCGCGTGCGTTGAGCATTGCCGACGTACTGGAGTTGACGGTGAGCGAAGCCACCGCCTACTTCGCCAAGGATGCCGAAGTATTGCGTGTGCTGCAGCCGATCGTCGACGTGGGTCTCGAATACGTGAAGCTTGGCCAGCCGGTGCCCACGTTATCCGGTGGTGAAGCGCAGCGGCTCAAGCTCGCCGGCTTCCTCGCGGAATCGGCACAGGCGCGCACCGCGCGCAGCGCGAAGCAGCCGGTCGCAAAACGCCTGTTCATGTTCGATGAGCCGACCACCGGCCTGCATTTCGACGATATCGCCAAACTGATGCAGGCATTCGGCAAGCTGCTGGCGAGCGGGCATTCGCTGATCGTGATTGAACACAATCTCGACGTGATCCGTGCTGCCGACTGGCTGATCGACCTCGGTCCCGAAGGCGGCGACGGCGGTGGCAGGGTGCTGTGCGCGGGCACGCCGGAAGACGTCAAACTTTGTCCGGAATCGCATACCGGCGAGGCATTGCTGCAATACGACCGCGCCATGAACGCGGCGGCCGAACCGGAATCGCAGGGTGTGCCGTTGCAAAGGGCGTTGAGCGCGGCGCGTGCGCGGCGGGCGATCGAAGGCGAGGACGTGGTGCGCATCGTCAATGCGCGCGAGCACAATCTGAAATCGCTGGATGTGGATATTCCGCACGGCAAATTCAACGTGATTACCGGCGTATCCGGTTCGGGCAAGTCCACGCTGGCCTTCGACATTCTGTTCCACGAAGGCCAGCGCCGTTACCTCGAATCGCTAAACGCATACGCACGGTCCATCGTGCAGCCGGCCGGTCGGCCCGAGGTCGACGCGGTGTACGGCATTCCGCCCACCGTCGCGATCGAGCAGCGTTTGTCGCGCGGCGGTCGCAAGAGTACCGTGGCGACCACGTCCGAAGTGTGGCACTTCCTGCGTCTGCTGTATGTGAAGCTCGGTCTGCAGCACTGCATCCACGACGGCACGCCGGTCACGTCGCAAAGCGTCGAATCGATTGCGGCGCAATTGCTGCGCGATCACAAAGGGCAGCACGTCGGTTTCCTCGCGCCGCTGGTCGTGAACCGCAAGGGCGTCTATACCGATCTCGCGAAGTGGGCAAAAGCGCGCGGCAATACGCATCTGCGTGTGGACGGCGAGTTCGTGCCGGTGGACCCGTGGCCGAAGCTCGATCGTTTCCGCGAGCACACGATCGAGTTGCCGGTGACCGACCTCGTCGTATCGCCGGATAAGGAAGCGGAACTGCGCCAGGCGCTCGATCAGACGCTGGAAATCGGCAAGGGCGTGATGCATCTGCTGGCGCCGCTCGACGGTTTGCACGACGCGATCAGCGGCGGCCGTCCCACGGCGAAACTCGGCGCGGTGAAGGTACTGTCCACCAAGCGCGCCTGTCCGGTATGCGGCACGAGTTATCCCGAACTCGACCCGCGCATGTTCTCGTACAACAGCAAGCATGGCTGGTGTACGACATGCGTCGGCACGGGCCTCGCACTGACGCGCGAACAACGCGCGGCGTACGACGACACCGTGATCGTCGACGACAACCGCGGCCGCGAGCAGAGCTTGCCTTCCGAGGAGCAGGAACCGGAAGGTCTCGTCGACGAGCCGTGTGCGGATTGCTCCGGCACGCGTCTGAACCCAACTGCACGCGCAGTCACGTTCGGCGAGCAGGCCATCGTCGACGTCGCGCAATGGACGGTGTCCGATACGCGCGCGTGGATCGACTCGCTTGAGATGAGCGGTCGGGACGCGGAAATCGCGCGCGACGTGGTTAGCGAAATCGGCAGCCGCCTGCAATTTCTGGAAGAAGTCGGGCTCGGTTATCTGAGCCTCGATCGCGCGGCACCGAGCCTGTCGGGCGGCGAAGCGCAGCGCATCCGGCTCGCCGCGCAACTGGGCAGCAACCTGCAGGGCGTGTGCTACGTGCTCGACGAACCGACCATCGGCCTGCATCCGCGCGACAACCAGATTCTGCTCAATGCCTTGCGCAAGCTGGGCGAAAAGGGCAATACGTTGGTGGTGGTCGAGCATGACGAGGACACGATTCGGCGTGCCGATCACATCATCGATATCGGGCCGGGCGCGGGCAAGCGCGGCGGCACGCTGGTCGCGCAGGGCAGCGTGGCCGATCTGTCGGCGCAGCCCGATTCGCTGACCGGGCAGTTTCTCGCCAATCCGATCGTGCATCCGCTGCAGCCGCGCCGCGAGGTGGCCGCGCCGACGAAGCGCGCCGCCGCGGTGCCGGAGAACTGGCTGACGGTGCATGGCGGCAAGCTGCACAACCTGCAGAACGTCACCGTCGGCATTCCGCTTTCACGGCTGGTGGCGGTGACGGGCGTGAGCGGTTCGGGCAAATCGACGCTCGCGCGCGACGTGCTGATGGCCAATCTGCTGGATGCGGTGGGGCGCTCGGTGCTGTCGTCGCCGGCCACGCGGCGCGCGCGTGCGGCGGCCGAGACCCAGCCGGCGGCGAACCGGCGCTCAAGCGTATTGGCGCGCACGGCGCCGCGAGCGCCGCTGAACGTCACACATGCCTGGCAAGGGTGCGATGCGATCACCGGCTGGGAAACCATCGACCGTGTGCTCGAAGTCGATCAGACGCCGATCGGCAAAACACCGCGCTCGTGTCCGGCGACCTACATCGGTGTGTGGGATGCGATCCGCAAGCTGTTCGCCGGCACGCTCGAAGCGCGCGCGCGTGGCTACACAGCATCGCGTTTCTCGTTCAACACCGGCGAAGGACGCTGTCCCGCTTGCGAAGGGCAGGGCGTGCGCACCATCGGCATGAGTTTCCTGCCCGACGTGAAGGTGCCGTGCGACGTTTGTCACGGGCAGCGCTTCAATCCAGAGACGCTGGCGGTTACGTGGCGGGGCAAGAATATCGGTGACGTACTGACCATGGAAATCGACGAAGCCGTCGAGTTCTTCGCGCCGATTTCGAACATCGCGCATCCATTGCAATTGATGAAAGATGTCGGGCTCGGCTATCTGACGCTCGGTCAGCCGTCGCCTACCTTGTCGGGCGGCGAAGCGCAGCGTATCAAGCTCGTCACCGAGCTAAGCAAGGTGCGTGACGACATCACGCGTCGTGGTCAGAAGCCGCCGCACACGCTGTATGTGCTGGACGAACCGACTGTCGGCTTGCATATGGCCGACGTCGCGAAGCTGATTCGCGTGCTGCATCGTCTCGCGGATGGTGGTCATAGTGTCGTCGTCATCGAACACGATCTCGACGTGATTGCCGAGGCGGACTGGATCATTGACCTCGGTCCGGAAGGTGGTGTGGGTGGTGGCACGATTGTCGCTGCTACGGATCCCGAAGGATTGTCCCGTGTTGCGGCGAGTCACACCGGTGCGGCCTTGCGTCCCGTGCTCGCGCGTACGCGGAACGACACCGCAGTTGTCGCGAGCGAAGGAACCAACGGTTGAGGCATCGGAGCGGCGCAGTCGGCTTTGCGCCGCTCCGGTTTGTTCGTCCGGTCTGGAGAGCCGCACGTGGCGGGTCACGCTTAAGCCAACCGGCCACTGGCGTTCCATGGACGCGTGTTGTCGAGACGCCCGGCATGCCCGAGTCGGGCATTATCGTCAACGTCGGCTATATGTAATTAATTGAAATGAATTTGTAATTATATAAATGGCGTGATTGAAATGTATATTTAGAGTGTCGTAAATACCGCTAAAAAGATTTGGAAACAGTGTTTTTCTTCTGCTATCTTCCCGCCCTTGACGCAGACCTCTGGTCGGCGCTTGAAACGTACGTTGGGTAACTTGTTCGGGATCCGTCGAGGTTGCCGCGCAACCCTCGCGCAACGCACACCCAGTAGGCTTTTGCGCCACGTATCGCCAGTGACTCGTTAGCAGTTCATCGCGTGCCATGGAAGCCCGCAATAGCGGCTGCATCCCAATTGGCGAGCCACGAAAGGCGCGCTCGCATCTGTTCGACACGCGCTTATTCTTTTAGAGCGACGCGAATAGGGCAATAGTTAGAGTGTTCTCTCTAAACTTAGTATGCTCCCATCAAAAAAAGTTTGACCCCGTATTTTTTGTCCTGCTATTGTTGCCTCCCATGAAATGCATGGTGACAAACGCGCAAAAAGTTCACGAGCCGCAGCGCGCTTCGATCAAATTGTCTTCAGCATGTTCATGCCAGACCGAAATGGGCGGGTCGAATTTTATCCATTAGTAGTTCTACTTAGATGAGCGTTCGCCTGGTGTGAAGTGCCGTCGTGGTGTCTCACAGCCGTACCCGTGCCATTGCACCAGGGTTGGGCATTGCAGCATAAAGTTTGGACTGCAAATCAAGGACATGGGTGATGTGTGTGATTGTTTGAAGTGAACGTTGTTTGCCGTATGTAAGCGCACTGCAGTGACAGAAATGGACGGTTCACGCCGGAGGAGTAAAGGTGGGTACGAAAGTCGAAGGGCAATTTCCGGCAGCAACGGCCCGTATGGAGAGGCCAGGACGCCCGCGTGAGTTTGGGCGCAAGCAGCAAAACCCAGTACGCCGCTTCGGCGGCATCGCAGTTGTTCTGCTCCTGCACATCGTGCTGATCTATGCACTCATCAATGGCCTTGCCACCAAGGTCGTGCAGGTCATCCAGCATCCTATCGAAACCAAGATCATCGAGCCGGTGAAGCCGCCTCCGCCGCCGCCGTTGCCTACCGTGCAATTGCCGCCGCCGAAGTTCGCACCGCCGCCGCCGCCGTTCGTGCCGCCGCCGGAAGTGCAGGTGCAAGCGCCGCCCCAGCCGACCATCACGCACCAGGCCGCACCGGTCGTATCGGCGCCCGCTGTCGCGCCCCCCGCACCGCCGGCGCCGCCTGCGCCGAGCAAGCCCGTGAGCGCTGAAGTAGGGGTCGTGTGCCCGAACTCGGATCAGATCCGTTCGTCGATTCGCTACCCGAAGGAAGCGCAGGAGAACAACGTGACGGGTGATGTGCTGATTGAATTTGTAGTCGACCCGCAGGGCCATATTACGAATGAACGTGTTGCCAAGTCGGCGGACGATTCCTCACTGGATCGTGCGGCCTTCAACGCGGTCAAGCAGTTCACGTGCGTTTCCCAAGGCCAGGCTGTCCGTGTGCAAGTTCCGTTCTCGTTTAACCTGAACTGAAACCCACGGGCTGTTCGGTACCGGTAGCGATTTATCAGTCTTGGTTTAGAAGTTGTACTAATGAACTTGGAGCAGGCATGAAGAAGCGTACTCTCGCCGCATTGGCGGCAACCATGTTGTTCGCCGTAACCACGGTGGATACCTTTGTGGCACCGCAAATGGCCCACGCGCAAGCGAGCGACGCGAGCGCGTCGGCCGCTGCCACTGCCACCACTGCCGCACCGCAAACGGCCGCCCCGGCCGCAGATGAAGCAACGCCGCCACCGGCGCCGGCTACGTCCGAAACCGTCAACAACCCGTACGGCCTCGGCGCGCTCTGGAAGAACGGTGACTTCGTTGCACGCTTCGTGCTGATTCTGCTGGTGCTCATGTCGATGGGTAGCTGGTACATCATGATCACCAAATTCCTCGAGCAGTTCCGCGCGAACCGTCGTGCGAAGAGCGCCGACGAACAACTCTGGACCGCGCCGTCGCTGGTTGAAGGCACGAAGCTGCTCGACGAAGCGTCGCCGTTCCGCTTCATCGCCGAAACGGCCATCGAGGCAGGCGAGCATCATGACGAAGCACTGCTCGAGGCCGTCGACCGCAACACGTGGATCGATACATCGGTCGAGCGTGCGATCACCAACGTGTCGAACCGTCTGCAAGACGGCCTGGCTTTCCTGGGCACGGTTGGCTCGACCGCGCCGTTCGTCGGTCTGTTCGGTACGGTGTGGGGGATTTATCACGCGCTGACGGCAATCGGTATCGCCGGCCAGGCTTCGATCGACAAGGTCGCGGGCCCGGTGGGCGAGGCGCTGATCATGACCGCGATCGGCCTCGCCGTCGCCGTGCCGGCTGTGCTTGGCTACAACTTCCTGGTTCGCCGCAACAAGTCGGTGATGGAGCGTGTTCGTGCGTTCGGCGCACAACTGCACACCGTCCTGCTCGCCGGCAGCCGGCGCTCGGCACGCGCTTCGGCTCGTGAAGCATCGCTGGTCCAATAAGCGGAGTCTGTCATGGCTATGAGCGTTGGGCAGGATGATAACGACGAGGTCATCTCCAGTATCAACACCACGCCGCTTGTCGATGTGATGCTGGTTCTGCTGATCATCTTTCTGATCACGATTCCGGTGGTGACGCATACGGTGCCGGTGCAACTGCCGAAGGAGACGATCCAGCCGCTGCAGACCACACCAAAAAGTATCGTCATTGCGGTCAACCACGACGGCGATTTCTTCTGGAACGAGAAGCAGGTGGATGGGCCTACGCTGCTGACACGCCTGAAAACCGTGTCGGTCATGACGCCGCAACCGGAAGTGCACGTTCGCGGCGACCAGAGCGCGCGTTATGAATTCATCGGCCGGGTCATTACTGCGTGCGAGCGCGCCGGTATTGCCAAGGTTTCGTTTATTACTGAGCCGCCCGCGCGCGGGGGGTAGCTTTGCATGGGACCAGAGTAAGAGCTTTGCATGGGACCAGAGTAAGCGCTTTGCATGGGACCAGAGTAAGCGCTAAAGCGCCAACTCTGGTCGACAGCTAAAGCGCCAACTCTGGTCGACAGCTGAAGCACTTAGTCCGGTCGACAGGAGGTGATCATGGGAATGAACGTATCTTCGGGCGGTGGCAGTTCCGAACCGGATGTGATGGTCGATATCAACACCACGCCGCTGATCGACGTGATGCTGGTGTTGCTGATCATGTTGATCATCACGATTCCGATTCAGACGCATGCCATCAAGATGAACTTGCCGGTCGGCAATCCGCCGCCGCCGATCACGCAGCCTGAAGTGGTGCAGATCGATATCGACTTCGACGGCACCACGACCTGGAACGGCCAGCCGGTGCCTAACCGCGCGGCACTGGAATCCAGGCTTGCACAGGTGGCGGCCGAACCGGTTCAGGCGGAAATTCATCTGCGGCCTAACAAGCTGGTGCCGTACAAGGATGTCGCGGAGGTGATGGCGTCCGCGCAACGACTGGGCGCGACGAAAATCGGCCTGATCGGCAACGAGCAGTACATGCAATAGGGAAGTGGAATGCTAACGATCCATCATCGCTTCAAGCGCGCCGTCATCGCGGCCGCTATCGGAGGGCTGTCCGCGCTCGTCGTGCTGCCGGTCACGTCTCATGCTGCGGACACGCTGCGGCCGGACGTGGCGAAGCCGCTGAACGCCGCGCAGGATCTGTATCGCGCGCACAAGTACAAGGACGCGTTGACGAAGATCGATCAGGCCGACGCCGTGCCGGGCAAAACGCCCTATGAAAGCTACATGATTCAGGAGATGCGCGGCGCCGCGGCAGCAGCAGCCGGTGAATCCGGTGTGGCTGCCCAGGCCTACGAAACTTTGCTGGGTTCAGGACGCCTGACCGGTGCTGACGAGCAGCGCACCACCGCGGCGCTTGCAGGCATCTACTTCCAGCAGAAAAACTACGCACAGTCTGCGAAGGTCGCGCAACGTTATCTGAAGTCGGGCGGCAGCGATCCCGACATGCGCACTTTGCTCGTGCAGTCTTATTACCTGTCAAACGATTGCGCCAATGTGGTGAGCCTGCTCAAGCCGGGTGTCGATGCGCAAGTGCGCGCCGGTCACGCGCCCGACGAGTCGCAACTGCAATTGCTCGGCACGTGCGCGCAACGCGTGAAAGATGATGCGACGTACCGCAGCACGCTCGAAAAGCTGGTTGCCTATCATCCGAAGCAGTCTTACTGGGACGATCTGTTCAACGCGATTCGCAGCAAGCCCGGCTATTCGTCGGCGCTGGATATCGACACCTTCCGTCTGCGCCGTGCGACTGGCTCGCTCAGTACCGCCGACGATTACATGGAAATGACGCAACTCGCAATCGTGGCCGGCACCACGGCCGAAGGCAAGCAGGTCATCGATCAAGGCTTTGCGTCAGGCGTTCTGGGCCACGATGCGCAGGCCGATCGCGAGAAGCGGCTGCAGGCACTCGCCGCGAAACGGGCGCAAGCACCAGCGGATCCCGCGAACCCCGTCGCGCCGGTCAACGTCGGCTTCAACCAGGTCTTCGCGGGACAAGCCAAGCAGGGCCTGAGCGCCATGGACGCTGCGATCGCAAAGGGCGGAATCGATCACCCGGACCAGGCGCAACTGCATCTGGGCGAGGCGTACTACATGGCGGGCGATAAGGCGCGTGCAGTGCAAACCTTCCGCGCAGTGAAGGGTGCCGACGGTTCGGCCGACCTCGCCCGTTTGTGGGTGCTGGTGGCGTCGAAGTAACGGCATCCTGTTCCCGATATGTCCGATTTTGCGAACTGCTGCCGAGGTACCGCTGCGTCGAACCGGGCGGCACATTCTCACCGTTTGGAACGCAGACCTGCGCTAGTTGAAGGGGGTGGTTGCGTGCGCAACCATCGCCCAGTTCGCAGCAAGGTCGGAAGTATCGCGGCGATCGCAGCGATCGAGCCATGCATCGCGGCAACCGGC
The DNA here is from genome assembly GCF_030511745.1 of Paraburkholderia sp. SECH4. Classification (NCBI taxonomy): domain Bacteria; kingdom Pseudomonadati; phylum Pseudomonadota; class Betaproteobacteria; order Burkholderiales; family Burkholderiaceae; genus Paraburkholderia; species Paraburkholderia sp. SECH4. The sequence continues at coordinate 22,155 of NZ_JALOCP010000039.1, forward strand.
CAGACATACGGTACATGTCCCAGGGAGGATGTTGCACTCAACGAAACATAGTTTGGTTTTATCAAACTAATTTTGACTACGGGATTCTGTCTTGCTATGGTTTTGCCACTCGATAACAAGGCACACGTTGCAGTCTCTATAGGAAACAAAATCCGCGCGCTTCGCCAACGCCTCAAGCGCACGCTGGATGAAGTGGCAACCACTGCGGGAATTTCCAAACCTTTTCTGTCGCAGGTCGAGCGAGGACATGCAACGCCGTCGATCACATCGCTAGTGGGCATTGCGCGGGCTTTAGGCGTCACTGTGCAGTACTTCGTCGACACACCAACTGAAGACAAGTCGGTGCGCAGAGGCAGTGAATTGAAGTACTTCGGGTTCGACGGAACCGCGAATCTTTTTGGACGGCTGACGAACCTGTCGGTCGGCAGCAAGCTGGAAGTGATTCTCGTCAGGATGCCGGTGGGGCAGAACCCGTCGGAAGTCACGACGCACGCAGGGGAAGAGTTCTTGTACGTGATGAGCGGCCAGATATCGCTCACGTTAGAAGGTACAACGTTCGTATTGCAGGCGGGTGACACCGCGCATTACGAGTCCACCGTGCCTCACGCCTGGTGCAATACCGCTCGCGAAGAAGCGGTGGTTGTGTGGGTGGGCACACCAAGATTGTTTTAGGTGCCTTTGCTTCATGCTTTCGTCGAAAGCGGTCACGTCGCATTTGTAAGCATTACTTATGGTGAGTCGGGAATGAGTCCGGTTGGGAGTGTATTGCCCTATAGTCCGAGCCCGAGGTAGTAGAAGTGAAAACAATTAGAAAGCGCTGCGCATTTCGTTTGTAATAAATAAGTAGTCCGATATTGAAGTATCTGAAGTGTCCCGTCTTCCTGTCTGTATTTGCAAACTGGTGCGCTGTTGACCGGTTTGCAGGGCAATGGGAGGACGGGTCAGCTTTAACGGAGCGCGGCGCAAGATCGCCGTATATCGAGTGGGGAGGTTCACAAGACCTCTCTTCACACACACAGCAGTGGCCTTAATTGACGAGCGAGAAGGGGAAAAATGAAACAAAGGGCATTGGCGCTGGCCATCAAAAGAATAATCTGGGCTGAACTGGCGTTGGCCGCAATCGCCGTACCGGCGTTTGCACAAAGCCAGCCGGCCACGGCAGGAACCGAGGCAGGCGCGACGACTACGGAAAGCACGCCGGCTGCGGCTCCGGCATCGGGCACTGCCGCAACACCGTCCGCGGATAGCAACACCGCGACGCCTGCGGGCAAAGGGGTTCAGCAACTTAAGAAATTTGAAGTGACCGGCTCGCTGATCCGCACGTCGGACAAGGTCGGCAACACGGAAGTCCAGACCATCACGCCAAAGGAAATCGAGCAAAGCGGCTATACGACCGTGGCCGACTTCCTGCGCGGCACGTCCGTGAACTCAGGGAGCAGCTGGGGCCAAACGAACATGAACAGCTCCGCGCAAGGCGGGGGTGGCATTGCATTGCGCGGTCTGAGCGAGAAGTACACGCTAGTGCTGGTGGACGGGCAACGGGTGGCGAATTACGGCAAGGCGGTGAACTTCACCGACACGTTCTTCGACGTGAATTCGATCCCGCTCAACATGATCGACCACATCGACATCGTGAAGACCGGTGCGGTCTCGGTGTATGGTTCGGATGCCATTGCAGGCGTTGTCAACATCATCACGAAGAAGGACTTCCAGGGCTTGCAGATCGATGGCCAGCTCGGCAAGGCGCAGCATCCGGGCGACGCGCAGGGCAACTTCGGCGTGCTCGGCGGTATCGGCGATCTGAATGGCGATCGCTTCAACGTGACCGCTGCAGCGAGCTACTACCGCGATAGCGGCTCCTCGCTCGCCGATCGCTCCATGACGGCGAATCAGGACTTCAGTCAGTTCCCTGGCGGCCTCGCCGGCCCGCTCGGCCCGAATCAGCAATCGTACTGGACCGCGCCGGACGGCACCAAGACGGCACTCAGCCCATGCCCTCCGGGCAGCGTGTCGGCGGACGGCGGCGCGGAGTGTAAGTCGAATCCAGCCAGCCAGACCTCGCTGGTCCCGTCGACGACGCGCCTGAACGCGAAAGTGCGCGGCACGTTCAAGATCAACGACGACATCCAGGCCTATGGCGACTTGTGGGTGAGCCGCAACGAAACGGTGCAGAACGAAGGTCCGGCTGTGTTGAGCAGTCAGACCAACGCATTCAATCCCGCCACCGGCTCGGCATTGCCACTGAACCGCACCGTCTCGGCAACCAACCCGTACAACCCGTTCGGCGCACCGGCGCAGATCAACTACACCTTCCCGAACACGGTTTCGGCCGATACGGTGTCGACCTTCTGGCGCGCGATGACCGGTGTGAAGGGCTCGTTCACCACCGCCAAGTTCGGCGACTGGGATTGGTCCGCGGATTACGGCCATTCGCAGAGCACGGTCGACACGACCTACCGCAACGCGCTGAATGTTGCAGGTGTCGAGAACATTCTGCAGAACGGCGTGTTCAACTTCTCGAACCCGTCGTCCACGCCGAACGGCTTGAACGGTGTGTTCCAGAACGACTACGAGCAGGCGATCTCCAAGCTCGATAGCGTGACGGCGAAGACCTCGACGGGCAACCTGTTCAATCTGCCGGGCGGCCCGGTCGGTGTTGGTTTCGGTACGGAATTCCGTCACGAAAGCAACCTGATCAACTCGCGCACTGATAGCGCGCTTGGGATTACCGCTCCGGCCAACGTGCAGACGGTCGACGGCGAACGCAACGTGGCCGCCGTCTACTATCAGGTCGATATTCCGATCATCCGGAACCTGACGTTCACGCAGGCGGGCCGTTACGACCACTACAGCGACTTCGGTGGTGCGTTCTCGCCGAGCTTCGCATTGCGCTTCCAGCCGGTGCAGTCTCTCACGACTTACGCATCGTATAGCCGCGGCTTCCGTGCGCCGACGCTGGTCGAGAACTCGCAGGCAACGTATCTGGCCCACCAGAACCTGGTCGACCCGAACGACCCGAGCGGCGTGCCGACCAAGCACTTCACGACGGAACAGGTCAACGGCAATCCGGCGCTGCAGCCTGAGCATACGAAGAACTACAACATCGGCTTCCAGCTCTCGCCGGATTCGTCGACGGATATTGGTGCGGCGTTCTACAAGATTCACATCGATGGCGTGATCGGCACGAACGATCCGAACGCGGTGATCGATGCGAACAACCCGTCGACCGTGATCCGCAATCCGGACGGTACCGTGGCCTACATCAAGGAACAGTTCATCAACCTCGGTTCGCTCGACACCGACGGCTTCGACATGAACTTCCGCAAGTCGGTCGGTACGAAGTACGGCACGTTCACGCTGGCAGGCGATTGGGTCTACGTGTGGCACTTCAAGCTGAACACCCCGGGCGCGCCGACACAGGACTTCGCCGGCAACAACCTCGCGCTGCTGCAACCGTTCGGTGCCAGTAACCCGCGCTGGAAGGGCAACACGAGCCTGAGCTGGGATTACCGCAAGCTGACCACGACGCTGACCTGGCAATACACGGGCCCGTACACCAACGCGGTAGCGGCGGAATTCGGCGACGGCGGCACGCTGTCGGTGGCGTCGTACAGCCAGTTCAACCTGGTGGCCACGTATCGCGGCTTCAAGAACTGGACGATCTACGGCGGCATTAACAACATCTTCGATCGCAAGCCGCCGTTCGACGTCGAGTGGCAGGCCACCCCGGATATCACGGGCTACGACCAGTCGCTTTATACCAACATCGGCCGCTTCTTCCAGGTCGGTGCAACGTACCGCTTCTGAAGCCTTTGATGTTTGCGATTCACCCGCAGTCTGTCTAGTCGGTCGGCTGCTCCGGCGTCCGGTCATCGGTGCCGGAGCGGCTCAATTTTGTTAGAGATGTACATTGGAGTTCCCCGTGCTCAATGCTCGTTTAGGATCACGGCGAACGACGACGACCAGTAAGCCGCAGCGCAGCGCTAGCGGGAAAAACTACGCAGGCGGCGGCGTCAAGCCGCCGCCCGCGCCGATTCGACTTACCGCGCGCGGCTTGAGGCCGGCGCGTTCTGACGCATTCCGAAGATGAGACTTGTGAAGTTTCGCCTGCCACGCACCGTGTGGTCGGTTTCGCGCCAGCCGGCGCTGACGGCCGGCGCCGCATGGCTTACCGCGCTGAGCTTGTGCCTGAGTTTGAATGCGGCTTCGGTGCAGGCGAAGCCTTCGATCGCGCAATACGACGAGCCTAAATACCCGGCTGATTTCAGCCACTTCGACTACGCGAATCCCGACGCGCCGGCCACGGGCTCGCTCAGCTTCGAAAACTATAACGAACTGCAGACCTACGATTCGCTGAACCCGTTTCTGGTGCGTGGCGCGCCCGCGCCCGACATCCTCAACCTGATGTTCGACACGCTGATGCAGCGTAGCTGGGACGAGCTGGCCTCCGAATATCCGTTAATCGCGAACGACGTAGAGGTGGCGCCGGATCTGACGTCAGCGACGTTCCATATCAATCCTGCCGCACGCTTTTCGAACGGCGACCCGATCACCGCTGCGGACGTCAAATATTCATACGACACGCTGACAAGTCCGCAGGCGTCGCCGCTTTTCAACGCGCAGTTCTCGATCATCAAAAGCGCGACGGTGATCGACAGGGGCACGATCCGTTTCGATTTCAAGCATGCCGAACGCGATGCGCCGCTGATTGCCGGCGACCTGCCGATCTTTTCTCCGAAGTGGGGCGTGCAGCCCAACGGCAAGCGTCTGCCATTCGACCAGATCTCTTCCATGCCACCGATCAGCAGCGGTGCCTATCTGATCGAGGGACGCAAAAACGACAAGCAGATCACGTATCGCCGCAACCTTGACTACTGGGCCGCGAATCTGCCGTCGCGACGCGGCATGTTCCGTTTCGAGCGCATCACGTTCAACCTGTACCGCGACCACTACACGCAACTCGAAGCCTTCAAGGCGGGCGATGCGGACGTTGTCGTCGAATACAGCGCGACGCAGTGGGCGCGCAAATATGTCGGCAAGAACTTCGACAACGGACTGCTGAAGAAAGGCGAATTCGCCGACGGTCCCGCGCAGATGCAGGGCATGCTGATGAATATACGCAAGCCGATGTTCCAGGACCCCCGCGTGCGCCATGCCCTGACGCTGGCATTCGACTACGACTGGATGAACCGGATGATGTTCTATGGTCAATACCGGCGCACCAGTAGCTACTTCGAGGCAAGTCCGTTCGGCGCAACCGGTATGCCGGGTGAGAAGGAACTGGCGCTGCTCGAACCGCTGCGTGGCAGCGTGCCGCCAGAAGTGTTCGGTCCCATGCTCAAACAACCCGACACGATTCCACCGAATTCCCTGCGCGGTAATTTGCGCGTCGCGCGCGATCTGCTCGCACAAGCTGGCTGGCACTATCGCGACGGTGCACTGCGCGATGCCAAAGGTACGCCGATGACAATCGAGATCATGGACGACCAGCCCGGCATGGATCGTCTGATCCTGCCGTATATGCAGGCGCTCGGCATGCTCGGCATTCAAGCCCATATGCGCGAAATCGACAGCGCGTTGTACCAGAAGCGTCTGGATAATTTCGAGTACGACATGACCACCTTCATCTATCCGCCGGTCACGATTCCGGGCGCCGAACTGACGCGCCGCTTCGGCAGTGCGGCGGCATCCGAAGTCGGCTCCGAGAACTATCCCGGCATCCGTTCGAAGGCGGTCGATTCGTTGATTCACTCCGCGCTCACCGCCACCAATCTCGACGATCTGGAAGCCGCGACCCGTGCGCTGGATCGCGTATTGATCTATTCGTTTTACCTGGTTCCGGAGTACTACGCTCCGGGCGCGCGCATCGGCTACAAGACCACCCTCGGCTTTCCGAAGACCGTGCCGAATTCCTACCAGTACGAAGACTGGGTCATCGACTACTGGTACGTAAAAGCGCCGGGCGCACAAGCGACACAGAAACTCCAGGCCGCGCAATCCGCGAGTTCAGCCACGGCAACGGCCCATTGAGGAACACCATGCTCGCCTATATTCTCAGACGATTGCTGTTGATGGTGCCGACGCTGCTCGGCGTGGTCACGCTGACCTTTGTCGTCACGCAGTTCGTGCCGGGTGGGCCGGTCGAACAGGTGATGACGCAACTCCGCCACGGCGCTGGCCGTGGCGGAGAGGCGGGGTCGGGTGGCGGCGGCTATCACGGCAGCCAGGGTGTCGATCCGCAGCAACTCGAACAGATCAAGAAGCAATTCGGCTTCGATAAGCCACCGCTCGAGCGCTATGTCCTGATGCTCAAGCGCTATGCGACCTTCGATCTCGGCCAATCCTACTATCAGCATGACAGCGTGTGGGAGGTCATCAAATCGAAGCTGCCGGTGTCGATCACGCTCGGCTTATGGACGGTGATGCTCACCTATCTGATATCGGTGCCGTTGGGCATTGCGAAAGCGGTGCGCAACGGCTCGCGCTTCGATACCGTGACCAGCGTGCTGGTACTCGCCGGCTATGCGATTCCCGGTTTCGTGCTGGGCGTGCTGTTGCTGATGCTGTTCGGCGGCGGCACCTTCTGGCAGGTGTTTCCGATGCGCGGCCTGACCTCGGATAACTTCAACGACCTCAGTGCGTTCGGCAAGCTACTCGATTATTTGTGGCACATCGTGTTGCCGGTCACCGCTTCGGTGGTGGGCAACTTCGCGATCGTCACGATCCTGACCAAGAATACCTTCCTCGAGGAGATAGGACGTCAATACGTATTGACTGCACGCGCCAAAGGGGCACCGGAGCGCGACGTGCTGTGGAAACACGTGCTGCGCAATGCCGCGATTCCGTTGCTGACCGGATTGCCGGCGGCTTTCGTCGGCGCCTTCCTGAACGGCAATCTGTTGATCGAAACCCTGTTCTCGCTCGACGGCATGGGCCAACTTTCGTATGACTCGGTGATTCGCCGTGACTATCCGGTCGTGCTCGGCTCGCTGTTTCTGTTCACGCTGATCGCCCTCGTAACCAAACTCATTGCTGACGTCTGCTATGTCCTCGTCGACCCCCGCATCCAATTCAACCGCCTGGACCGCTGATCAGTCCGGCGCGGCGCACGTGGCGTCGCCGTCGCCCTGGCGGCGCACATGGCTGCGTTTCAAGCGGCAGAGGCTCGGTTACTGGAGCCTCGTGATCTTCGTGTCGCTGTTCGTCATCAGCCTGTTCGGCGAGGTGCTGTCCAACGATCGTCCGTTGATCGTCCGCTATGACGGGCACTACTACTTTCCTATCGCCAAAGACTATTCGGAGAAGATTTTCGGCGGCGATTTTCCGGCGCGCGCGAATTACCTCGATCCGTATATCCGTTCGCGGCTCGAATCGAGTGGCAACTTCGCGATCTATCCGCCGAATCATTTCCATTACGACACGATCGACTACTTCGCCGCCCATCCATACCCGGCGCCGCCCACCCGAAGCAACTGGCTCGGCACGGATCAGTACGGACGCGACGTGCTTGCACGGCTGCTGTATGGTTTCCGGCTCTCGGTGCTGATGGCGCTCGCGCTCACGGTATCCGGCGTTCTGATCGGCGTATTGACCGGCGCGGTGCAGGGCTTCTACGGCGGCCGCACCGATCTGATCGGCCAGCGTCTGATCGAGATATGGAGCTCGATGCCTGACCTGTACCTGCTGATCATCTTCGCGTCGATCTTCGAGCCCACGCTATGGCTGCTCTTTATTCTTCTCTCGATGTTCGGCTGGCTCGTGCTCTCCGACTATGTGCGCGCCGAGTTTCTGCGTAACCGCTCGCTGGACTACGTGAGGGCGGCACGCACCATGGGCCTCTCGAACTGGCAGATCATGTGGCGCCATGTGCTGCCGAATAGCTTGACCCCCGTGATCACGTTTCTGCCGTTTCGCATGAGCGCGGCGATTCTGTCGCTGACCAGTCTCGACTTCCTGGGGCTGGGCGTGCCACCGCCCACGCCGAGCCTCGGCGAACTGCTTCAGGAAGGCAAGAATAATCTCGACGCCTGGTGGATTTCGATTTCGGCTTTCGCTGCCCTGGTGATTACGCTGCTGCTGTTGACCTTCATGGGCGACGCGCTGCGCAATGCGCTCGATACGCGCAAACGCGGTTCGGCCTTCGGTGGAGGTCCGCGATGAGCGAAGCCCAATCAAACCGGCCGTTGCTGGAAATCGATCGCTTCTCCGTTCGTTTCGGCGACAAGATCGCGGTGCATGAACTCAGCCTCTCGATCGCGCGCGGTGAGCGCGTCGCCCTGGTCGGCGAATCGGGCTCCGGCAAGAGCGTCACCGCACTGTCGATTCTGCGTCTCGTCGAGCATGCTGATCTGAGCGGCCGCATGCTCCTCGACGGTGAGGATCTGCTGCAGAAAACCGAGCAGCAGATGCGTGGTCTGCGCGGCGCCGACGTGGCGATGGTGTTTCAGGAACCGATGACGGCGCTCAATCCACTCTTCACGATCGGCAAGCAGATCGCTGAAAGTTTGCGCCTGCATGAGGGTTTGCGGCCAAATGCAGCGCGCCAGCGCGGCATCGAGTTGCTTAGGCGCACCGGCATTCCCGAGCCGGAGCGGCGCATCGACAGTTTTCCGCATCAACTGTCCGGCGGCCAGCGGCAGCGCGCGATGATCGCCATGGCGCTGGCGTGCCGGCCACGTCTGCTGCTTGCCGACGAACCGACCACCGCGCTCGACGTCACCGTGCGTCAGCAGATCGTCGATCTGTTGATCGCGTTGCAGGAGCAGGAAGCGGCCGAGCGTGGCATGGCCGTGCTGTTGATCACGCATGACCTGAATCTGGTGAAGCGTTTCGCGCAGCGCGTCGCGGTGATGGAAAAGGGCGTGCTAGTCGAAACCAATACGACTGAAGCGCTGTTCTCCAACCCACAGCATCCCTACACGAAGCGCCTGTTGGACAGCGAGCCGCAACGCGCGGTGGAGCCCGTTGAGCCGGATGCGCGGCGTTTGCTCGAAGTGCAAGGGCTCGCCGTCGACTACAGCACCTCTGCGAAGGGCTGGCGCTCCATGTTCGGGCGCTCCACGTTCCGCGCAGTGCACGACGTCGACCTGAGCGTGCGGCGCGGCGAAACGCTCGGCATCGTCGGCGAATCGGGGTCGGGCAAATCGACGCTGGCGGCGACCGTGCTCGGCCTGCAGCAACCGGCCGCCGGCCATATTCATATCGACGGTTTGCCGCTTGCCACGCTGAAAACCGCGCGTTCCCGCCGGGCGTTGTATTCGCGCATGCAAGTCGTGTTTCAGGATCCGTTCGGCTCGTTGTCGCCACGAATGACGGTGGAGCAGATCATCGGCGAAGGCCTGACCATGCATCAGCCCGACATGGGCGCAAAGGCGCGGCGCACGCGTGTGGGTAGCCTGCTTGAAGAAGTGGGCATGCCCGCGGACGCCATGTTGCGCTATCCGCACGAGTTTTCCGGCGGCCAGCGCCAGCGTATAGCGATTGCGCGTGCGCTCGCGGTCGAGCCTGAATTGCTGGTGCTCGATGAACCGACCAGTGCGCTCGATGTATCCATCCAGAAACAGGTGCTGAATCTGCTGACAAATCTGCAGAAAAAGTACAAGCTAAGCTATTTGTTCATTACGCACGATCTGGCGGTGATGCGAGCCATGGCGCATCGCGTGATCGTGATGAAGTCAGGACGCATCGTCGAAGCCGGCGACACACTCGATGTGTTGCACGCGCCGTCGCATCCTTATACCCAGTCGCTGCTCGCGTCGTCGCTGATCGTGTCGCCGGCGGGTGCGGCAAAGACTCCTACGGGAACCGTTAATGATTGACGAACGTTGGGCGCAAGCCGCCGGGTCGCTTACGAGCCGCGCGGCGTTCTGGTCGCTGCGCATTGTCGATGAACAGATCGACGATCACGAGATCCGCAACGACATCGCGCAACCCATGCGCACGGTGCGCGATCGCGGCGCGATGCTGATCGCATGGGTGGGCGCGGGCGCAGGCTATGCGGCCACCGCGAATCTGAGTGCCGCCGGCTTGCAGGAAGCGCTGGATCTCGCCACGGCCCGTGCTGAAGCGAGTGCGGCCTTGTCGTTGATCGATCATCGCGAGGTGGTGCGTCCTGCCGTGAGCGGCCACTATGTGTCGCCGAACGCGCAGCTTGCGTTGCCGAGTCGCGCCGAATGGTTGGACCGTCTGAGCGTGGAGTGCGCGGGCGCAAATCTCGATGCCCGTATTGTCGAACGCGTCGCGGCCGTACAAATCACGCATACCGATCAGCTCTATATCACCAGCGACGGCGTGCGCATCGATCAGCAGTTCCAGTTTGTGATGCCGCAATTGAGCGTGGCCGCCCACGCGGACGGCGATACGCAGATGCGTACCCTCGGCGGCAACTACGGCACCCTGGGGCAGGGCGGCATGGAAGTGCTGGCGCGCTTCGGCTTCGACGGCTCGGGTGCGCGTGTCGCCAATGAAGCGCTGCAATTGCTGGCCGCGCCGAATTGCCCGTCAGGCAAGCGCGATTTGCTGCTGATGCCCGATCAGATGATGCTGCAGATTCACGAATCGATCGGCCATCCGCTCGAACTCGATCGCATTCTCGGCGACGAGCGCAACTTTGCCGGCTGGAGCTTCGTCAAGCAAGAAATGTTCGGCTCGTATCGCTACGGTTCGGAACTGCTGAACGTGACCTTCGACCCGGAACTGCACGAGGAAGCCGCCGCGTACGCATTCGACGACGACGGCACTGAAGCGAAAAAGCAATATCTGATCCGCGACGGCGTGCTCGAACGTCCGCTCGGCGGCGCGCTTTCGCAGCAACGCGCGCATATGGCGGGCGTGGCGAATTCGCGCGCGTCGAACTGGAACCGCCCGCCGATCGACCGGATGGCGAATCTGAACATCGAGCCCGGCGAGAGTTCTCTGGCGCAAATGATCGGCAACATCGAACACGGCATTCTGATGCGCACCAACACCTCCTGGTCGATCGACGACCATCGCAACAAATTCCAGTTCGGTTGCGAGTTCGGTCAACTGATCGAAAACGGCAAGCTCACCCAGGTCGTCAAACAGCCGAATTATCGCGGCATTTCGGCGAATTTCTGGCGCAGCCTGAGCGCGGTGGGGAATGCGGATACGCGCGAGGTGTACGGCACATCCATGTGCGGCAAGGGTGAACCGGCACAGATCATTCGCGTCGGCCATGCCTCGCCGGCTTGCGTGTTTAGCAACGTCGACGTGTTCGGAGGCGCTTGATGAGCCAATTCATCTCCTCGCGCACCGCTCCTTCGATCGACTGGCAGCAGCATTTCACGTCGCTGGCCGATGCTATCGAACGCCTGCAGCAAGGCGCGGAAACCACGCTGAGTTCTTTTGCCGGCGAGCAGTCCGACTTTATCCGCTTCAACTCGGGCAAGGTGCGGCAGATCGGCAGCGTGTCGCAAGGCAAGCTGACCTTGCGTTTGATCGACGGCGCGCGCCAGGCTTATTCGACGCTGACCGTCTGCGGCGATCTGCAACAGGATCTGGACGACGTGAGCGCGGCGCTCGCCACTTTGCGTGAAAGCCTGCGCGGTGCGGCGGACGACCCGCATCTATTGTTCGACACGTCGCAATGGCAGCGCACCACGCAACGTTCGGGCAAGCTGCCGGAGCCGGACAGCTTGTTGCGCACCGTTGCCGAATGCGCGCAAGGGCTGGATTTCGTGGGCTTTTACGCGGGTGGCACGATCGTGCGCGGCTTTGCGTCCACGAACGGCAGCCGCGGCTGGTACGAAGTCGATAACTTCAATTTTAGCTGGTCGCTATACGACCCGAGCGGCCGCGCGATCAAAACCACATACGCGGGCGACGACTGGAGCGACGCAGTTTTCGCGCACAAGGTCGAGCAGGCCGCAACGCGTCTCCCGGTGCTCGCGCGCACGCCGCGCACCTTGGCGCCGGGGCGTTATCGTTCGTATCTCGCGCCCGCAGCGCTCGCGGAACTGCTTGGCGTGGCGGCATGGAGCGGTTTCTCCGCACGTGCCCAGGCCACGTCGCGCAGTGAGTTGTACAAGCTGCATGTGGGAGAAATCGTAGTCGACCCGCGCGTCACGATCAGCGAAGATCTGAATCTCGGCATTACACCCGGCTTCAACGACGACGGCTATTTGCGCGAGAGCGTCCCGCTGATTCAGGCCGGCCGCAGTGCCGAACGCCTGACCAATGCGCGCAGCGCGCGCGAGTACGGGTTGACGCCCAACGGCGCACTGGCGAACGAGTCGCCGGCGGCGCTCTCGATGGAAGCGGGCGATCTGCTGGAAGAGGACGTGCTGGGCAAGCTCGATACCGGTCTCTACATCGGCAATCTCTGGTACGTGAATTTCTCGGACCGGATGAATTGCCGCCTGACCGGCATGACGCGCTTTGCAACCTTCTGGGTCGAGAACGGGCAGATCGTCGCGCCGCTCGAAGCCATGCGTTTCGACGATAGCCTGTACCGCGTGCTCGGTAGTGAACTTGAACAACTCGGCGCGCAAGCGGAATTGCTATTGAGCGACTCGACATGGGGCGAGCGTGCCACGGGCGGCATGCAATTACCCGGCATTCTGACGAGGTCATTCGAATTGACGTTATGAGCCTATGAATCAAGACATAAGAACAAAATCAAATTCTGAGAGCTTGCCCGAGGGCCTGACGCTGCGCGCGTCGCTCGGCATTGATGTACACGACGCATGGCACCGGCGCGGCATCGGTAGTGCGCTGATGACCGAACTGATCGATCTGGCCGATAACTGGCCGGCAATCGCGCCGTACCGCAAGTTCGGCTTTGTCGAAGAAGGCCGCTCGCGCGGTTTTGCATTGCGCGACGGCATACTGGCCGACGTGCTGCATATGGCCCGCCTCGTTGACGCGCCGCGTCTCCAGACAATCTGAACGGATTTCTTGCGTGCCATTTTTCTTCATCGACCGCCCGGTTTTCGCATGGATTGTTGCGCTCGCCATTGTCGTGGCGGGCGCGCTTGCCATTCCGCAACTGCCGGTAGCGCAGTATCCGCGTCTTGCGCCGCCGCGCATCGTGATCAGCGCCATCTATCCGGGGGCTGCCACTGAAGTGGTCGATGCGAACGTCGGCAGCATCATCGAGGAGAGTCTCGACGGCGCCGACAATATGCTGTACTACGAAACGACCAGCGACAACCTCGGCAATCTCGAGATCGACGCGACCTTCGCGCCGGGCACCAATCCGGACCTTGCGCTGGTCGACATCCAGAACCGTCTCAAGCAGGTCGAGCCGCGCTTGCCGCAACAGGTCGTGCAGCAGGGCATCAGCGTTTTCAAGGCGGCCAATACGTTTCTGATGCTGGTCGCGCTGACATCCACGGATGGCTCGCGCGATTCCGTGCAATTGAGCGACTACCTGAGCCGTTACGTGTTGCGCGAACTGAAGCGCGCGCCGGGCGTGGGCGCGGCAGAGTTGTGGGACGCCGACGAGGCATTGCGCATCTGGCTCGATCCGATGAAGCTGCGCGAGTACGGCCTCGGCGCCGCGGAAGTGAACGCCGCGATCGCTGCGCAGAACGCCACGGTAACGGCCGGCACGCTGGGCGACGCACCGTTCGTTCCGGGGCAGCAATTGACGGCCTCGGTGAGCGTGAAGGGACAACTGATCTCGCCCGCCGAATTCGGCCAGATCGTGCTGAAGGCGCTGCCAGACGGCTCGGCTGTGCGCTTGCGGGACGTCGCGCGGGTCGAACTGGGACGCGACAATTACTCGTTCTACTCCCGCCTGAACGGCAAGACTGCGGCGACCGTCGGTATTCAACTCGGGCCGCGCGGCAATGCGCTCGAGACGTCCAACGCGATCCGCGCGCGGCTTGCCGAACTATCGAAAGGCTTGCCGCCGGGCGTTGCCGTCGAAATTCCGTTCGACAACGCGCATTTCGTGAAGATTGCGATTCGCGAGGTGCTCGTCACGCTGGCGGAAGCCGTGGTGCTGGTGTTCTTCGTGATGTGGCTGTTCCTGCGCGATCTGCGCTACACACTGGTGCCGACGGTGGTGATTCCGGTCACGCTGATGGGCGCGTTTCTCGCGATGTACGCCTGCGGCCTGTCGATCAATGTGTTCACGATGTTCGGTCTTGTGCTGGCAATCGGGATTCTCGTCGACGATGCGATCGTGGTGGTGGAGAGCGTGCATCGCGTGATGGAAGAGGAGGGCCTGCCGCCGCGCGAGGCCACCCGTAAGGCGATGACGCAGATCGGCGGCGCGATCGTCGGCGTGACCGCGGTGCTGACCGCCGTGTTCGTGCCGATGGCGTTCTTTCCGGGCGGTGTCGGCGGTATTTACCGTCAATTCGCGGTGTCGATGATTGCGTCGATGCTGGTGTCGTCGTTTATGGCGTTGTCGTTGACGCCCGCGCTATGCGCGAATCTGCTGAAAGCGCACAAGCACCCGGTGAGTCAACGCGATGCCCGCCGTGGCCTGCTCGGCTTCGCGGCGCGAGCGGCGAGCCGCTTCACGACCGGTTTCGATCGGGCCGCGAGCGGCTATCGCGGGCTGACCGCGCGTACGCTGCGCCGTATCGGCCCGATGCTGGCGATCTATGCCGTGCTGGTCGGCGCGTGCGCCGCGCTCTATTGGCAGATGCCCGGTGGCTTTTTGCCGAGCGAAGATGAAGGCCAGTTGCAGGTGATGGTGCAATTGCCGGCCGGCGCGACGCAGGCCCGTACGCTCGCGGTGGTCCAGCGAATGGAAACGATCCTGCGCGCCGAACCCGCCGTCGCGCACGTCACCAGTGTGATCGGCTGGAGTTTTACCGGTAGCGGTCAGAACGTGGCGATGGGCTTCGTCGAATTGAAAGACTGGGGCAAGCGCAATACCGATGCGATGGCCTTGCGCGAGCGGCTCAACGAGAAGTTCGACAAGATTCTCGACGGCAATGTGGAGGCGCACTTGCCGCCTTCCGTGCCGGGACTCGGGCATTCGGACGGCTTCGTGTTCCGGCTTGAAGACCGCGGCGGAGTCGGGCTGGATGCGCTGAAGGCCGCGCGCGAGCAACTGTTCGCGCAGGCCAAGGCGAGCCCGGTGCTGGCTTCCGTGCATTCGGAGAATCTGCCGGATGCGCCGCGCGTCGAACTCGTCATCGATCGTGCGAAAGCGTATGCGCTCGGCGTGCCGTTCGACCGCATCACCGATGTGCTGGGCAGCACCTTCGGCTCGACCTACATCGACGACTTTCCTACCGGTGGCCGGATGCGCCGCGTGATGATTTCCGCCGACGCCGCCACGCGGATGACCGAGGACGATCTGATGGCGCTGGCCGTGCCGAACTCGTCCGGCGGCATGGTGCCCTTATCCGCGATTGCGTCACGTCATTGGAGCATCGGTCCGGTGATGCTGACGCGCTATAACGGCTATCCGTCGCTCGACGTGAGCGGCCACGCTGCGCCCGGCTACAGTTCGGGCGCGGCAATGGCGGAGATGGAGCGGCTCGCTGCTTCGCTGCCGGTCGGGGTCTCGTATGACTGGGTCGACGCGGCGCGTGAAGAAACCGCGGCGGCACAGCTCACGCCGTTGCTGATCGGCCTGTCGCTGCTGGCCGTGTTCATGGCGCTCGCTGCCTTGTACGAAAGCTGGGCGATCCCGCTTGCCGTGCTGATGGTCGTGCCGCTCGGCGTGATTGGCGCAATCGCTGCGATGCTGCTGCGGGGCATGCCAAACGACGTGTACTTCAAGGTTGGCATGATTACGGTGATCGGCCTCGCGGCGAAGAACGCGATTCTGATCGTGCAGTTCGCACGCGATCTGTATCGCCGCGGCCTGCCGTTGACGCGCGCCGTGACCGAAGCGGCCGCCGCGCGCTTCCGGCCGATCGTGATGACTTCGGCAGCATTCCTGTTGGGCGTCGTGCCGCTGGTGGTGTCGAGCGGTGCGGGCGCGGAAAGCCGTCGCTCGATCGGCACCGGTGTGTTCGGCGGGGTGCTGGCGGCCACGCTGTTTGGCCTCGTGTTCGCCCCGGTCGCGTTTCATGCGGTCGCCTCGCTAACGTACAGTAGGCGGCGGCTCGTGAAACTGCGTCGCAAGCGTGACGAGCGGCGCGCACGACGGCAGCCGAGCGAAAGCGGCCAGTTGACGAACGGCCGATAGGGCTACGATGCTCACGCCGCGCGTGGGCACCACCGTCGTCAGTGTCGAGCACGGCGTTCAGCCGGCCGGCTGATTCACTGCTTGCGCGGGCGCTGCACTGCCCAGCGTTCGCGAATCGGCTGATTCAGCCGATTCAGTTGAGCATGCCGTGTACTTCGAGCGAGGCTTCCAGTTGCTGCGTCAACGCGTGATGCAGCCTCGCGAGGCTCGCGGTGGGGAGCGCGAAGCCGGCCCAGCCCAGACCGGAATGCCGCAGGAACAGTACGGCGCCGTCGTCCAGCGGATGCTTTTCGGTGTGCCAGCATGGATCGATTTCAATCACGTACTGATGGGTGCGCAGCGGTTCCTTCGGCACTTCCGGGCGCATCGTGGCGCGCATCGCGCTGAGGTGCTCGATCACGGCATCCAGATCGGCCGCTTCGAGCAGTACCGCACGGTCCTCGATGGCGATGCGAACCGCGTTCTGTCCGTATTCGTTGACTCTCTCGATGCTCATGGGGCGCGACATATCTCTGCTCCTTGCTGCTCTTACGGTACGCAAATTATGGCGCCGCCTCTCTTAACCAAGTCTTAAAGAGCACGATCAAGGGATGAAACTTTGTTTAAGGAAACCGCCTGGCACGATTTGCGCTGCAGCATGGAATCGTCTGATGTTCTCCCGGTATGCAGGCCGATGACAAGCGCATTTGGTCATACGTATAAGAAGCCGGATGTTTCAATATAGAAACATTTTTAATCGAATGAGAATGCAGGGTCGAAATGCTTAATCTTGAATGTTTCAATAAATGTGCGGTTTGCCACATTGGCACTGTCGATAAATTCCAGATTTGCGAATAAAGCCAGATTGAATGTTCATTATTTGCGAGGTTTCGAGTTCACGTTTGAAACATTTTTCGTATGTGATTTCGGTGAATCGCCGTCGCGAATTCGACGCTTCACGATGAGTTGCCGCAACGGCGCTGTAGGCTCGAGTGCGGCTCTGTGCAAGGTGTTGCGGTCTTCGGGCGGTCGTCAGGCCGCTATGGCCTGTCGCTATGCCGGCTCATATGCCGAAAGTCATATGAAACACACAATAATGGTTTTCGTCATACATTGAATTTCTCGATGCGGATTTGTTTTTCAAATTTACTATGGCGCGGCATTCGGCTAACATCACGCATAATCCGTTAAGCGGCGTTGCCGGTGGTTTTCATCCGCCGTAATTCAATTCGTCCATATCGTCCGGCAGACGGGGCAGCGGGGTCCACAATGTACGACAGCTTGGGGAAAGATCATGCCGCACTTGCATCTGGATACTGCGAGGATTACCTGGTTACATACGCCAACGCTAAACGTGCGTAGCGCAGCGCGGCGAATCGGCGTGTTGCTGTTCGACGGCTTCTGGCTGCTCGGGCCTGGCACAGTGGTCGAGATGTTCCAGACCGCCAACGAACTCTCGGGCTCGCGGGCTGGCGAAGAGCCGCCTTACGAAGTGCAGTTTCTGTCGATGGACGGAGGCAGCGTTGCGAGTTCTTCGTCGGCGCGGATCTGGACTGACCGCATCGACACACGTTATGGCAGCGGTTTCGACGTGCTCTTCATCGCAGGCGGCTACGGCGCACATGAGGCCGCACTCGACGAACGCTTGCTGGGCTGGTTGCGATCGGTGCAAACGCGAACCCGTGCGATCGAGACGATCGGCGAGGGCCGTCTCGTTCTGGAAGCAGCGGGTCCCGCGGAGCATGACGGTCTGCAGGTGAATCGCTATCTGGGCAGCGCCACGGCCGATGCCGTGCGCAGCGCCGCCAACGATCGTAACGACTGCGCGCGCAGCGCGCTGATGTTCATCAAGCGCGATCTTGGCGCGGAACTCGCGCGCAGCGTCGCCGATCGGGTGATGCCGGGCATGGCCGCCACCTGGGTGCCGCTGCAGGCTGAAGGCGGCACACTCAGCGTCGCCGAGAAAATCCGTGCCGCCGCGCGCTGGATGGAGGCGAATTGCGATCGTCCGGTGTCGGTTGCCGACGCAGCGCAAGTGGCGGCGATGAGCGAGCGCAATTTTCTGCGGCGCTTCAAGCATGAAATGCAGGTCACGCCTTCTGACTATCTGCTCCAGGTGAGGCTGCGTATTGCCTGCAACTTCCTGACCGAAACAGAATTACCGGTCGATAAGATAGCGCGCCGCAGCGGCACCGGCAACGGCGACCGCCTCGCGAAGATATTCCGCAAGCGTATGGCGCTGTCGCCCACCGAATATCGCGCGCGCAGCCGGGTGGCGACCGAGGCGTAAGCTTGAGCAGGCGCCGTGCAGACGGTGCAACTCAGGGTGCAATTCAGAGCGGATGGGTGCGTGTGCAGCGGGGTGTGCAACGGCGTATGCACCGGTGCGCGCGTCGGCGGTCGCGTTTTCTCCTGGCGGGCTTCTTACGAGCACAGTGGCCATGGGCAACAAGGTAATGGCGACAGCATTGCCGGAGGTGAAACTCATCGAGCCCGAGGTGTTTTGCGACGAATTTGGCTTCTGCTTCGAGAGCTTCAGCGCGGATGAGTTTACCGACGACGTCTCGCAAGGTTTCAATTTCGTGCAAGACCGTCATTTACGGGCAGTGCGTGGCGTGTTGCGCGGCTTGCACTATCAGGTGCATCGGCCGCAAGGTCGGCTCGTGCGCGTGGTGGTGGGGGAGGTGTTCGACGTCGCCGTGGACGTGCGGCTCAATTCGCCGACCTTCGGCAAGTGGAGCGGCGAACACCTGAGCGCGGTCAATCATCGGCAGATGTGGGTGCCGCCGGGCTTCGCACACGGTTTCGTCGTGCTGTCCGATGTCGCCGAATGCCTGTGGAAGACCACTGAATACTGGTTCCCGGAACTCGAGCGCTGCATCTTGTGGAGCGATCCCGACATCGGCATCGAGTGGCCGATCGAAATCGAGCCGGTCCTCGGCGCGAAGGACGCAGCGGGCCGGCGTCTTTACGAAGCGGAAAATATCGCCTGAGCGCTGCGCAAGCACACGCAGCGGTTCAACGCCGTTCAGCGTGTCGCCACCACGGCGCCCACGCTCGCCGCAACCACCAGCAGCGTGCCTGCGATCTGCAAGACGCCCATCGGCTGATGCAGCACCACGAAGCCAGCCAGCGCGCCGATCGCGGGCTCGACACTCATCAGTATCCCGAACGATGAGGCCGGCATGTGCCGCAACGCCACCATTTCCAGCGCATAGGGTAACAGCGGGACCAGCAACGCGAGGCCCGCGGTTGCGGCGATCTGTCCTGCGGCGATGTGTGTGCCGCTTTGCGCAAAGCCAAACGGCGTGGCAACCAGTGCCGCTGCGATCAGCGACACCGACAATCCTTCAAGGCCGGCGAACACCGTGCCGATCTTTTTCATCAACACGATATAGCTGCCCCAGCCGAGCGCGGCCCCGAACGCGAGCAGCACGCCCAGCGGCTCGCCGATCCAGCCCGCGCGATCACGCGAGAGCAGCAGCACGCCGGCAATCGCCAGGGCCGGCCACAGTACTGCTCGCGCGCGGCGCACCGCGAAAGTCGCTACGGCGAGCGGTCCAAGAAAATCGATCGCGACGGCGAGCCCCAATGGAATCCGCTGAAGCGCCGCGAAAAAGCACAACGTCATGCCGGCCATCGCGGCCCCCAGCGCACCGGCCGCGAGCCAATGCGAGCGCGAGTAGGTGAAGAAACGCGGGCGCACCAGCAACGCAATCACGACGGCCGCCCAGCAAAGACGCAACCAGGTGGTGCTGAGCGAGCCGTACTCAGCCATTGTCGGCGCGGAGAGCGCGGCGCCGAACTGCACGCTCGACATCGACAGCACGCACAGGAGCGCTGCGCCGGCTGCGGCACTGACGGGCTTCACTGAAGCTGGTGTTGGCACTGGATTCAGCGCGGGTTTGATGGTGGTGTCCTGCATCTTGGCCTCGTGACCGCTTTTCGGATGGGGTGGAAGCTATCTTATCGGTGCAGGCAGTATTAAGATAAGTTGATATTTCTTATGACCACTTCAATAAACGTGATGACCCGAGATCTCGACAGCAGTCTCCTGCGCGCGTTCGTCACCGTGGCGGAAACCGGCGCGGTGGGCGTGGCGGCGGCCCGCCTTGCGCGTACTCAGGCGGCGGTAAGCATGCAATTGCGCCGGCTCGAGGAAGAGTTGGGGCAGCGTTTGCTCGACCGCTCGCCGCGTGGCGTGCAACTCACGGAAGCGGGACATCTGCTGCTGCCGTTCGCGCACACGATCCTCGGCGCGGGCGCCGATGCGCGGCGGGCGCTGAGCGCGGGGCAGGTGTCCGGCACGGTGCGGCTCGGCATGCTGGAAGACATCGCGGTCGGTCGCTTGCCGCGTGCGCTGCGGCGTTTTTCGATCGCTTATCCGCAGGTGGCGCTGGAGATCGTCGTCGATACCAGTTCCGCGTTGTCGAACCGGCTTGCGGACGGCGGCCTCGACGTAGTGGTGGGGGACCCCGCGCTGGTCGACTCGGTGCCGCTGCTGACGTGGACGCAGCCGCTCTTCTGGGTCGGCGCACGCGGGTTTAGCCGCGACGATGGCGCCGTGCTGCCGGTGGTTGCGTTCGGCGGCGCGTGTCTGTGGCAGCAACAGGTGTTGACGGCGCTGCGGCGCGCGGGGATTGCGTGGCGCATTGTGTGCACCAGCACCAGTTTGCCGGCGGTGCAGTCGGCCGTGGAAGCGGGGCTCGGCGTGTCGGTGCTGCTCGACGGCAATATCCGCTCGGAGTCGATGCGCGTGCTCGGTCAGGCCGATGGATTGCCCGATGCGCCGACCGCCGATTTCGGACTCTTCATGCGCCCAGTCTCCGGTGCGCAGGCGGCCGCCGTGCAGACATTGCAGACGTTCCTCTGCGAGGAATTGCATCTTGGTTTGCGGGAGAGAGAGCCGCTTGTGGTGCCGGCGGCCTAATGCGTGGGCAAGCTGTGCCAGCAACATGCTGGCACGCACATCCCATGTGAGTTTTTACGACATTTTTTCTTGAGACGCCTACGCGCGAAATCTACACTTCGTGCATCTTGATAGCGCGAGGTGCTCAACGTGAAGCGACGTGCAACGACGCAGCAATCCGTCCGTATCGATTACGTGTGTCATGGCGTGGGCCGTGTCGAACTGCGCCGCTTCGATCCATCGCGTGATTCGTATGTCGCGTTGACCGCGCTGCTGCATCGCGCTTTCACACGACTCGGTGCGATGGGGCTGAATTGCACCTGTGTGGATCAAACGGTTGAGACGACACGTTCACGCGCGACGCGCGGCGATTGCTACGTGGCGGTCTGCGAAGGACGCATTGTCGGCACGATGACGCTATATGCACCGGACCGCGAGTCGTCGTGCGAACTCTACCGGCGTGACGATATTGCCAGCTTGCGTCAGTTCGGCGTGGAGCCGGTGTGGCAGGCGCGTGGCATCGGTACGCTGTTGATCGCTTTCGCCGACCACTGGGCCGCGACGCGCGGCTATGCGGAGCTCGCGCTCGATACGCCGCAGCCGGCTGCACACCTGATTGCGTTTTACAGAGGGCAGGGGTTTCGCATTGTCGATTTCGTGCGCTTTGACGGCAAGCACTACGACAGCGCGATCTTGAGCAAACCACCGGTGGCGACGCGCACGCTCGCGAACTGGTCGCATAGGTTGACTGTGCCGACGAGGATCGCGCGCGCGGCGTGAGGTGGGTGGGCCGGCGATAAAACCCCCGGCGCGGGCAGCAACTATTGCAATACCGTGTGGCAAGTATTGCAACGCGCTGCTGATCCTCGCACCGGGGCGGGTGTTTCTTCCTACCTGTTCGATGCGGAGGTCAGCGTCGCATCACGCCCATCAGCAAGGTGACGAGGAAGATCACCACGAAGATAAAGAACAGGACCTTGGCGATTTCCGTTGCGCCTGCGGCAATGCCGCCGAAGCCGAATACCGCGGCGATGATCGCGATGATGAAGAAGATTACGGCGTATCGAAGCATGGGGCCTCCCACCGATGGATTGCTGGATCGAAGTTGAAAACGGCTACTCGTTGTGGGCACTGCGTGCTTTGACGTGTCGTTGCCGGCGAGCGATATGGAGCAATACGTGTGCCCAGCAGCGGGACGAGCAGGGGCGCTCCTGATCCGTGAGCTGAAACTCAATCAACTGATGATCTTCGAACGCGTGCCGGAAACGTGCCTGGTCGTGTTGCCGCCGCCTCATATAATTCGGAACCCTTATGAAGCGATTGATCGATGCCGATTCGCTCGGCTCGTGATTGGCTTGATCTGGCGCGTTCAACAACCAAACCCACCCGCTACCGGCGTTACTGTCGCGTTGCCGCAACAGCACGGCATCCGCGTATTTGCGGAGTCGCAGATCGCCGAACTGGCAGCGGGAATCGAACGCGAATCCAGCAAGTGAGACGCACGGTCAATTTGAACGAGTCGTTCATGATATTGCCCGCACCACGTCGAATCCGCCGATAACGTTTGCGCAGCCTTAATCAGCGGGCAATTCCACTTGAGCGAATGA
Source organism: Paraburkholderia sp. SECH4 (assembly GCF_030511745.1). Classification (NCBI taxonomy): domain Bacteria; kingdom Pseudomonadati; phylum Pseudomonadota; class Betaproteobacteria; order Burkholderiales; family Burkholderiaceae; genus Paraburkholderia; species Paraburkholderia sp. SECH4. The sequence continues at coordinate 44,770 of NZ_JALOCP010000039.1, forward strand.
GGCGGAGTAAATGTTAATTCTGATTTAACATTTACGGATTTTGAAAATGATTAGCCTGAATTTAGCGCTTTCATAAACATTCGGAAAACGTTTGCGCTGGCTTAATCACCCGGCTTCGTCGGCAAAAAATCCCGTTTCACGGCTGCGAGGTGCCCCCGCGGACGCGCTACATAGGCAAAATCCATTGTGAGATAGGCGGAAATACGCGCTAGAATGCGCATCGATTCACCATCAATGGCCGCTCGTTCAAACGACGCTCAAGTGAATCCAGTCGGCAGTTATTGCATCCGATCGATTCGTTCCCAGCGTATATGGGAACTGCCGCTAATTATCGGCGACGGGCAAGTCAGATCGGTAAATATCGGGGTGCGATATTAACGCGTGCTCCGCATTGCCTGCCGCCAATAAAACATTCAAATAAAGATCGAGGGCATATGCCAACGAGGATTCTGTCGATTTTCGGCACGCGGCCGGAAGCCATCAAAATGGCGCCGCTGGTCAAACAACTGGAAGCTGACGCCGGCATCGAGTCGGTGGTCTGCGTCACAGGCCAGCATCAGCAGATGCTCGATCAGGTACTCGATCTGTTCCAGATCAAGCCGCATCACAATCTCGCCCTGATGACCGGCAACCAGACGCTCAACGGTCTGGCGTCGCGCCTTATCGCTTCGCTCGACGACGTGCTCGCAACCGTTCAGCCGGATCGCGTGCTGGTGCACGGCGATACGACCACCGCGTCCACGGCGGCGCTGGCCTCGTTTCATCGGCGGATTCCGATCGGTCACGTCGAAGCGGGGCTGCGTACCGGCAACCTGATGCAGCCGTGGCCGGAAGAAATGAACCGCCGCGTGGTCGATGTAATGAGCGATCTGATGTTCGCGCCCACTCTGAGCTCGAAAGCGAACCTCGCGCACGAAGCGCTGCACGGCAAGATCATCGTGACCGGCAATACGGTGATCGACGCACTGAACCTCACCACCGCGCGCATCGACAACGACGCGGCATTGCGCGCCGAGCTCGACGCGCGCTTGCCGTTCCTCGACGGCGCGCTGCCGGTGTTGCTCGTCACGGGCCATCGCCGCGAGAGCTTCGGTGCGGGCTTCGCGAATATCTGCGCGGCACTCGCGGATCTGGCGAGGACCAACAGGGTCCAGATCGTCTATCCGGTGCATTTGAATCCGAATGTGCGCGGCCCGGTGCAGGAAACCCTCGGCACGGCGCGCAACGTGCGTCTGATCGATCCGCTGGACTACCTGGGTTTTGTGCGTCTGATGCAGCGCGCCTCGATCATTCTCACCGACTCCGGCGGCGTGCAGGAAGAAGCCCCCGCGCTCGGCAAACCGGTGCTGGTGATGCGCGACGTGACCGAGCGTCCGGAAGCAGTGGCGGCCGGCACGGTGCGCCTCGTCGGCACGGAGCGCGAAGCGATCGTACGCGCGGTGACGGGCTTACTCGACGACGCCGGCGAGCGCGACGATTTCGCGCATCGCGTCAACCCATACGGCGACGGCCATGCATCGCAACGGATCGTCGCGGCATTGACCGGGCGCCCGTTCGACGAGTTCGTGAGCGGCGGCATCGGTGGGACGGGGCAGGTTCCGAATGTGCAGCGCGCGGAAGCCGTGCAATAGCGTCGCGCGGGCCGCAGTTCCAGACGATCCATGCAGTGCGAATCAGCTTTCCTGTTTGCGCGCTAATTAAGAGAAAAGACAACGTGACCTCCCATACGCCAATGCGCCGCCTCGCGCGTGCTCGCCTGAACGCCCTTGCCGTGCTGCTGTTGCTCGCCTCGACGGCCCATGCTCAACAGCCGGCCGACGTCGCCGGCAGCCTCGCGCAACTCGGCAGCGGCCGTCTCGCGACGCGCACGGTGTCTCTGGCCGAACTGGGAATGCGCGATCCGGTGGTGTTGCGTGCGCCGGACGGCCGTCAGGAACTGTATCTGCCCGTGCCAGCCGGTGTGCCGTTGAGCGACGCGGCCTTGCAGATCGACGGCAGCTATCTGCGCGGCAACGGCGGCCGCACGACCATGCTGGTGTCGCTCGACGGCGCACCGGTGCTCTCGCGCAGCCCGACACAGGACCAGGGCGATGCGTCGGCGAGTCTCGGCGTGGATGGCGCGGCACGGCCGGGAGGTTTCGTGCGCGTGGCCCTCGACTGGTCGTCGGTGCTCAGCGATAACATCTGTACCGATCAGACCGCGATCGGCAACGTCTGGCGTATCGCGCCGACTTCGCGCCTGACCTATCGCTACGATCCGGATGCGATCGTCGATCTGCGCAGCGCGTGGAGCGCCTTGCCGCAAAAGCCGGTAGTGATGCTCGGCGCGAGCACGCTCGCGGCACCGGCGTTCGATGCAGGCTGGCGCGTCGAAGCGCTGCTGCAACGCGAAGGCCGCACGCCGGCAACGCGGACGTGGCCGGCGGTGGGCGACACGGTCGATCTGAGCGACATCGAGGTGCCGGCGCCGCTGCGCGCGGTTCCGGCTTTTGCGGCGCTGGCCGCAGGCGGTTCGCACAAGCTGGCGAACCCGGCGGAAGCGGGCGCCTTGATTGCGCTGACGCCGCGCTCGGCGTTCGCGCCGGACGTGATCGTCGCCGACGACACGGTGCGCAACACGCTGAAGACTTCCCTCGATGCCTTGCGCGAACAGGTCGTCGGCACCGCGCCGGGCGCAAGCGAGGCATTCGATGCATGGCGCGCCCGCGCGATCGATCCGATCGCGAGGCCGCTCGCCTCGGGCGAAGTGCGCCTTGCTCACCTCGGTGGCCAGACCGCGATCGTGGTCGGCGATAACGACGGCGTGGCGGTCCTCGCGCGCTCGTGGCGTCCGATCGACGTGACGAGCCGTCTCGTGGTCCATCAGATCGACACCGCACCGAACACGCGCGGCGACGAAATCGCACTGTCGCTGCTGGGCGGCCAGCCGCGCACGCTCGACGTGCAGGGCCGCGCCACCTGGGACGCGAGTTTCGATCTGGGCGCGGCATCGGGCAACGGCAAGTTACCGGGCACCGTGGTGCTCGACGTGGCCGCATCGCCGACGCCGAACAACACCGCGCAAACCGCCTCGATCTATTTCAACGACGTGCTGATCGGCTCGCAACTGCTGACCGCCAACGGCAAACCGCAGCGCATCGCCGCGCGCGTGCCGCGTTACGCGCTCGCCCCGAACAACCTGCTGCGCGTGGTGTTTCAGCGTCAACCGGAAGGCGGCTGTCAGGCGCGCGGCCAGGGTCATCCGATTGCCGTGCTGCCGAGCAGCCATCTGACGCTAACCGATGCGAAAGTCGGCGACGACTTCACTGGCATGGTGGCGCGGTTCGCGTCGGAAGCGAATGTGATCGTGCCGGCCTCGTATCTGAACGACGCCACGCAAGTCCTGCCGCGCATCGCGCGCCTGGCGAACGCGAGCGGCATCGCGCCGACCCGTGCGACTTTCAGCGTCGCGCGTGACGGTGAAGCGGCGAGCCCGAAGGGCGCCTTCCTCGCGGCCGACGTCACGCTCGCCGATGAGAAGAGCCTCGCCCATCTGTCGAAAGACCGTCTGTCGCTCACCGATGCATCCGGCAAGATGCTGGCGGATATTTCGGGTTTGAACCGCGTCGGCGTGATCGAAGCGGTCAAGTCGGGCAGCGTATCGGGCATCGTGTATCGCACGGTGGGTGATACGGCGGCGATTCTGCCGGCGTCGCTGCAACTGTCGCGTGGCGACGTCGCGATCGTCGACGGCAGCGGCACGTTACGCCAGTTCGATACGCGTCATCCGGGCGAAGTGGTCGATGCAGAAGACGTGCAAGGCCCGTGGTTCATGCAGAGCTGGGTACGCTGGGGCATCCCGGCCGGCCTCGTCGGCTTGCTGATCGTGTTGCTGCTGGTGGCCAGCGTGGCGCGCCGCAGGAATCAGGACAAGTCGTGAGCTTCGCGCTAATCAAATGGTATGCGGGCTACGCGGTAGCCCACTATTACCATGGGCTCGAATACGTCGCGGCGCTGGTGGCGTTCATCATCCTGCTGTCCAGCCTTGACGATCTGTTCATCGACCTCTGGTACTGGACCCGCACGCTCTATCGCCGCTTCACGGTGCAGCGCGCCTACAAGCCGCTCACCAGCGCGCAGTTGTATCAGCGCGACGAGCAGCCGATCGCGATCATGGTGCCCGCGTGGCACGAATACGACGTGGTCGCGGCGATGATCGAAGACATGGTGCGGGTGATGGACTACCGCAACTATGTGGTGTTCGTCGGCACCTATCAGAACGACCCGCAGACCATCGCCGAAGTCGAACGGATGCGCCGCCGCTATAAGCAGTTGCGACGCGTGGAAGTGCCGCACGATGGTCCGACCTGCAAGGCCGACTGTCTGAACTGGGTGATCCAGGCGATCTTCAGGTATGAGGCCGAAACGGGCGTCGAATTCGCCGGCGTGGTGCTGCACGACAGCGAGGATGTGCTGCATCCGGTCGAGTTGCGCTTTTTCAATTACCTGCTGCCGCGCAAGGACATGATCCAGTTGCCGGTGGCCTCGCTCGAGCGCAACTGGTTCGAACTCGTGGCCGGCACCTATATGGACGAGTTCGCCGAATGGCACGCGAAGGATCTGGTGGTGCGCGAGAGCCTGGTCGGCTCGGTGCCTTCGGCGGGCGTCGGCACGTGTTTTTCGCGGCGCGCGCTACTCGCGCTGAACGCTGAAACCGACAATCAGCCGTTTAACACCGAGAGCCTCACCGAGGACTACGACGTCGGCGCGCGCCTCGGCAAGATGGGCATGCAGTCGATCTTCGCGCGCTTTCCGGTGCAATTCGCCACACGCCGCAAGGCGTGGTTCGGCCTTGGCCGCGAACGCGACATCACCGTGACGATGCCGCTCTGCGTGCGCGAATTCTTCCCCGATACGTTTCGCACCGCTTACCGGCAGCGCGCGCGCTGGACGCTCGGCATCGGCTTGCAAGGGTGGAAGCAGACCGGCTGGAGCGGCTCGCTCGCCAACCGCTATCTGCTGTTCCGTGACCGCAAAGGCATCGTTACCGCGTTCGTCGGCATCATCGCGTATGCGCTGGTGATCCAGTTTCTGCTCTTCGCCGGCGCCGATCTGCTCGGCTGGATGCCGGAGCTGATCGCTTCGCCGTTCGCCGATTCGCCGTGGCTGCAAGCGCTGCTGTGGGCCAACGGTTGCGCGTTGCTGTTGCGCGTGGTGCAGCGGATCTATTTCGTGACCCGTCTGTACGGCTGGGAGCATGGGGTGCTGTCCGTGCCGCGCATGGTGGTGGGCAACTTCATCAACTTCATGGCTGTCTCGCGTGCGTGGAAGATGTTCCTCACGCATCTCGTGACCGGCAAGCGGCTGGCATGGGACAAGACCATGCATGACTTTCCATCGGCCGACGGCTTTAACAATCGCCGTCAGCGTCTTGGGGAATTGCTGCTGTCGTGGCAGGCCATCGATCCGGACAAACTCGAACAGGCGCTCGGCGAAAGCCATGCGCGTGAAGCGCCGCTCGGTCGCGTGCTGATGGCCAAGGGCTGGCTCGACGAGGAAACCCTCGCGGAAGCCATTGCCTTTCAGTCTGATTTGCCGCGTGGCCGCGTGGCGCTCGAACGCATCAAGGACGATGCGAAGCGCTTGCCGCTCGAAGCGATCGTGCGCCACCGCGTGTTGCCGCAGGCCGACGCCGCGGGCGGCCGCACGATTCTGCTGAGCGCGAGTCCGCTCGCCGAACCGGTGTTCGCGGAACTGAGCGCGCTGGTGGGGGGGCAGGTCGTGCAGGAGATCGTTCGTGAGGGCGAGATCGCCGCGGGGCTGCGCGTGTTGCGCGGCGTCGAGATCGCGGCGCCGGCGGGCGAGGGCGAGCAGGCGGGTACGGCGGGTGGGGTGGAAGGTGCGTCAGCGGGCGCATCGTCGGCCGGCGGTGCCGAGCCTGTGCCGGCACGCAGCGTACCGCTGATCGGCGATCTGCTGATCGAGCATGGCCACGTCCGCCGCGAGGCTTTCGAAGCGGCGATGCAGGACTACCGCCCGGATCGCCATGGCCGCATCGGCGACTACATGGTGGCGCGCGGGGTGATCTCGCGTGCCGCACTCGAGAACGTAATCCAGCAACAGCGCCGTCTTCAGGGCGCTTTGGCGGCATCCGAATGAGCGATTCTTTTTTCACCCGGCGTGCGTGGATGGGGCGCGCTTCTTTGGTGGCTTCGGCTTCTGGCTCAACGGCGGCGTCCGCTTTCGCGTGCGCTGTAACTAGGGTTACAGCGACGGCTTCGACTGCGACTCCAACTGCGGCTCCAACTGCGACTCCGATTGCGGCGTCCGCATTCACGTTGCGTGGCGTCACCGCTGCAATGGTGGTCGGCGCGTTGTGCTTGAGCAGCGCAGCGGTGTATGCACAGAGAGCAGCGGCCGCGCCGCAGCCGGCCCCATCCGAACACAATGCGCTGCCGTTGAGCGGCGCCGCCTATCGGGTGGCGCAGGAAGCGTATGCGGCCTATGGGCGCGGCGACTACACCGGCGCGATCGCGCGGGCGCGCGAGGCGATTCGCCAGCGCCCCGACGTCGTATCGCTGCGCGTGCTGCTCGCCAACGCGCTCGCTGCGCTTCGCCGTTATAACGAAGCAAGCCGCTCGCTCGGCGACGCGATCGCACAGATCGGCCGCGATCCTGCGCTGGTCTCGCGTCGCAAGCAGATCGACGCGCTGAACGTGTCGACCCGCGCGGTCGCCCGCGCCGGCCGCCAGCAACCGGGCGACCCGGACGCGCTGACGGGCGCTGCGTTGAAGGCGGCGCAGCAGGCCTACAAGGCGTATGCGGCGAAGGATTTTTCGGGCACGGTCAGGTACGCGAACGAGGCGATCGCGTTGCGTCCCGATCTGCTGCGCCTGCGCTTGCTGCTGATCGACGCGGCGAGCGCGGCCGGTCAGGACACCGATGCATGGAACGCCGATTTCGATGCAAGAAAGCGCTTCGGCGACAACGACGAACTGCGCGTGAGGCGCAGCTTCATCGGCAGCCGTCTGGCGCCGAAGTCGTCGGGTGCGTCGTTCGCGGCGCGCAAGAAGGGCGACTACGTGGAGGCCGCCGCGCTCGCGCGCGAGGCGGTCGCCTATGCGCCGGATCTGGTCGGCTACCGCATCCAGTTGATCGACGCGCTGTTCGCCGCGAACGATCTGCCAGGCGTGCAAGCGGCGGCGAGTGCTGCCATTGCCGCCGACGATACGGAAATCATGCCGCTTACGCTGCGTGGCTACACGCTGGCCGCGCAGGGCAAGACGGCGGAAGCCGAGGCGGACTTCGCCAAAGCGCTGCATGCCAACGACGCGACCCAGCGCAACCAGCGCGTGGCGCGCGTGATCATCGCCGACGTGTGGATCGCCGAAGGACAGCCGCAGCGCGCGCTCGATCTGCTCGCGCCGCTGAAGATGGATCGCGATGACACCGATCCGCCGATCGCGCTGCGCCGTTATCAGGCGCGGCAATTGTTGGCGCATGCGTTGGCGGGGCCGAATGCGTCGACCGCAACGACCGCAACGAACGCAACGAACGCAACGAACGCAGCCAACGCAACTAGCTCAGCGACCGCCCCGATCTCCTCATTCGATCCGGCCCGACGCCCAATCATCGACTGCGTCGTCGATCAATTCGGCGCAAGCTGCGACGTCTACGCGGCCGATCCCGGTTTCACCGCGGCGCGCGCCACGGCGACTGCCGCGGCCGCGAACGACAAAACCGGTGCGGTCGGCTATGCACGCGAAGCGGTCAAGGCAGCCCCGGACGATCCGCAGCATCGTGTGGAACTGATCAACGCGCTGAGCACGGCCGGCGACGATTCCGCCGCGACGCGCGAAGCGCAAAAGATGGTCGATGCCGGCATGCTCGACGCCATGCCCGACATGACGGCCGCGTATATCGCGCAACGTGCCGGCAACAACAAGGTCGCGTACCAGCGCTTCAGCATGGCCGACAAGGCCGGCACCCTGCCGGCCAGCGCCGCTGCCGACGCGGGCTATGCGGCGGTCCAGGCGCACCGCAATCGCGAAGCCGCGCAGTACTTCGAGCGCGCCATCGACGCGAGCGCGAAGCCAACGGACGACACGCCGCCGGCCACACCGGCGCAACTGAACGAGATGCGCAGCGCCCACGCCGAGGCCACGCGCAACTGGGGCTTCGACGCATCGCTCAACTATCGCGGCGCGGGCATGCAGCCGGGATATGCGTCGTCGCCGACGCCCGGCACGTCGAACAACTGGCAGGCCGGCGTGGAAGCCTACTGGCGTCCGTTCGGCAGTCTTGGCGACCGGATGTTCGAGCTCTACGCGCGTGGCTATGAAAGTTTCGGCGTGAAGAACGGCGGCGCGAGCGGCATCGATACCTTGCAGGCTACCGTCGGCGCGCGCGCCAAGCCGTTCTCGCAGATCGACGCGATCGTCGCCTTCGAACGGATCATTCCGATCGGCTCGCAGGTCAATCCCGACTGGCTCGCGCGGCTCGCGTATTCGGGTGGCTACGGCATCGAGCGCCGGGTGGACGTGCCGTCGTGGTGGACCGCGCAGGTCTACGCCGAAACGGGCACCTATCTGAACGCCGGATCGGTCTACGCGACCACTAATCTCGAACTGGGCCGCACCTTCCGCATGGACCGTTACAGCCCGAAGTGGACCGTGTTCCCGTATGCGGTGATTGGCGCGGACTACGACTCGAGCGTCAACCACAGCATTCCACTTGGTGCCGGTGTGGGGATTTCGACGCGTTACTGGTTCCGCGACAGCAAATATGACGCACCGCGCTCGTATGTCGATCTGTCGGTGCAGTACCGCCTGAAGATCACGGGTGACGAACGTGCGCGCGGCGTGTTCTTCGGCGCGATCTACTCGTATTGACTCCGGACGAATCAAATGAAAAGAGACCGCTTGGGTAAATCGAAGGTGGCAGCGGTGATGGCAGCGGCCGTGGCCTCAGCCGCGCTGCTGTCGGCTGGCGTGGCGTACGCGGCTGCTGACGATGTCGCTGGTCTGTATGGACCGCAGCCGCCCGCCAACGCGTCGTATCTGCGCGTGCTGAACGCATCGTCGCAGGCGGTGCGGGTCGCGCTCGCCGGCAGCGAAGCGCCGCAGACGCTCGCGCCGGGCGCGGTCACGCGCTTTAGCGTGCTGACGGAAGGCACGCCGCCACGCGTCACGGTCGACGGTAAGGCTCTGGCCGATGCCGCCGGTTCGGCCAATGCGACGGCGAATGCAGCGACACGTGCAGGCGACGCCGTCACCGTCGCGCTGCGTCATGATGCAAAGGGGTGGCATGCGACGCGGATCGTCGGCCGCTATGAGCGGGTCGATGGATTGAAGGCGACTTTGCGCGCGTTCAATTTCGCGCCCGGTTGCAGCGCGAAGATCGGAGTGGACGGCAATGGTCCGACGGTGTTCGCTCAAGTGGCCGCGGGCGCGCAGGACACGCGCGCGATCAATCCGGTCAGCGCGAAGCTGGTGGGGCAGTGCGGCGCGGTGGCGAGCGCGGTGCTGCCGTTGCCTGCGCTCGCTGCCGGTGACAGCTACAGCCTGTTCGTCACCGGCGATGCCGCAAAGCCGGTGTTGAGCGGCGCACGCGATGCGCTCGCGTGGCCGCCGGCCGCGAATTGAGCGGCACGCATTGGCAACACGAAATAGCAGTAAGAAGTAGCGGGAACACCAAGAGAAGATCGCAACGCGGGCCACGCTTCAGCGCGCGCCGCCGACGTTGTGCCACATGAGAGATGCTTCAAATCAGTCCGGGGAACACGACATGACCGACTCCTGCCGTTCGCTTTTCCAACCGTCCATCCAGGCCGGGCCACTCAACAGCACTCGTCGCCGCCTGCTGCTCGCCCTGGCCGCGGCGCCGCTCAGCGGCGCGCTGTCGCTGCTGCCGCGCCGCGCGTTTGCCGCGGCGTCGACCAGCGTGATCGAGGGCCGCAATCTGTGGCTCTATCCCGGCTGGGAAAGCCTCACCGATGACGCAACGCCCGCGTGTCTGAAAGCCGTCGATCTGATTCATCAGGCGACGGACAAGTTGACGGCGCGCGGCATCCATAGCGTGATCGTGATCGCGCCGCTAAAAGCCCGTGCATGTCCGGAGAATCTGCCGGACGGCACCGCGATGTCCGCAGGGGTCGCGAGCCGCTATGCCGCGATTCGCGCGCACGGCGCTTCGCTCGGCTTGCAGATAGTCGATGGCGACGGCGCGATCGCCGCGGTCGATGCTTCGCAGGAAAAGTACATTCGCGCCGATTACCACTGGAGCGGCCATTCCGCCGAAGCGGTCGCCGCGCGTGTCGCCAAACGCCTCATGGCGGCCGGTCCGCTGAAGGGCACCGCGGGCGCGGGCAGCCGGCTTGGCAAGTGGAACGAGGAAGTCCGCTACGGCGACCTCGCGGCCTTGCTGCCGCCGGACCGCAAGAAAACGGTCGGCAAGGATCACTTCATCGTGCGCACGGTAGTGGCGTCGCCGGATCTCGTCGATGGTGGCCCGCCGGTCGTGCAGGTGGTCGGCAACAGCATGGTTCAGCCGTACCTCGGTTTTCCGCAGAAGCTCTCGAACGCAATCGATCGCCCGGTTGGTTTGACGTGGACCTTCGGCGACACCGGTCCGTGGAAGACGCTGCTCAACTATGTGGAAGCGCCGGCCTTCAAGGCGAATCCGCCACAAGCGATCGTCTGGCAATTCAACGAAGGGCAGATGATGAATCTGCCGAGCGCGGGCGGGCAGTGGGACGCAGCCTCGGTCATGGCCGACGATGCGTTCCTCGCACGCCTGACCAAGGCTATCGCCTGATGAGCGAGTCAGTTGGACGCACGCCGGCGCGTACGGTGGGTCGCACAGCGGCAGGCGCAGCGGGCAACGACACCGGTGCGGCGCACGGTCACGCTGCTGCGGCGGCGCCGGGGCCGCTCGCTCGCGCGCATCGACACGTCGCGTGGCTGGTCGCGCTGTTGCTCGGCCTCGGTTGTGCAGGCGCGCTGGCCTCGCTTGTCATGCAGTCGCGCAACGGCGCGTCGTTCGATGCGCATGGTTGGCGTGACGGCAGCCTCGGCCGCAGTCTCGACCGTGCAATCGACGTGCCGTATGCGCGGTCGCTGCATCGCTGGCAAGCCGCGGCGCGTTACCGGTTGTTCGGCGACCTCGGGCATCAGGTGCGCGAGGGCTGTCCCGGCTGGCTGTTCTATGCGGACGGCCTGCGCGCGCCGGTGCAGCCGGGACATGATTCTGTCGAACGCGCCGATGGCGGTGACGCGCTGACCGATGCGCGCATCGCCTCCTTGCATCGTTACGCGGATGCGCTACGCAGCGCCGGGATTCAACTGGTGGTGGTGACGGTGCCCGACAAAGCGCGCGTGGAGAGCGAAGCGCTGTGCGGGCTGCGGCAGGACGCGCGGATGACGCAGCGTCTGAATGTATGGAATCGCGCGTTGACCGCGAGCAACGTCACGCACGTCGAATTGATGCCGGCGTTGCAAGCTGCACGTCCCGCGTTTTTCCGTACCGATGTGCATTGGAATGCGCGTGGTGCGCAAGCGGCTGCACAGGTGGTCGGCGCCGCGGTGTTGCCGTTGCTCGGTAAACCCGGCGACACCACATTCACGCACACGACGGCGCAACCCGCGCCGCGCATCGGCGATTTGCTCACGCTCGCCAATCTGAATGACGTGCCGGATGCGTGGCGGCCAGCGCCTGATGTCGTCGCTGCTGAAACTCTACAGGCACAACGCACAGGCGGCCTGCTCGACGACGGTCCCGCCGCCGATGTGCTGCTCGCGGGCAGTTCGTTTTCGCGCCGCAGCGCGTTTGCCGAGCGCCTCGGCGAGCAGCTCGGCCGCGAAGTGTGGAACGTCAGCCTCGACGACGGCCAGTTCGACCGCGCGATGCAGGCGGTTTGGCGCGAGCGTGCCACGTGGCCGAAGAGTGTGCGCGTGGTGATTTGGGAAATGTCGGAAGACGCGCTGTCGATGCCGGTCGGCACCGCTCCCGCACCAGCCAGGCAGGACTGATCCCGATGCTATTCAATTCATTCATCTTCCTCACGCTGTTCCTGCCGCCGGCGCTGGCCGGCTACTACCTGCTCGGCCAACGCATGCCACGCGCCGCGGCGGCGTGGCTCTGCGGTGCGTCGATCGTGTTCTACGGCTGGTGGAATCCGGCGTTCGTCGCTTTGCTGGTGGGGTCGATCGCGTTCAACTACGCGATGAGCTGTGCGATTGTCGCGGCGCCTGCGCAGTCCGTTCGCCGCCGCTGGTTACTCGGTCTCGCGATCACCGCCGACCTCGCGCTGCTGGTGCGCTACAAATATCTTGCGACGCTGCTCACCGCGCTCGTGCACGCAAGCGGCGTCGCGCCGGCCGACTGGCTCGCGCACGGCATGCAGGGCGTGATCCTGCCGCTTGGCGTGTCGTTTTTCACCTTCACGCAGATCGGCTATCTGCTCGATTGCAACGCGGGCATCGTCAAGGAGCGCGACCCGCTCGGCTACGTGCAGTTCGTCACGTTCTTTCCGCATCTGATCGCGGGGCCGATCCTGCATCACAAAGAAATGATGACGCAGTTCGCGCAGCCGGCCACGTATAAGCTGCGCGCGGAAAATCTGTCGATCGGTGCGTTCGTGTTCACGATCGGCCTCGCGAAGAAGCTGCTGTTCGCCGACACCATCGCACCGTTCGCCGACGCGGGCTTCGCCGCGCCGCACGAGTTGCAGTGGCTGGCGGCGTGGGGCACCTGTCTCGCGTACGCGTTGCAGCTTTACTTCGACTTCTCTGGTTATTCGGACATGGCCGTGGGCCTCGCGAAGATGTTCGGCGTGCGTTTTCCGTTGAACTTCAATTCGCCGTTCAAGGCGGCCAGCATCATCGACTTCTGGCAGCGCTGGCATATGACGCTCACGCGCTATCTCACGGCTTACCTGTACTACCCGCTGGCAATGCGGATCAACCGTAGCCGTGCATTGCGTGGCCTGCCGATCGGGCGCCTCGCGCAACGCTCGACGGGCGGCTTTCTCTCGACGGTGGCCGTGCCGACTTTCTACACGATGGCGCTGGCCGGCATCTGGCACGGCGCGGGCTTGCAGTATCTGATTTACGGCTTGCTGCACGCTTTTTATCTCACTGTGAATCACGCTTATCGCGCGTGGCGGGGGGCGGCTGCGCCGGCGGTTGGGGTAGTTACAGCGGGGACGGCACGGGCAGCAGAAACAGCCCCGGCGTTCACATTGAGCTTCAAAGCACGCGTTCGCCATGCGGGCAACGTCCTGCTGACCTTCGTGGCCGCACTGATCGCGTTTGCATTTTTCCGGGCACATGGCGTCGGCGATGCACTCGCGTTATTGCAGGGCATGGCGGGTCTGCGTGGTATCGAAGCGCTCGACTGGCCCGCCTTGGGCACGGCGAACATGGGCCTTGGCGAATGGCTGCATCTTGTCGCGGGCCGCTCGACGCTCGCGTTGCTGATCGTCGCGCTGCTGGCGATCGTCTGGTGCACGCCGAATTCACATCAACTGATGGGCCGCTTCTCGCCGGCGCTCGATCGCGCGGTCGAAGGCTTGCCCGCTGCGCTGACATGGCGGCCTTCGCTGCGCTGGACCGTCGCGATGTTCGGCGTGCTGGTGTTCTGCGTCGCGCAGTTGCATGGCGAAGTGCGTTTTCTTTATTTCCAGTTCTGATTGCCGGAACGACGTTTGCGCAAGGAGTACACAATGACTCAACACGAAACGCTGCACGCCGACGTGGCGGCACTGGTCGAATCCGTCGTGCTGCGCCTCGTGCGCGGTGATGAACCGCTGCTCGAAACGGGGTTGGTCGATTCGGTGCTGGCCGTCGAAATCGTAATGGGCGTCGAGATGCAATTCGGCGTGCGGATTCCGCCAACCGAGATCGCCGAGCACCTGGCATCCGTGGATGCGCTTTGCGCGTTCATCGCCGCCAATCGCTAGGCGCGCCATGCGATTCGATCTGAGCGCGAACTGCTTTGCCGATGTCGATGTTCGTGCGGACACGTGGGCGGTGATCGGTGCCGATCGCGCATTGCGCTGGCGCGAGTTGGAGGAACAAGCCCACGCGTGGGCCAGCCAGGCGCGCGCACACGGTTTCGCTGCGGATGTGCCGGTGATCATCCGCGGTCACAAGGAAGCGGAATTTTTTGTGGCGATGGTGGGGGCGTTGCTGCTCGGCGCGCCGTTCGTGCCTGTCGATACGATCTATCCGGATGAACGGATGCAGCGCATCGCGAGCACGCTCGGCGCGCAGACTTACTTCGACGCGCGCGACGGCCGCTTCGTGAGTTTGAACGGGCACGGCGCGTGGGTCGAATTTGAGGCGGTAGAGGGGGCGGTGAGTTCGACTTCGACTTCGACAGCATCAGCACCGCCGGTATTGCGCGAGAAAAACCTCGCATACGTGCTGTTCACCTCCGGTACGACCGGCGAACCCAAAGGCGTCCAGATTGGCCGCGAAAGCGTCGCCGCGCTGGCCGACTGGATGGCGGCCGACTTCGCGCTCGGCGACGCGCCGGTGTTCCTGGATCAGGCACCCTTCAGCTTCGATCTGTCGATGTACGAAGTGTTCGGCACCCTCGCGCTCGGCGGCACCGTGGTACTCGCCTCGCGTGCGCTGACGACGCAGGGCTCAGCGTTTCTCGCCACGCTCGCACGTCACCGCATGACCACATGGGTGTCGACACCATCGTTTGCGCAACAGCAACTCCTCAATCCGCAGTTCTCGCAAGACGGCTTGCCGGCGCTCAGGACCTTCCTGTTCTGCGGCGAAGTGTTACCAGTCGCACTCGCGCGCCAATTGCGCCAGCGCTTCCCGGCCGCACGGATCATCAACACATACGGACCAACCGAGGCGACTGTAGCGACCACCTGGATCGTCGTCGACGATGCGGTACTCGCGCATCACGCGCGCCTGCCGATCGGCCATGCCAAGCGCGACGCCGAGGTGTTCGTCGACGCTGGCGAATTGTGCATCGCCGGCGCACATGTGATGCGCGGCTATCTGAACCGCGAAGACCTGAACGCGGCACGCATGTTCATCCACAACGGACAGCGGGCGTTTCGCACCGGCGATCTGGGCGCGATCGACGGCAACGGACTGCTGTTCTGCCACGGACGTATCGACGATCAGATCAAGATGGGCGGCTACCGGATCGAATTGATGGAGATCGACGCGGCCCTGCGCGCGCTGCCCGCTGCAGCGAGTGCCGCAGCCGTGCCGTTGCGGCGGCCGGACGGCTCGGTCGCGCGGATCGTCGCGTTCGTCGCAACCGGCAACGACGACGGCCGGCTGCCCGATGCGTTGCAGGACTGGAAGACGCTGCTGGCCGCGCGCCTGCCGTCGTATATGATCCCGTCAGAATTGCTCGCGTGCCGGTCCTTGCCGGTATCTGTCAACTTCAAGATCGATCGCGCGCAACTTGCTCAGGATTATCGTGACGTTCATTTCAAAGCACAGCGCCAGCACAATGCGTAGTTCACACGAGGTTCAGACCCGGGAGGGCGAGCCGGTCTCGCCGCGCCGCCGCGCGCTGCTGGCGGCGAGCGCGTGCGCAGCGCTCGTGTACGGCTGCTCGGCGCCTGGTGCGAGCGACGCCGGCGCGTTGGCGCAGGGCGTGGTCTGGCAGATCGACGATGATCATGTCGACCCGCACGGCGACTGGAATCGCCTCGGCGTGACGGATCTGCTGGTGCAATGGACGGCGGTGGACGGCACGTCGTTTCTGCCTGGCACCGCTATGCAAACAGCCCGACGCTTGCCGGACTGGACGCGGATTGCCGGCGAACCATGGGCGCGCAATGTGATCGTCGGTCTCGCCGGACGTTTCGACGAAACCACAGCCCGTGCGCAGGCGGCGCAACTGATCGAACAATCGAAGCAGTTGGCGGCCGTGCGGCCGGCGATTCACATCGACGGTTATTACTTTCCGGTGGAAGTCGACCCAACCTGGAAGGACGCCGCCGCGCTCGCGCCTTTGCTCGACAAGCTCCCGCGGCCGCTGTGGATCAGTGTCTACGACAACTCGAATATCGGCGGCGCGGCGCTGGCAGCGTGGCTGGACGGCTGGCTGCCGCCCGATGTCGGCGTGTTTCTGCAGGATGGCTGCGGTGTCTATGCGCGTGGCCCGGCGGCTGCGCGTGAATATGCGGATGCGTTGGCGGCACGGCTCGGCAAGGATCGTGTGCGGATCATCGCCGAGGCATTTCGTCCCGCCCAGGGCGGCGCGTTCCGCGCGGCGACGGCTGCTGAACTGTCGCCGCAATTGCTCGCGTATCGCGGTTACCGGACCTATCTCTTCGACGGACCGCATTACGTGTCGGCGCAACTCGTGCAGGAACTGCTCGGCATGCAGCAGGTGCAGAAGTAGGGCGCCTGCCGGCAATCACCGCAACTGCGTCACCGCCAGCAGCAATACCATGCTGCCGATCGCGCCGTCCAGCACGCGCCACGCCGTCGCGCGGCGAAACAGCGGCGCCAACGCGCGGGCGCCGTAACCCAGACCAATAAACCAGATTCCGCTCACCGCCATCGCGCCGAGCGCGAACGCCACCCGTGCGCCGTCCGGTTCGCGCGCACCGGCCGTGCCGATCAGCAGGAAGGTGTCGAGATACACGTGCGGATTGAGCCACGTGAAGGCCAGCGTCATCAGGATGATCGGCATTGCACGTTGCACGGGTGCTGCTGCGCTCGTGCCCGGTGCGGTGCCGCCCGCATTGGCGTCCAGCACTGCATGTCCCGGACGTACTGCACGGCGCAGCGCGTTGATGCCGAACCACGCCAAATAGGCAAGCCCGATATACAGCATCGCGTGGACGAACACCGGATAGCGTTCCACCAGGACCGACGCGCCACCGACGCCCGCGCCGATCAGGATGCAATCGGACAGCGCGCACAGAGCGACGATCTTGCCGACGTGCGAGCGCATGATGCCCTGACGCAGCACAAAGGCATTCTGGGCGCCGATCGTCACGATCAGCGACGCGCACAGGGCGGCACCGTGGGAAAAAGACAGCCAATTCATAATCGATCCAGTAGACGGGGAAAGCGAACGAGACTAGTCTGCGGTTTTGCTGCTCATAAGAGAAGCTAATTTACTTAATGCCGATTAAGGAACGCTAATGCTCGACTATGCATTGCTCGACGCGCTGGCCGCCGTGGTGCGGCACGGCTCGTTCGACCGTGCGGCCAGCGAACTGAACGTGACGCCCTCAGCCGTCTCGCAGCGGGTCAAACTGCTGGAGGAGCGGGTGGGGAGCGTGCTCGTGAAGCGCGGCCAGCCGTGTGTCGCGACCACCTCGGGGGCGCTGCTGTGCCGCCATACCGAACGCGTGCTGTTGCTGGAAGCGGAGCTGACCGGCCGGTTGCCGGCACTGCCCGGCGCCTTGGTCGAACCGTGGCCGGCGCTGCGCGTGGCCGTCAACGACGACAGCGTGGGCACCTGGTTCATCGACGCAGTGGCGCAGTTCTGCGTGGAACGGGAGATGCTGCTCGATCTGGTGATCGACGACCAGGACCACACCGCGCAGAGGATTCGCGACGGCAGCGTGCAAGGCGCGGTCACCACGCAGGCCGAGCCGGTGCAGGGCTGCCGCTCGACCCGGCTCGGGCGGATGCGCTATCTGGCGGTCTGCACGCCGGCGTTTCGCGAGCGTCATTTTGCCGACGGCGTCACGCGCGAGTCGTTACGGCGCGCGCCGTGCGTCGATTTCAACCCGAAGGATCAGTTGCAGAAGCGCTTCATGCGCCGCATCACGCGGGCCGATTTGGATCCGCCCTTGCACTGGATTCCGCACGTCGCCGGTTTTTTGCGCGCCTGCGTGACGGGAATGGGCTGGGGCATGTGTCCCGAACGGATGATCGCGCCGCACCTTGCCAGCGGCGAGTTGGTCGAGGTGGCGCCCGGCAAGCATATCGACGTGGATCTGTACTGGCAGAGCTGGCGCCTGTCGATCGGCTGGCTCGACGATTTCGGCGCGGTGCTGCGCAAACGGGCGACGGAGTTTCTCGATTGAGCGTCGCGCGGGCGGTGTTTTCTGAATCTGGGAATCTGAAAGACGCCGCCCGCGCTTGCCAATTTCAATGGAGCCGGATCACCGGATGCACGCGTCGACGCAACCAGTGGCTCGCCGAATCGAGCGCCATGCGTGCGAAGCCGGTCAATGTCATCACGTGGCGGCGATAGATGAGCTTGTAGACGGCAGTCGCCAGCCAGCCGTCGACGAACACCGGCTGCGTCAGCAAGCTGTTGCTCAGACTGCCGATCGTGCCTTCGCGGCCAAAGCCGACCAACGTGCCGGCGTCGCGATAGACGAACTCCGGCAAGGGTTCGTCCGCTATCCGGCACTTCAGCGCGCGCGCCAGAAACAGCGCCTGCTGATGCGCGACTTGCGCGCGCGGCGCCAGAAACGCGTCCGCGTTTTCAGAAGAAGGGCAGGCCGCGCAGTCGCCCAGTCCGAATATGTTCGCATCGTTCGTGCATTGCAGCGTGCGGTTCACCTGCACCTGTGCGTTGCGATTCACCGCGATGCCGCCCAGCGTGCGCAACACCGGCGGCCCCGCGATGCCGGCGGTCCAGATCGCGATGTCGCTGGCGAGCGGTGCGCCTTCATTCGTCAGCACGGCATCGGCGCGCACTTCGGTGACGCGTGTGGCGTTCAACACGTCGACCCCCAGACTGACGAGCATCTTTTGTGCACGCGCCGAGATCGTTTCGGATAGGGCGGGCAGCACGCGCTCGCTGCTTTCGATCAGACGGATGCGGAAGTCGCGCACGGGGTCGAGCGAAAACGGGCTATAGCGGTTCAGCAGGCGCACCGTGTCGCGCAACGCAGCGGCGAGTTCAACGCCTGTCGCTCCAGCGCCGATGATGTTGATCGACACCGGCGTGTCCGCCTGCGCGGTCCGTGCGCGTCGCGCATGGTTGGCCCGCAGACAGGCGTCGAGCAGCTTGCGGCGAAACGCTTCCGCATGCGCGACCGATTCGAGCGGCAACGCGTGTTCGGCCGCGCCGGGCACGCCGAAATATTGTGTGACGCTGCCCATGGCCAGCACCAGCGTATCGAATGCAAGCTGCCGTGACGGCAGGATTTCGCGGCCGTCGGCGTCGTGGAGCGCATTCAGCGTGATGTGCCGGTTCGTACGATCGAGCGCGGCGAGCTCGCCCTGTTCGAATTCGAAGCCATGCCGTTGCGCCTGCACTGCGTATTGCAGTTGGTGTGTGGCCGGATCGAGCTGGCCCGACGCGGCTTCGTGCAACAAGGGCTTCCAGAAATGCGTCGGCCAGCGATCCACCAGCACGATCTGCGCGAGACCGGCGCGTCCGAGCGTTTCCGACAGTCGTGTAGCGAGCCCAAGGCCGCCGACCCCACCGCCGACGATCACGACGCGATGCGCCGCCGCTTGCGTCGATTGAGCCGCTTGCTGCCCTTGCTCTCTGCGTTGCGCGGTAGAGGTTCCCTGCTGATCGATTGCGGCCATGATCCTATCCTCCTGAAGTTGTCCGTGCTGAGCCGGTGAAGGCGTTCCGGGGCTATACCGGGTATTCACCGGCCTCATCTGTCAGGGCCAGTATAGAATCGGCTGAAACCGCAGCACAATTTAATGTTTCTGCACAACATATAGGTTTTCACTTATGTTAAAAGCCGCCACGTTTCGTCAATTGAAAGCCTTGCATACGGTCGCGAAGCTCGGCAGCGTGTCGCGCGCGGCCGAAGAATTGAAGCTCACGCAGCCGGCGGTGTCGCTTCAGGTGCGCCTGCTCGAAGAGGCCGCGGGCGCGCCGCTATTGCAGCGGGTGGGCCGTGGCGTGCAGTTGACCGCGGCGGGCGAAATCCTCGCGCGCTATGCGCTGGAAATCCTCGATCTATGGAATGGCGCGGCGGATGATCTTGCCGCCTTGCATGGCGAGCAGGGCGGCACACTGCGCATTGGCGCGATCACGACCGCCGAATATCTGATCCCGCCTTTTCTGGTGCGCTTCACGGAATCGCGCCCGCAAGTGAAGGTGCAATTCAAGGTCGGCAATCGCGCCGACATCATCCGCATGCTGGCCACGCACGAGATCGATCTTGCGGTGATGGGCAGCGCACCACGCGAATTGCGCACAGTGGCCACGGCGTTCGCCAAGCATCCGATGGCGTTCGTCGCCTCGCCCGCCCATGCGTTGATGAAGAAGAAGCGCCTGTCGCTGGACGATCTGCAATCCGCGAATCTGTTCGTGCGGGAGCGGGGCTCGGGTACGCGCTCGACGGTCGAGAATCTGTTTCGGCTCGCCGGCCACAAGCTGCATATCGGCTCCGAACTCTCGAGCAACGAAGCGATCAAGCAACTGGTCGAGGCGGGCTTGGGTATCGCGTTTCTGTCGCTGCATGCGTGCTCGCTGGAATTTCAGGCGGGCTTGCTGGCGTTGTTGCCCTTGCCCGCGAATCCAATCGAGCGCGATTGGTACGTGATGCATGTGTCCGATAAACGCCTGCCGCATGTCGCCAGTCTGTTCCGCGATTTTCTGATCGAGCACGGCATGTCCGGCGCGGTGCCGGTGCCGCTGCCGACTGTTGCCGCGGCGAAGCGGCGCCGTCAGGCGCGTGAGGCAAGCCCGATTTGAGGCGAGGATTCTCGCTATTCGCTTCGACGTTTGCGTTTCGCCAGGCCCGAAGGAGGTACCCGCGCGGCCTCTGGCTACCTCCGCAGAGCCTTATAGGACGGGCATTTCAGGTTACATCGCCCGCGATCGAAGTAAAGGTTGGGCGGGCGATATTTTTGCCCGCACTGATTGTCTTTACAGTGGCGTCCAGACATCTGAGAAAAGTGGACGCCGCATCCTCGTGGCGAGCCATCGTGATTGACCTGGCCGTTACAGGAGTTGGAGACAATGAGCAGCAACAGCATCACCCAAGTCGAAACATTCGGTTTTGAACGCATTCCGGATCGCTCGCGTTATGCGCGGCCGATCGATCTGTTCCGCTTGCTGTTCGGCGGTTGCAATACCTTTTCCACCTCGGTGCTCGGCAGTTTTCCGGTGCTGCTGGGTCTGTCGTTCAAGGCGGGCGTTTATTCGATCGTGCTTGGCGTGGTGATCGGTTCGTGCATTCTTGCGCCGATGGGGCTGTTCGGTCCGCGCAACGGCACGAGCGATCCGGTTTCGTCGGGTGCGCATTTCGGCATTCATGGCCGGATCGTCGGCTCCTTTCTGGCGGTGTTGACCGCCGTCGCGTTCTTCTCGCTGGCGGTGTGGAGCTCGGGCGATGCGCTCGTGGGCGGCGCGAATCATCTGCTCGGCCTGCCGGTCAACTGGATGACGTTGAGCTTCGCGTACGGTCTCTTTGCGGTGCTGGTGCTGACCGTCTGCGTCTACGGCTTCCGCTTCATGCTGTGGGTCAACAAGATCGCCGTGTGGGCCGCGAGTCTGCTTTTCGTGGTCGGCATTGTGGCGTTCGCCGGGCCGTTCAATAGTGCGTACGCCGGCAAGGTGGCGCTCGGCTCGGTGGGTTTCTGGCCGGCGTTCGTGAGTGCTGTGCTGGTTGCGATGAGCAATCCGGTGTCGTTCGCCTGCACGCTCGGCGACTGGGCCCGCTATATTCCGCAGAACACACCGAAGAAGCGCACGATTCTCGCGGTGATGCTCGCGCAACTGGCCACCTTCGTGCCGTTCTTCTTCGGTCTTGCTACCGCGACGATCATCGCCAGCAAGGCGCCGGATTTCATCGCCTCGAATAACTACGTGGGCGGTCTGCTGGCGATCTCGCCGAACTGGTTCTTTCTGCCGGTGTGCCTGATTGCGATCATCGGCGGGATGTCGACGGGTACCACCGCGCTGTACGGCACCGGGCTCGATATGTCGAGCATGTTTCCAAAGTTTCTGAACCGCGTGCGCGCCACGTTGCTGATCGGCAGTCTTGCCATCGGCTTTATCTTTCTCGGCCGCTTCGCGTTCAATCTGGTCGAAAGCGTGTCGACGTTCTCGGTGTTGATCAATGTCTGCAGTTGCCCGTGGATGGTGATCATGATCATCGGCTTCGTGACGCGGCGCGGTTTCTATCTTTCCGACGATCTGCAGGTGTTCAATCGCGGCGGCCGTGGCGGTCATTACTGGTTCACGCACGGCTGGAACTGGCGCGCGATGGGTGCGTGGATTCCGAGCGCGGTGATCGGCCTGTGCTTCGTCAATCTGCCGGATCAGTTCGTCGGCCCGCTCGGGCAGCTCGCCGGGGGGCTCGACATCAGCATGCCGGTTTCGCTGACGCTCGCCTGTGCGCTGTATATCGCATTGCTGCAGTGTTTTCCTGAACCGGATGGCGTGTATGGGCCGCTTGGCCGACGTTGGTTGCGTAGCGGTCCGCAGCGCAACGCGACCGTGCACCCGGTGGTGCCGGCGACCAGGCTTAAGGCTGGCGGCGCGCAAATGAAGACACAAATGAAGACACAAATGAAAACGCAAGCGCAGCAGCGCGCCGTACGACGTGAACGCGAAGAAGTGCTGGACACGCAGGACGCGGGTTGAATCGTGCGGTTCGAGGCGCTCAGTGCAAGGCGCAGTGAGACTTCGCCGAGGGCAATCGAGGTGGCATTAGAAGCTGCGTCGAAGCGCCACCAAGGCCGCACCGAAGCAACAGTCGCGCAGCAAATGCAATGGTATTCAAGTTGAGTAGGCAAACACAATGAGCGAGTCAGTAAAGCGCGCGTTTGAAGGTGTAAAGCTGTTTCCGTTCTGGCTGGACAATCCGCGTGCACCGGCTGTCGAACGGGAATTGATCGGACCGACTTCCGCGGATCTGGTGATCGTTGGCGGTGGGTTCACCGGTTTGTGGGCGGCGATTCAGGCGAAAGAAGCGGACCCGTCGCTCGACGTCGTGCTGGTCGAAGCGGGGAAGGTGGCCTACGGCGCATCGGGTCGTCCGGGCGGGATCATCTCCACGTCGGTGATGCATGGTCTGCCGAATGCAACGCGGGTCTTTCCGCAAGACCTCGACGTGCTGGAACAGCTGGGGCAGGAGAACCTCGACGGTTTCAAGGAGTCGTTGACGCGTTACGGCATTGAAGCGGACGTCGAATGGAATGGCGAGATGACGGTGGCCGTCGATCCGGGGCACCTCGATCATCTGAAAGGCGATTACGAGCTCCACGTAGCCCACGGGCATGATGTCGTTTTGCTCGACAGCAAAGGCGCACGCGAACAACTCGATTCACCGCTGTTCGCGGGCGCGATGTGGTCGCGCAATCGCAGCGGCACGATTCATCCGGCGAAACTCGCGTGGGGACTGAAGGCCGCCGCGCTGAAACTCGGTGTGCGTTTGCATGAACACTCGCCGATCACGCGCATGGAAGATCTCGGCGCAACGATGATGGTGCACACCCAGGCGGGCAGCATCGAAACGCCACGCGTGCTGCTTGGCACCGGCACGGCAGACGTGGGCGTGACCGACATCAAGCGCCGCGTGATGCAGGTGCGCGATCACATCATCGCGACTGCTCCTTTGAGCGACGAGCAGATGGCGCGCATCGGCTGGAACAATCGCCAGGGCATCTACGATACGCGTACGCAACTCAATTATTTCCGTCTTACCAAAGACAACCGGATTATCTTCGGCGGCCGTGTGAGCTATCACTTCGGCGGCGATCCAAATCCGGCCGCGGATCGTGACGAGAGCACATACTACAAGCTCGCCGAAGCGTTCTACCGCACGTTTCCGCAACTGGACGACGTGCGCTTCACCCATGCATGGGGTGGCCCGATCGACTACTGCTCACGCGGCGCCGTGTTCGCGCGCCGCTATCACGGCGGCAAAAGCGTGTTCGTCGCGGGCTATACGGGTTTCGGGGTGGCGGGCAGCCGCTTTGGTGCGAAGATGGGCCTCGACATGCTGTGGAATCGGGAGACGCTGATTACGTCGCTGGATATTTCGCGCAAAGGGCCGTCGTACATTCCGCCGGAACCGTTGCGCTGGATCGCCGCGAAGATTACCTTCAACGCATTCGACGGCGCCGACGATCGCGGCGGCTGGCGGCGTCTCTGGATCAATTCGATCAAGGCGCTGGGCTTCCCGATGTAGTTGCCGTTATGGTTGCCACTGTAGTGATCGATGTGCCCGACGGCTTTTTTATTGATTGCAGCCGGAATGAAAAAACCGCACCTTAACGGGTGCGGCTCTTGTTGAAGCAACGCTGCGATGCAGTATGAATCAACCGCAGTACACGATGCTGTACTTCTTGGTCGCCACCGGCATATGCCACGTGCCCGAGAAGCCCTTGTGCAGGATGAAGGCGTCGCCGGCGGCATAGCGTTCGCTGCGGCCGTCGTCGCTGGTGATGACGACTTCGCCTTCGATCAGCACGCAGACTTCGTGGATCGGCAGGTCGGCCAGCTTCAGCGTGCCCGCATCGCATTGCCATACGCCGGCGGACAGCATGTTGCTTGCGTCGGAGAATGCGTTGAGGGCGTGCGGTGCCTTGGCGCCTTCGAGGATGACGTCGGCGGGATCGTGCAGAGCGGGGTTCAGGCCGGAAGCGCCGGGGCCTTTAGCGTCGATGCGGGTGAAAGTGATGGTGCTCATGTGTCTCTCCTGGTTAATTTGATTCAAAGACGAGGGATTCGATGACGGAATCGAAGCAGAACCGGAGTCTGAGCCAAAGCTGCGTAGCGATGAATTTCGATTTGAAGACATTCAGATTGAGCGGCGTCGATGTAAAGCATTCGATACCGCTCTCGGGCGCTTTGCCGGCCCAACGTCTGACCCAACCATTCATGTAAAGGACAAGCCCATGCAACACGCCAAACAGTTTTACATCGACGGCCAGTGGGTCGATCCGCAAAACCCGGCCGGTGCCGCCACGCTCGACGTGATCGATCCGTCCACGGCTACCGCGTTCGCGCAGATTTCGCTCGGCGGCGCGGCCGATGTCGACCGCGCCGTGGCCGCGGCGAAGCGTGCCTTTCCTGCCTACAGCGAGACGACGATCGCGCAGCGAATCGATTTGCTGCAAGCGATCCTCGACGTGTACCGCAAGCGCTATGACGACATGGTGCATGCGATCAGCCGCGAGATGGGCGCACCGCTGCAATATGCGAACGACGCGCAGGCGTGGACCGGCGTTGCGCATCTGGAGACGATGATCCGCACGCTCGACACGTTCGAATTCGAGTACGTGAAGAGCAGCATTCTGATCCGCAAGGAAGCGGTCGGCGTGTGCGGGCTGATTACGCCGTGGAACTGGCCGGCCTTGCAGATCGCCACCAAGGTCGTGCCCGCGCTCGCGGCCGGCTGCACGATGGTGCTCAAGCCTTCGGAACTGGCGCCGCTCTCCGGCATCATCTTCGCCGAGATCCTCGACGAAGCGGGTGTGCCGGCCGGCGTGTTCAACCTCGTCAACGGCGAAGGCGCAACGGTGGGCGAGGCGATGTCGCGTCATCCGGACATCGACATGATGTCGTTCACCGGTTCGACGCGTGCGGGCGTGCAGGTCGCCAAGGCCTCGGCGGACACGGTCAAGCGCGTGCACCAGGAACTGGGCGGCAAATCGGCCAACCTGATTCTCGAAGATGCCGATCTGAAACAGGCTGTGATGCGCGGCGCCCGTGCGTGTTTCGACAACAGCGGCCAGTCGTGCGATGCGCCCACGCGCATGTTCGTGCCGCGCGCACGCCTCGCCGAGGCATTGGCGTATGCGAAGGAAGCGGCTGAAGCACTCGTCGTCGGTCCTGCGGATGCGAAGGGCATCGATCTCGGGCCGGTCATCAGCGAGCAGCAGTTCGACAAGATCCAGCGGCTGATCGGCGTGGGCGTTGAAGAGGGCGCTACGCTGGTGGCCGGCGGGCCGGGCCGTCCTGAAGGATTGAAGGATGGTTACTTCGTGCGCCCGACGGTGTTCGGCAATGTCACGCCGACCATGACGATTGCGCGCGAAGAGATCTTCGGGCCGGTGCTGTCGATCCTCGGCTACGACACCGAAGACCAGGCGATCGCGATGGCCAACGACAGCCTCTACGGCCTCGCGGGCTATGTGCAATCCGCCTCGATCGAGCACGCGCATGCGGTGGCGAAGCGCCTGCGTACCGGCACGATCTATCTGAACTACGCGGACTACAGCCCCGATGCGCCGTTCGGCGGCTTCAAGCAATCGGGCAATGGCCGCGAGTACGGCGAGTTCGGTCTCGAGGATTTTCTGGAGATCAAGGGCGTAGTGGGTTACGCGAGCTGACGCTGCGTGACTGCCGGGCGGTGAGGGACGTCACCGCGCCGGCAGTTTTCCGATGGCTGTTCCAATCTGCGAACGCCGTTTGCGGGCGTCTATAATCTTTGCCGGAATTCGCCATCGGATCTTGAACCTGTGAAAACGACTATCGCTATTGCGCTTGCTGCGCTTGCCCTGAGCGGCTGCATGTCCGCCGAAAAACAGGAGGCGCAGGCGCGCGACTTTACCCGCTCAGAGAACCTGCTCGATAGCGCGCAGCGTAACGCTGCGGTCGGGTGCGCGGATCAGGCGCAGTGCGACAAGGCCTGGTCGCTTACGAAGGACTATGTGGCGGCGCATTCTTCCACGTCGATCGTCCGCGCGGACGCGGTAGCGATCGAGACCGATGTTCCGAACCGCTCGGGCCATGCGGTCTTTTCGGCCACGCGCGTGGCCAAGGGCAGCGGGGCAACGATCACGCTGTACGCGCAGTGCCGTGGCATGTATGGCCAGGATCGCGCGATGGGCTCTGACTACGATGATTGCGTCAAGCAGATCGGTCCGACGCAAAACGGCTTCGTGCCGTATCTGCAGAAGCATTTATCCAGCCAGTAATCCGGCCAGCAACCCAGGTAGTAGCGGGCGACCGTACCTCGCCTGTTTGAATGCGATGAAGCCACGCTGGCCCGTGACGTTGCTCAACAACGCGATTCGGTCACGTCACTACAGCAGCAGTTCGATCGAATGAAACAGCCGGCGCAGCTCGGGGTCTTGCGAGCGCGCACCTTCGTCGACGACTTCACGCAAACACTCGAGAAAACACGTGGCCGCCGGACTCGTCGGCGCGCCGCGGCGTGACGTGATGCTGACGATGGTTTCATCCACCGTCTCGCGCAAGGGCAGCGCCCACAGATTCTCCTTCGCGATGCTCACCTCGACGAGCGGCCACGGAAAAATGCTGAGCATGTCCGTTTGCGCGAGCAAGCCGAGCACGACCGCGAGCGAATGCGCGAGATGGATCGTGTGCGGCACCTTCATGCCGCGCTTGCGGAACAGATTGTCCGAGATCGACTCGCGGCTGGCGGGGTCCCAGTTCAATACCCATTCGGCGTCTTCCAGTTCGAGCAGCGTGCGGCAACCCGCCTTGGGATGATCGCGGCGCGCGACCACCGCCGAATGCGTGGAAAACAGCGGTACGTTGTGAAACTCCGATTGCGGCGAAGCAGGCGGAGGACGGCCAATCGAAAAATCGAGGCTGCCGTCGCGCAAGCGCGGTTGCACGACCGCCAACAGACCCTCGAAGAATTCCAGTTGGACCTCCGGCATGCGTTGCCGGAACCGCTGCACCGTGGGCGGCAGGAATGTCAGCGCCACCCACGGTGTGACGCCGATCGACAGTTTGCCGGCCGCTGCGCCGCGCATCGCCTCGATCTCCGCTTCTGCGCGCTGCAACTGACCGAGCACCAGCCGCGCATGCACGACCAGCGCGCGGCCGAACTCCGTGAACGCGACGCCGCTCGCGCCGCGCACCAGCAACGGCGCGTGCAGATCGGCTTCCAGTTCGCGCATGGCCTTGGTCACGGCGGCCGGCGAAAGCTCGAGCGAACGGGCGGCGGCCCGGATACTGCCGGTATCCGCAATGGCCGCTAAGGTGCTGAGTTGATGCAGTTTCATCTGGAAAACCCGTACATGGGTGGCAACCGCTGGTTGCTGGCGCAACGATTCTACGCCTGCCGCTGGAAAATCGGCGTGGTTATGCTCGGTTCACGCTTTCATCGACGGAGACAACATCGTGAACACCATGGCCATCCCGGCGGGCATCGCCGAACTCGAAGACGAAATGATCGCGCTGCGCCGCCGCATCCACGCGCAGCCCGAACTGGCTTACGAAGAGTTCGCCACCGGCGACCTGGTCGCGGAACGCTTGCAGGAGTGGGGCTACACCGTGCATCGCGGGCTGGGTCAGACCGGCGTTGTAGGGCAACTGAAAGTAGGCAGCGGCACGCGCAAACTCGGCCTGCGCGCCGACATGGACGCACTGCCGATTCATGAGACGACCGGCCTGCCGTACGCGAGCACCGTCCCCGGCAAGATGCACGCATGCGGCCATGACGGGCACACGGCGATCCTGCTGGCGGCAGCCAAGCATCTGGCGCAGGAAAAGAGTTTCGACGGCACGTTGAACCTGATTTTCCAGCCCGCTGAAGAAGGTCAGGCCGGCGCGAAGAAAATGCTCGAAGACGGCCTGTTCGACAAGTTTCCGTGCGACGCGGTCTTCGCGATGCACAACATGCCCGGTTTTCCGACGGGCAAGTTCGGTTTCCTGCCGGGCTCGTTCATGGCGTCGTCCGATACGGTGATCATCAAGGTGACTGGCCGCGGCGGTCATGGCGCGGTGCCGCACAAGGCGGTCGATCCCGTGGTGGTGTGCGCGCAGATCGTGCTGGCCTTGCAGTCGATCGTGTCGCGCAACATTGCACCGCTCGACATGGCGATCATCACCGTCGGCGCGATTCACGCCGGTGAAGCACCGAACGTGATTCCTGAAACCGCGGAGATGCGCCTGTCCGTGCGCGCGCTGAAGCCCGAGGTTCGCAACTATTTGCAGGAGCGCATCACGGCGGTTGCCTGCGGGCAGGCGGCGGTGTTCGGCGCGCGAGCGCATGTGGACTATCAGCGACGGTATCCGGTGCTGGTCAACGATGCGCAGATGACCAGTCTCGCACGGCAGGTCGCGCTCGACTGGCTCGGCGAAGACGGTTTGATCGCCGACATGCAACCGTTGACCGGCAGTGAAGACTTCGCGTTCCTGCTGGAGCGTTGCCCGGGCAGTTACCTGATCATCGGCAATGGCGATGGCGAGGGCGGCTGCATGGTCCACAACCCGGGCTATGACTTCAACGACGACTGTCTCGCTACCGGCGCGGCCTATTGGGTGCGGCTTGCGCAGACGTTCCTCGTCTGAGCCGGGTGCCATCGGATTGAACTGAGGCCGTGCAAGGCTCCGAGGGTCACGAAGACCAGCGGGGCCATCAAGGCCGTGTTGGGGCCAGTCAGGCCGTCCTTTGCTCTCAGGCGCACAAGACCGCAGGGCCGCGCATCAGCAGGGAGGACACCATGGAGACACAGATGGACTATTCCGCTACACCGCAACCAGCAGGCACCGACGCGTTGAATCTCGCTGGCGCGTCGGCCACGCCGCCGGCCAAACGCACGAGCCACGCCAAAGCGATTGCTGCGATCACGCTCGGCAACGGCCTCGAGTTTTTCGATTTTACGATCTACAGTTTCTTCGCGACGATCATCGGCAAGCTGTATTTCCCGGTGGAAGGGCAGCTTGCGCAACTGATGCTGGCCGCCGGCACGTTCGGCGTGGGATTCATCATGCGTCCGGTGGGCGGCATTGTGCTCGGCGGCTATGCTGACCGTGCCGGCCGCAAGGCCGCGATGAGTCTCACGCTGTGGCTGATGACGCTCGGCTCGGCGATCATCGCATTCGCGCCGACGTATGCGGCGATCGGCATCGCCGCGCCGCTGCTGGTGATTCTTGCGCGATTAATTCAGGGCTTCGCGCTGGGCGGCGAGGTCGGCGCATCGACCTCGTTGCTGCTTGAATATGGCAGCGACAAGACGCGCGGGTTCTACGGAAGCTGGCAGTTTGTGAGCCAAGGGTTGAACACGGTATGCGGCTCGCTGCTGGGTGTTGCGTTGGCGGCGGCGCTGTCCACTGCTGCGCTGGAGAGCTGGGGCTGGCGCGTGCCGTTTGTGATCGGCATGGCGATGGGGCCGATTGGTATTTACATCCGGCGGCATCTGGACGAAACGTTGCCGGGCGTGGAAGACGGCACGGTTTCGGCGGCCCAGGCGCCTGATGCACAGCCGGTTCGCAGGCTGTTTCGCGAGCATTCGCGGGTGATCACGACGGGGGTGCTGACGACCATTGGCGGCACGGCGGCGAATTACATCGTGCTGTTTTATCTGTCTACCTACGCGATTCGGATTTTGCATTTGCCGATGTCGTCGGCGTTGTGGGCCGCGTGGACCGCGGCGGTGGTGACGGTGATTTGCTCGCCGTTTGCGGGGGCGTTGTCCGATCGGGTGGGGCGTAAACGTGTTTTGTGGATTTCGCGGGTGTTGCTGATTGTTGCCGTGTATCCGGCGTTCATGATTATCAATGCTTCGCCTACGGTGCCTGTTTTGTTGTCTGTTGTTGCTGTGCTGGCTGTGTTTGTCGCTTTTACGGCTGTGCCCAATATCGTCATGTTGCCCGAGATGTTTCCGCGCGAGATTCGCGCTACCGGGATGTCGATTGTTTATTGTTTAGGGGTTTCGATTTTTGGTGGGTTTGCGCAGTTTTTTGCTACCTGGTTGATTCAGATTTCGGGGAGTAATCTGGCGCCTGCCTGGTATTTGATTGGGTGTGGGGTTGTGTCGTTGTTGCCGTTGCCGTTTGTGCGGGAGACTGCTGGGAAGGCAATAGATTAAGGTTGGGTTTTTGCCTTTGGCGGCGGCATTGTCAGTGTTCCTATGGTGTTGGCCTTTCCTTGCATTGTTAGTGGTCTATTAGCGTTGCC